>NZ_JBQDKB010000001.1:0-114961 GCF_052094685.1 Marinobacter sp.
ATTGCAGAAATGAATACTAATCAGCATTGTATAGCGAAAACCTATGCTATGCTTTTCAGCAAATCAAAAATACATACCTATAAATGCGCCACAGCTTGCTGCGATCATCACGCACGAGATAAGCATTCAAGGGCTCTTGCTGTAACGAAAACTGGAGAAAAATAATGTCAGGGAAATTTCTTGCTCGTGCGTCGGCGCTGTCGCTGGTGGCACTTTTGGCTGCTTGTGGTGGAGATGATGGTTCGACACCCATTGTTAATGTGAACCCCTCGCCTCAGGAGCCCACAGAGGACAATTCTGGGGATGGGACTAACGACAATACAGATGGGGAAGCATCTAACCCAGATACTGGTAACGGCGACACTGGCGGAAACACTCCTCCAGAACCTGTGTATCGAATCGGTTATTTGACTGACATAACAGACCCAACAACATTTGTTGCCAACCAGATTCAAGCGACCCCTCCGAACCCACTAATCGGAAATGAGCCTGCTCGTTTACAGGTAGCAATTCTCAAAGAAAACTCTGATGAGTTAGTCTTGGGGGTTGATAATACAGTTACCTTTTTTTCTGCCTGTGCTTCATCTGGCTGGGCGGCATTTGGACCCGAAAGCGTCAGTTTGGATACGGGAGTTGGTTACTCGGAATACACACCCGATGAGCGCTGTGCAGGCCAAGATGTACTTTACGCCCGTGTTAATCACAATTTCTCCAATCTCGCCAAGATAACGATGACAAACCAGTCACCCACTGGATCTACACCTCCATCAGCCTATCGAGTTGGATCCTTTGACAACAGCAGCATCTTTCAAGAAGGTATTCTTGACGCCACCACCCCTGTCCTAACCAGCGGTACTGGTGGATCCAATTCTACGGATCTTCGTCTGGCTATCGTTGACAATAACGATGACCCGGTGATCAGCAGCGGTCTGAGTGTTGAGTTTACATCTATGTGCCTCGATGCAGGAAGAGCGAAAATCGAGACAACTGGTGTGACAAACAGCGGCCAGCTGTTAGCGATATACACAGCTGAGGGCCCTGCCGGGAAGTGTTTGGGCACAGACTCTGTTTACGCACTAGCCGGCACAGACAACCAACTGCGAGCCTCTGTAGATTTGTCTATAAACGAAAACAACCTTGCAATTGGATCCTTCGATTCGGCGGGTACCTTCACTCAAACCCTAGCCGCAGAAAAGACAACATTGGACTATAACATCGAGACAGAGCCGAGCACTTCTATTCGTTCCGTCATCGGTACGCTCGACAACTCGGGCACTTTTGATCGGATTATAGGCAAGGAAAGCAATGTTGAATTCTTCTCAACCTGCATCGACTCCGGGCTGTCATCGATCGACACAACAGGATCTACAGCATCCGGCGAACTGATTAGCACCTACAAGGCTAACGGCTGTATTGGCGACGATACAGTCTATGCCCGCATTACTGATACCGACACCATTGCATCCACAACTTTGAACATTCTGCCCAAACAGGGTCAGGAATTGGCACTTGGCTTTTTCAACACAGGCACCTTCAATAAAGGCGTAATCGGAAATACCCGAAGCACACCACTGCCTCTGGGCGTCCAAACCAAACTGTACCTATCCATAGCCGATGCACAAACTGAAACCCAGATCAAAGGACAGCCGCTATCCATTAAACTCACTTCGCGCTGCGGCGAACAACAGGGCGCGATATCGCCTCTCTCCACGGAAAACGCGTCAGTGAGCTTGGGTTACATTGAGGTATTGTATACGGCTCAAAGCTGCGGTTCACGCACAGAGGACTTGGTTCGCGCTGAGCTAGAGGGCGTGGCAGGTCTGACAGCGACTGCAGAAACAACTATTGCGCTAGCAGAGCTGCCTGCAAACTCTTTAACCACAGGCCGCCCCACCCCTAACTCCATCGCCCCATCCTGGTATTCCACAGAGGGTCGTGAGACAACCTCTACACTCAGTGTGCAGCTAAAAGACAGCCAGAATAACGGCATCGAAGGGGAATCTGTAACCTTTACTCTCGACAACCCTGGAAACACAGACGTTGCTGTACTCGAGCCTGTCAACGGCGGTAAAACCAATGAAGACGGTTACGCGGAGGTTAAAATTAAAGCAGCTGTCGGTTTTGATAACGTTGTTTTTCGGGTTATTGCCAGCTATACAGATACAATTGGCAGCCTTCTAGAGGCGTATTCAGCGCCGATTGCGGTCAACTCTAAGCTGCCGTATGCGGAGCGTTTCTCTTTGAGTACAAGCAACTTTGCACCTGACACAAGAGGCATTAACGGTGTAAAAGTGCCACTAACCCTTTTGGCAGCTGACAATCAAGGTAATCGCATACGCGGCAATACCGTGGTTAACTTCGAAACAACTGTTGGCAGCATTGAACCAGAGTGCATCCTCGATAATGAAGGTCGCTGCAATGTCACATGGGAAAGCTTGAATATTAGCAACGCCCCAGGAGCCGGCTATGCTGAAATAAGAGCCTATACCCACGGCACCCTGGCCCCCGCTAATGCCAATGGGCCGACACCTACCGGAGAAATCGACAGTACGGTTAGAATATTGATGACTACATCTACGGGAGTAAGCGTTGAGCTAGACACGCAGACGATCCCAGCAACTGGCGGAGCTTTATGTGCAGAAGCATTTGTCGATCTTGAGGGAACCAATAGCAGCATGTATTCCCCCCCAGTTGGCACGACCATGGAATTTGAAGTCACGAACGGAACGCTTATTCCGGCTTCTTCCAGCAGCTACACATTAGGGTCATCATCTGCTCTTCTGCAAACCCCGTACAGCTTCACCGGGTGTACTTTCATTGAACCGGATTCAAATCGGACAGAACTGATGAAATTAACAGTAACCGTGACACCACCGGGCGGCACTAGCGCTTTTGACCGAGCGACTGAATAAATTAACCCGTTAGGGCTTTAAGCTGACGAACGCGCAAAAGCCCGGCCACGCGCCGGGCTTTTTGCTTACAAAACGACTTTCCGCGATAATAGCGCCCATCGAATTTTCGGTGGGCGTTTTTGCTTACCGCCTCCTCATTTTTGCAACCCGAGCCGTCCAACAGCATGAAAGAGACCATTTCCGATCTGCTCCAGTCCGCACTGGCTGCCCTTCAATCTGAAGGCACCCTGCCTGCCGACCAGACCTACACGCCGCAAGTGGGCAACACCAAGGATAAATCCCACGGTGACTATGCCTGCAACATTGCACTGGTTGCCGCCAAAACGGCGGGCTGCGCACCTCGCAAGCTGGCTGAGCTACTGATCGAAAAGCTGCCACAAAGCAGTGCGGTGGAGAAAGTAGAAATTGCCGGCCCGGGCTTTATCAACTTTTTCATGAGCACCTCCAGTGCGTTTGCGATCGTTAATACGATTCTGGATGAAGCGGGCCAGTTCGGTCGAAACAGCAACGGTAAGGGCAAGAAAGTTCAGGTCGAGTTTGTTTCCGCAAACCCCACCGGCCCCTTGCATGTTGGTCATGGCCGGGGCGCGGCCATTGGCGATTGCCTGTGCCGCCTGCTGGAAGCAAACGGTTACGATGTTACCCGGGAGTTTTACTACAACGATGCCGGCGCTCAGATAAACAATCTTGCGCTCTCGGTGCAGGCTCGTGTGAAAGGACTAACGCCGGAAGACGACGGCTGGCCAGAAAACGGTTACCGCGGCGACTATATTGCCGATGTCGCCAAGGCTTATCTTGCCGGTAATACAGTAACCGCAGACGATCGTGAAGTAACCGCCAGCGCCGACCCGGAAGACCGTGCCGCCATTCAGGATTTTGCGGTGGCGTATTTGCGCCGGGAGCAGGATCTGGATTTGAAGGCGTTCGGCGTGCAATTTGATGTGTATTTTCTGGAATCGTCGCTTTATCAGAGCGGCAAAGTAGAAGCGACCGTTAAGCGCCTGCAAGAAAATGGCTACACCTATGAAGACGGCGGCGCTATATGGCTGAAAACCAAAGAGTTCGGCGATGACAAAGACCGGGTAATGCGCAAACAGGATGGCGGCTACACCTACTTTCTGCCAGACGTGGCCTACCACCTGGACAAGTGGGAGCGCGGTTTTACCACGGTAATCAATGAGCAAGGCGCCGACCACCACTCCACGATTACCCGGGTTCGTGCCGGGTTACAGGCACTGAACGCGGGCATTCCCCAGGGTTGGCCGGATTACGTTCTGCACCAGATGGTTATGGTGACTCGTTCCGGCCAGGAGGTGAAAATCTCCAAGCGTGCCGGCAGCTATGTGACCATTCGAGATCTGATTGACGAAGTAGGCCGCGATGCCACCCGCTTTTTCCTCGCGGCACGGCGCGTGGATTCCCAGTTGACCTTCGATATCGATTTGGCCCGCTCTCAAACCAATGAAAACCCGGTGTATTACATTCAGTATGCCCATGCGCGTATTTGCAGCGTGCTGCGAAAGCTGGCTACCGAAGGCGTTGAGCGCGGGTTCAATGAGTGCGTGGGTGATTTGTCGTTGCTTACTCTGGATGAGGAAAAAGAGCTGGCAAACCAACTGGCAAAATACCCAGAGCTTATTGCCAACTCATCAGCCCAGCGCGAACCGCACCACCTTACGCATTACTTGAGGGACCTGGCTGGCCAGTTCCACACCTACTACAACGCCCACAAAGTGCTGATTGAAGACACCGCCGTACGTGATGCCCGTGTAAGCCTTTACCTCGCCGTGCGCCAGGTAATTGACAACGGGCTTGGCCTATTGGGCGTCAGCGCACCAGAAGAGATGTAAGTAGCAACAATGGCCCAAGATTACGCCCGAAAAAAACGATCGGCCACGCCGTCCACCACGTCCAAGAGAAAGCCGAGCAAGGCTGCGCGCGCACCCAAAAAGCGCACAAAGCCTGCAGCACCGGCTCGCTCCCAACGTGGAGGTCTATCCTTGAAGTGGATCCTGTCTTTGGCCACGGTCGGTGGGTTTATCGGATTTATTGTGTACTTAAATTCCGTACCGCCCAGCACAGGCCCTCAGCCCGCCGTCGAGAAGCCGGCGCAACAACCAACAAAAAAGGCCGCAGAGCAGCAGGAAAAGAAGCCGGGCTTTCGGTTTTACGACATGCTTCCGGAATCAGAAGTTGTTCCCTCGAAGGTGGACGAGTACACCCCTGGTCCATCCAAGCAGAACTACGACTACATTGTGCAGTCTGGCTCTTTTCGCAGTAAGGAAGACGCCGAGCGCCAACGGGCGCAGATTGCCTTTTTGGGCCTTAGGGCTTCGGTACAAAATATTGAGCTAGATAGCGGCTCTGTGTGGTACCGCGTGAATGTGGGCCCGTTCACCTCACGGAGCCAAATGAGCTCTGCCGTGGACAAGCTTGTGTCTATTAACATTCAGCCGCTGGCCCGGAAAATTCCAAAGAAAGAATAGCTACCCCGCGCACACCCGGCAGACTCCTCTGCGCAGGCACTTGAATTCTTTTATCCCGCCTCCATAACTGGCCAATACCGATTTTTATCAGGCAATTGGAGCCCTAATGACTACCATTCTTTCCGTCAGACGCGATGACGAAGTTGCCATGGGAGGCGACGGCCAGGTTTCTCTGGGCAATACCGTAATGAAGGGCAACGCCCGCAAGGTTCGTCGCCTTTACAATGGCAAGGTGGTTGCCGGTTTTGCCGGCGGCACTGCCGATGCTTTTACTCTATTTGAACGGTTTGAAGCCCAACTTGAAAAGCACGAGGGCAATCTTACAAGAGCGGCCGTTGAACTGGCCAAAGACTGGCGCTCAGATAGAGCATTGCGACGACTGGAAGCGCTTCTGGCGGTGGCGGATGAAACCGCATCTTTGATCATCACCGGAAACGGCGATGTGATCGAACCCGAGCAGGGATTGATTGCGATTGGCTCTGGCGGCCCGTTCGCGCAAGCATCTGCCCGCGCACTGCTTGAGAACACCGAGCTTTCTGCCCATGAAATTGTGGAGAAAGGCTTGGATATAGCAGCGGACATCTGCATCTACACGAACCACAATCGCACACTTGAAACACTCTCCAAAAACGATTGATCCGGAGCACACATGTCTGCAATGACTCCCCGTGAGATTGTCCACGAACTCAACAAACACATCGTGGGCCAGCAAGAGGCCAAGCGCGCAGTGGCAATTGCCCTTAGAAACCGCTGGCGCCGCATGCAACTGGACAGCACCCTTCGTGATGAGGTTACGCCAAAGAATATTCTGATGATCGGCCCCACCGGCGTGGGTAAAACCGAAATTGCCCGCCGCTTGGCCAAGCTAGCCGATGCGCCCTTCCTGAAAGTAGAAGCCACCAAATTCACTGAGGTGGGCTACGTAGGGCGTGATGTTGAGTCCATTATTCGTGACCTGGCAGACATGGCCGTGAAGATGCTGCGTGTGCAGGAAATGAAACTCCATGAAGAGAGAGCCTTGGATGCCGCTGAGGAACGTATTCTAGACGCCCTGATACCGCCAGCCAGAAGCTTCAGCGAAGACAGCCAGAAGCCGCCTGAGGACTCCTCCACGCGTCAGATGTTCCGAAAGAAGCTGCGTGAAGGTGAACTGGACGACAAAGAGATCGAAATTAATCTGAGCAATTCCGGCGGCGGCGTTGAGATCATGGCGCCTCCTGGCATGGAGGAGATGACCAATCAGTTGCAGAGCATGTTCTCGAATATGGCCTCTGAAAAATCCAAGCCCCGAAAAATGAAGGTCTCCGATGCCCTCAAGCGGGCAAAGGAAGAGGAAGCCGCTAAACTGGTCAACGAGGAATCGATCAAGCAAAAAGCCATTCTCGCCGTAGAACAAAATGGCATTGTGTTTCTCGATGAAATTGACAAGGTGGCTAAACGTTCTGAAAACACGTCGTCGGACGTGTCACGGGAAGGGGTTCAGCGGGATCTGCTGCCGCTCATTGAAGGCAGCACCGTGAGCACAAAATACGGCTCAGTGCGCACGGATCATATCCTGTTCATTGCTTCCGGCGCGTTTCACCTGTCGAAGCCCTCGGATCTGATTCCGGAGCTTCAGGGCCGCCTGCCCATCCGCGTGGAACTACAGGCTCTTACCCCGGATGATTTCAAACGCATTCTTACCGAGCCAGATGCTTCACTGGTTCAGCAGTATGAGGCATTGATGGCAACAGAGGGCGTTAAGTTGACGTTCAACAACGAAGCCATCGCCCGCATTGCAGAAATTTCCTGGAAGGTAAATGCGACCACCGAAAACATCGGTGCCCGGCGCCTGCATACGGTTCTGGAACGGCTGCTGGAAAGCCTGTCCTTTGATGCCGGTGATGACGTAACCGATACGTTTGAAGTAACCGCAGATTACGTAAATGAAAAGCTTGGGGAACTGTCGGAAGACGAAGATCTGAGCCGTTACATTCTCTGATTCGCGGGCGCGAACCAGAAACCAGTGGGCCAGGCGTGTTTTGCGCGCCTGGCCCGTTTTTATTCTGCTTTTGAAAACAGATGGGTGACGTTTTCTAGCCCAGTTGCGAGCTTGCCCTTCCCCGCTGCCTTTTTCTGCCTGCTTTTGGCCACATAGAGTGGCAGCATTTCGCCATAAAGACTGGTACTGATGGTGCGTTGTTCGTCTTCCAGACGATCTCGGCGCAACGTTATGCCGTATTTTATCAGTTTAGGCTCTAACTCATCCGCCCGGTTCAGCAAATCCCGACGGGTCATTTGATAGGCGTGCTCACACACCATCCTACGTGACTGGAAACTGAACACGTTAGAGAGAAACAGCTTGGCATCGTCTCTTGTCGGCTCAAACAGAAGAAGATCTTTATTCGGGTAATCCGTCGTGTAATGGGCCACGCCCGATTGCATACGTGAATACACCATTGTTCTGAACATCTGGGACAACAAGCTGGGCATGCCCGAATGTGTCAACTCCCCAGGCCCCATGGTTCCGGCTCTAACGGCTGCACTGGCGTCAATTGGCACCTGGGGATTTACGGCAAAAACCAGATCTGCGCCATCTTCAAACGCCACTGAAGCATGCAGGCCTTTGCGTAACGTTCCGTCCACATAATACCGGCCATCAATATCAACCGGCACATACAGCCCTGGCGACGCTGTGCTTGCCTGAATAGCTTTGGAGATCGGCACGTGATCGAACCCGGGAGCACCAAAACACACCGCCTCGGTGCTTTCCACATCCGCAGCCACAATATAGAGACTGCGCTTCAACTGCCGGAAATTGTTTGAACGTCCCAGCATAGAAAAGGCGCGCTTGAGGTACTCATGCAGCCCTTCGTTGTCAAAGAGCCCGGCAGGCGCCGCCTGCGCCAATATGGTCATGGCTTCCAGCAGGCTCTGATCGTAGGGGTTACTGATAAAACGGCGAACGGCGGTAGAAAGTAGCCCGGGCACGGCCAACAGCCGGCTGCCCATTTCCTTTAATGCGGGACGAAAAAATACGTCTGGGTGAAACGGGTGAACTTCGGCTTCATTGCGAACAAAGATCCGGCACAGTTGCGCGGTGGTCATCTGGTTAGCCAGGTTGGCTGCCACAAACGAGCCGGCGTTAACACCCACATAAACATCAAGATTGTTGAAATCCAGCCCATCCAGCGCTTCATCCAGCGCCCGGAGTGCGCCAATCTCATAAATGCCACCTAAAGGGCCGCCGCCACCGAGCGCGAGCCCGATGCGTGGAGTAGGTTTCAGATCGGTTGGCGGTTTCATAGCCTTTCCTTTTCCGGATAAATAGCCAGAGCTAACATTCTGAATTGTCTGACTAACAAGGTAACAACCCGGTTTAGAGTACACACCCTAGATTTGAAAGGCTGCCTAATATGACATCCTCAGGTGGTGGTGTGTGCCGCCAGTGCTGTTGTTGTGGATTTACTTGGCCGGAGGTAACGTCCGAAGCCTGCGTTACGCAACGCGAGATCCACACAGCTTTTGATTACATGGGGCGAATCCAGCAGCAGCACATCTTTCAGAAGCGTCACTGCCCATTCCTTACTTACACTGCGAATCACCGATTTTACTTTCGGCAAACTGGCCGCGTTCATGGATAAAGAATCGTAGCCCATGGCCATTAACAGCAATGCCCCCCCGGGGTCCCCGGCTAATTCACCGCAAATACCCAGGGGCTTACCCACCGCATGAGCATCTTGAGCAATGCGCACCAGCGCCTGCAGCACAGCCGGGTGGTACGAGTGATAGAGCTGCGCCACCCGTGGGTTGTTGCGGTCTACCGCAAGTAAGTACTGAGTCAAGTCGTTGGAGCCAACTGACAGGAAGTCCACACGGTCCGCCAGCTCACGAATTTGATACACCGCAGCAGGTATCTCAATCATTACGCCCACTTTGGGCATGTGGATGTCAAAACCCTCTTCCCTCACCTCGTGGTACACCCGGTAAATCAGGTGCAGGGATTCCTCCACTTCGGAAATATTGCTGATCATGGGCAGCATGATTTGAAGGTTATTCAAGCCCTCACTGGCTTTGAGCATGGCTCGCACTTGCACGAGAAAGATCTCAGGATGATCCAATGTAACTCGAATGCCCCGCCAGCCCAGAAATGGGTTTTCTTCTTCAATGGGGAAGTACGCTAGCGATTTATCGCCGCCGATATCCAGAGTACGCATGGTGACTGGATTGGGCGCAAACGCCTCTAGCTGCTCACGGTAATATTGGCGCTGCTCCTGTTCCGAGGGGAAACGGTCCTTGATCATGAAAGGCACTTCGGTGCGGTACAGACCTATGCCCTCTGCGCCATGGGACAATGAACGCACCACATCTGTCATCAACCCGGTATTGACCAAAAGCGGAACCCGGTGGCCATCGGTTGTTTCGCAGGGTAAGTCGCGAAGCGCTTCCAGGCTACGGTCGATCTCCTCTTCTTCATCAAAAATAGCCTGGAAGAACGTCCGCAGATCTGAGGAGGGCGAGGCGAAAATCTGCCCCTCAAACCCATCCACAATCAACTCTTTACGGTCAAGCTGATTAACCGGGATATCCACCAACCCCATCACGGTGGGCACACCCATGGCGCGGGCTAGAATGGCAACGTGGGAGTTGCTAGAGCCTTTAACGGACACCAGTCCCACCAACTTCCCTCGGGGCACCTCACCGAGCATGGCCGGAGTGAGCTCTTCACTAACCAGAACAGTGTGTTCTGGGTAAATCACATCGTTTTGCTCACCTTCTTGCAGGTACGAAAGCAGGCGGCGACCTAGGTCGCGAATATCCACCGCGCGCTCTTGCAGGTAGTGATCGTCCATCATTTCAAACTGGCGAACGTACTGCAGAACCACCCGTTTTAGGGCGCCTTGCGCCCAATTCCCTTCCCGAATTGTGTTGTTAACCTCTCCGGGCAAGGCCTCATCACTCAACATCCGAAGATACACGTCGAACAGTGCCAGCTCTTCCGGTCGCAAGCGGGAGGTAAGCCGCTTTGCAACAGCTTCGATATCTTCACAAACCGCCTGTACAGCAGACCGGAACAACTCCAATTCCAAATCAATATCTTCAGCCGGCCTCTCGGGCACAGCGTCCAGATCTGCAGGTGGGTAAACCACTACACCGTGGCCAATAGCTACGCCTGGAGAGCCGGGCACACCATCGAAGGCCACGTCGCGGGCCTCTTCCCCGGTCAGGGACAGGCCGCTGATGGCACCGGTTGCTTCGCTATGGGCAATAACACCGGCAAGCTGAGCGGATACGGTAACCAGAAAAGCTTCTTCACCTTCGTCAAAACACCGGGAGCTCTCCCGCTGCTGAACTACAAGCACGCCGAGTACCCGGCGATGGTGAATAATAGGGACCCCGAGAAAGGAGCGGAAGCGCTCCTCGCCGGTTTCAGGAAAGTATCGATAGCGGGGGTGGGATGGTGCGTCTTCCAGGTTAATGGGCTCTTCTCTGGAGCCCACAAGCCCCACAAGCCCTTCAGAGTGCGCAAGACTCACTTGGCCCACAGCCTGCAGGTATAGCCCTTCGGTGGCCATTAGGATATAGCGGTTGGAGGCTGGATCCAGCAGATAAACGGAACACACTTCGGTTCCCATGGCTTTCTGCACACGCGATACAATGATACCCAGCGCCTCCTGAAGATCCCGGGCGCTGTTTACCTCTTGTACTAGACTTCGCAGAATGCTCAGCATGGGTGTGTCAGTCCGTCATTTCGCCTGTTCCTTTAAACGCCGGTTATGCTCGCTTCGGTGCCACTGCTCCATGTTGTAGAACAGTCTTGGTGCAAGCTCTCTCAGCGCACGTCGGTATACTTCGCGCTTGAAGGAAACCACCTGACCCAACGGGTACCAGTAGCTTACCCACTGCCAGCCATCGAATTCCGGTGAATTCGTACCGTCAACGCGTACTTGCGCATCTGGCGATAACATCCTCAGTAGGAACCATTTCTGTTTTTGGCCCACGCAAACGGGGTGCGAGTGTTGCCGTACCATTCTTCGGGGAAGGCGATACCTCAGCCAGCCCCGGGTACAACTGATGATTTCAACATCATTGGCGTTTAGGCCAATTTCCTCTCCAAGCTCCCGGTACAGTGCTTCTTCCGGCGATTCTTCATGATTGATGCCGCCTTGGGGAAACTGCCAGGAGTCCTGCCCTATTCGCCTTGCCCAGAGAACTTGCCCCCGGTAGTTGGCCAGAATGATTCCGACGTTGGGTCTGAAACCGTCTGAATCGATCACGGCACAGTCCTCTTAATAGAGTCGGTAGACCGGTCAGATAGTTACCGGTCGGATTTTTCCAAGTTGCGCTCATTCTTACAGAATCCCAAGGCTTCGGCAAACGCAGCTGCTGGCAATCGCCCGTGGTAAGATACCGGCCTTCCACAAGTTCCGTGTCCTTGGAGGTAATCGTTTGACGCTCGCAATTTTTGATCTCGACAACACCCTACTCGCTGGCGACAGCGATCATGCCTGGGGTGAGTTTTTGGTAGAGGAAGGTATTGTTGATGCCCAGGCCTACCGTAAGGCCAATGATCGCTTCTATCAGGATTACCTGAATGGCGAGCTGGATATACTTAACTACCTTGGGTTTGTGCTTCAGCCGCTGTCAATTCACAGCATGGACGAACTGCTAGAATGGCGCGCCACGTTCATGGATAAAAAAGTACGCCCTATGCTGCTAAAAAAAGCCGATGCGCTTTTGAACAGCCACCGGGAACGTGGTCACACCCTGATGATTATCACGGCGACCAACCGGTTTGTGACCGAGCCCATTGCCGATGCACTGGGCATTGACCACCTGATTGCCACTGAGCCAGAGATGGTCGATGGCCGTTATACCGGCGGAATTGCGGGTACCCCCAGCTTTCAAGGCGGCAAAGTCGCCCGGCTGAATGACTGGCTGGCGGCTACGGGTGAGAGCCTGGACGGCGCTTGGTTCTACAGCGATTCCCACAATGATTTGCCGCTGTTAGAAAAAGTGGACAACCCGGTTGCGGTTGACCCGGACCCGAAGCTGGAAGAATTCGCCAGAAATCAGGGCTGGGATGTTATGACACTTCGCGATTGATACTTGCCAGAGAAGAGCCGAACCCTCTCTCTTTTCGAGAGCAGGCGTTCGGCTTCAGCGTCACATAAACCCGGTAAGAGAGCGCACAAAGCAGGATTTGATGTAGTCAGTCTCTGGAATTCCCGGAATAATCGGATGATCCGGCGCTTGATGCCCCTGCTCCAAAAGCTGCACGAAGCGATCAATCTTGCGGCCACTGCCCCGAATGATATCCACCAGTTTCTCTTGGGAGAGGTGCATAGAGCAGGAAGCCGACACCAACAGGCCATCCCGCTCCAGCAGCCGCAAACCCAGCTGATTCAATCGGGCATACGCCTGCTCACCGGCTTTCTGGTCACGACGGCGGGGAATAAATGCCGGTGGGTCCAGCACCACAATATCGAACTTTTCCTTCTCGTCCGCCAGCGCTTTCAGTGCTTCGAATGCATCACCTTCAAGAGTCTCAACGTTATCCAGGCCATTGAGCTTGGCATTGTGGTGAACAGAATCGATAGCTGAGGAAGAGCTATCTACACAGGTAACCTGAGTAGCACCCGCGCAAGCCGCCTGAATGCCCCAGCCGCCCACGTAACTGAACACATCTAACACGCGCTTACCTGGCGCATACGCTTGCAAGCGCTGACGATTCATTCGGTGATCATAAAACCAGCCGGTTTTCTGGCCGCCTTCAAGGGGCACTTCAAAGTGAACACCGTTTTCTTCCACTTCAAGTAGCGTCGCTTCTGGGCCATGGGCCTGCTCAACGTAGGTATCCAGTCCTTCCACTGAGCGCATCTTGCCATCATTCTTGAGAATAATGGCCTTGGGGTGCGCCAGCCGCTGAATCGCCCGAATGATCGACTCTTTCATGTGCTCCATGCCAGCGGTGGAAATTTGCACCACTACGGTATCGCCAAACCGATCGACCACGAGCCCGGAAAGGCCGTCGCTGTCGCCAAACACCCAGCGATAGAAGGGTTTATCAAACACCCGTTCCCGCAGAACCAGTGCTGTTTCCATGCGCTGGGTCAGTCGGTTTGGTGTCATGCCCTGCGCCGCATCACGGCTGATCAGGCGGCCGCAAATGAGTGCATGAGGGTTCACGAACACTACGCCCAGGGGTTTGTCGTTTGCCGCACGTAACTCAGCCTGAGTACCGGCTTCAAACTGCGCCAACGGTGACCGCTGGATATCCACTTCGTTGCTGTAAACCCACAGATGGCCAGCCCGAAGCCTGCGCTCCGCGCCTTTGCGTAAATATAAAACCGGGAAATTCATTGCAACCACCTGATCGGAAAACGGGGCGTGGATTATACATTAACTAACGACGACAGCACCCAAGCTAGAGGGAACCGTCGGGCAAGGCTTTCCAAAACTGTGCGGAGCCAGGGATGGCGGAGCCCAAGCGCCACATGGATGTGCCGCAAGGAGCGTGTTTTGGAAAGCCTTGCCCGACGGTTCCTACTCGGTTTATTCGGCGGCCGCCACATGCTCTGCGTAAGCAGCAGCATCCATCAAACCTTCAAGCTCGCCTTCATCGGCCAGCTTTACTTTGAACAGCCAGCCGTCGCCGTACGGGTCTTCGTTGGTCTTCTCTGGCTCATCTTCGAGAAGCTCATTAATCTCGATAACCTCACCGGTAACCGGGCTAAATACATCCGATGCGGATTTCACCGATTCGGCAACGCCGGCTTCTTCGCCGCCGGTAACCGTTTCACCAACCTCGGGAACCCCGATATAAACCACATCACCCAATTGCTCTTGGGCAAAGTCAGTTATGCCAACCGTTGCTGTTCCATCGGCGTGCACTCGCACCCACTGGTGAGTGTCGATGTATTTGAGATCGGAAGGGGTATCGCTCATAACGGTAATTCCTAGCAGATTTTTGGGGCAGTGTAACCGAAGACTTTAGCGCCAGCTAACCTCTCGTGCCAACTTCATGAAAGAATCCATGTACTGCACCCCCACATCCCGCTCGCGACAACCCAGAAAAATCTGTTTTGAAACGCCTTCTTTCCCTAACTTCACCGGAACCACGCCCAGCCGGTCGCTATATTCATGCACCAACCAGCGCGGTAATGCTGCTACTCCACGGCCTGCTGCGACCATTTGCAGCATAATATCTGTGGTTTCGATGGTTTTATGGCGGGCTGGGCGCATGTTTGCGGGTACCAGCAAATAATTAAACACATCCAGCCGCTCAATTGCTACGGGATAGGTGATTAGGGTTTCTGGCTCCAAATCTGCAGCCTCTACCCAGGGCTTCTTGGCTAGGCGATGGCTGGCCGCAACCACCAACACCTGTTCATAATCAAACACCGGCTCAAACACCAAGCCTGGTCGATGCAATGGATCGGGGGTGACCAGCATGTCGATGTCGTGACCAAACAGCGCACCAATGCCGCCAAACTGGAATTTCTGTTTTACATCCACATCCACCGACGGCCATTTTTCAAGGTACGGCCCCACGACTTTCAGCAGCCATTGATAACACGGGTGGCATTCCATTCCGATGCGCAGCGTGCCGGCTTGGCCGTTGGCGAACTGGCCGATTAGCATCTCTGCATGCTCAAACTGCGGCAGCAGCCGGTTGGCCAGTGCCAGCAGGTGGCCGCCTGCCTGGGTCAGCCGAAGTCGACGACCTTCCCGAAACCATAAAGGGGTTCCAAGCTGCTGCTCCAACTTGCGAACAGAGTGGCTGAGCGCGGACTGGGTCAGGTGAAGGCGATTGGCGGCCGCGGTCAGCGAGCCTTCCGCTTCCACGGCCCGTAGCACTTCCAGATGATTACGCTCAATCATTTAACAATCCATGAGTAAAATTAATAGAACCCTGAAATAATACCATTATTTTTCATTGATCCCGAACGCTAATCTGGCCATTCCTAACAACGACTCACTAAACACAGAATCAGGAGTTTCGGATGACCACCACTCACAACCTCGGCTACCCGCGCATCGGCGCTCGCCGGGAACTAAAATTTGCTCTGGAAGCTCTTTGGAATGGCAAGTCCAGCGAAGCAGAGTTGCAGGCAACCGCCGCTGGGCTGCGTGAGCAGAACTGGAAGCAGCAAGCAGACCTTTCCTTTGCGCCCGTTGGCGAATTCTCGCTGTACGATCAGGTGCTAGACATGAGCGCCACACTTGGCAACCTGCCCGAGCGTGCTAGTACTCATGAGGGCTCTGCGCTGGATGAGTATTTTCGTGTCGCACGAGGCCGCTCCCCAAGCGACACGGCCTGTTGCAGTGTACACGCCGGTGAAATGACCAAGTGGTTCGACACCAACTACCACTACATAGTGCCGGAGTTCAGTGCCGATACGAGCTTCAGCCTGAATGCCGACCGCATTCTGGAGCAATTGGCAGAAGCTCAGTCTCAAGGCATCACCGCCAAGCCAGTAATCATCGGCCCGGTGACGTATTTGTGGCTGGGCAAGGCCAAAGACGAATCTGACCGCCTGGCACTGCTGGACAAACTGTTGCCGGTATACAGCGAATTGCTGGAAAAACTAGCCACAGGGGGCGCGGAATGGGTGCAAATTGACGAGCCTGCGCTGGTTACAGAATTGGATGCCGATTGGAAGCATGCCTTCGTGCTCGCCTACCATGAACTGAAAACAGCGCCCGTGAAGCTGTTGCTGACGACTTATTTCGGCGAGCTGCGGGAAAACCTGCAGCTTGTTTGTGAGCTACCGGTCGCCGGCGTTCACCTGGATGCGATCAGTGCCCACGGAGAGATCGCGCGACTAGCCGACTGGCTGCCGCCTCACAAGGTGCTGTCTCTTGGTGTGATCAATGGCCGTAATATCTGGAAAACGGACCTGAACGCGACACTGAACCTGTTGGAGCCACTGAAAGACAAGCTGGGCGAACGCCTCTGGCTGGCACCCTCTTGTTCGCTTCTGCATGTGCCGGTTGATCTGGAAAGTGAAACCACGTTGGATGCCGAAGTGGGCAACTGGCTGGCCTTTGCCCGCCAGAAACTGCAGGAACTGAGCACTCTGGCCAAGGCACTTGATGAAGGCCGTGGCGCTGTTGCTCAAGACTTGGACACCAACCAAAAGGCGATTGGGAGCCGCCGTGATTCTTCACGGGTTCACAACCCTGTGGTTGCCAAGGCCGTGTCTGCTATTACACCTGCACACGGCGAGCGCAAAAGCCCATTCAACACCCGGGCCAAGCTGCAACAGGATCGATTCCAGCTGCCGGCCTACCCTACAACCACCATTGGCTCTTTCCCGCAAACGCCGGAAATCCGCCAGGTACGCAAAGAATACCGCCTGGGCAACCTGAACCAGCAAGACTATACCGCGCGAATTCACGAGGAGATTGGCTACTGCGTGGAACAGCAAGAGGCCCTTGGCCTAGACGTATTGGTACACGGCGAAGCCGAACGTAACGACATGGTGGAGTATTTCGGCGAGCAGCTGGAAGGTTATGTATTCAGCCGCTTTGGCTGGGTGCAATCCTACGGTTCACGATGCGTGAAACCGCCCATTTTGTTTGGCGATATCACCCGCCCTAACGCCATGACCGTAGACTGGATAAAGTACGCTCAATCTCTGACGGATAAACCACTGAAAGGCATGTTGACCGGCCCTGTGACGATTCTGAACTGGTCGTTCGTGCGTGATGACCAGCCACGCAAGGATACCTGCCTGCAACTGGCACTGGCCGTGCGTGAAGAAGTGCAGGATCTGGAAAAAGCCGGCGCGGGCATCATTCAAATCGATGAAGCAGCCTTGCGCGAAGGCCTGCCACTGCGCCAATCAGACTGGAACACCTACCTGGAATGGGCGATAGAGGCTTTCCGTATCAGCGCCAACGGCGTAGAAGATGACACTCAGATTCATACGCACATGTGCTATTCGGAGTTCAACGACATCATTGGTGCCATTGCCCGTATGGATGCGGACGTGATCACCATCGAAACATCCCGCTCAGCCATGGAGCTGCTGGATGCGTTCAAGGGCTTTGAGTATCCGAACGATATCGGCCCTGGGGTGTACGACATCCACTCGCCGAACATTCCGCAAACCGCCCAGGTTACGGACTTGATGGAAAAGGCAGCACAGCGGATACCGGCGGAGCGCTTGTGGGTGAACCCCGATTGTGGCCTGAAAACCCGACGCTGGGAGGAGGTGATTCCGGCACTCGAAGCCATGGTGTCTGCCGCTAAAGAATTGCGAGCGCAGCACCCGCAGATCCAGACATCAGCACGGGAACTCGCGGCTGCGGCTCAGTAACCAGAACTGTTCTGATCCAGCTCAAACTCGAAATCCAGGGCCCGGCGCACTTCTGTAGTGAAGTTGCCGGAGGCCTGGAGTTCAAACCAGCGGTATCCCGGCGCCCTGCTCTCTACGGAAAAATCCTGTGCGCCCGACGTGAACTGAATACAGGTGGATGGCGTTGCCAGCAATTGCGCGCCCTTTCTCTGTTGTTCGTATACCTGATGGATGTGTCCCCAGAGCACGATTCTGACCTGCGGAAACCGATCAATAATCTGCCAGAAAGCGTCCCGGTTCCTGAGGCCGATATCTGCCATCCAGTCAGCACTAATATCAACCGGGTGATGATGCAGCGTGACAAGCGCTGGTAAGTCCGGATGCTGCTCCAGCGTGCTTGCCAGAAATTCCAGCTCAGGTTCTGCAAGCTCTCCGTGCACGTTCTCAGGCACTGAAGAATCCAGAAGAATAAACTGCCAGCCACCCTGAATAATATGCCGGCGATCTGCGCCATGCTCTTTTGCCACTCTGGCGAGAGTCGCAACGTGATCGTGATTTCCGGCAATCCATGCGGAGTCACAACTAAAAGCCTGGAGACGATCACCCAACACCCGATAAGCTTCTTCTGAGCCATCCTGGGCGAGATCGCCGGTGGCCAGAATCAAGTCCGGTTGCCCATGGGTCTTGAGCACCTCGTCAATCACAGCGTCGAGACTGTCGCGGGTATTCACGCCCAGTAACGCGCCATCCTCGCTGGCCATAAGGTGCGGGTCTGTTAACTGCAGTACCCGAAAAGGCCGGGTGGTTTGCGTTGAAGTCATGATGCTCTTGGTCTGCTCGCTGTCATCACTTGAAGAACAACAAGTGTACGTTGTCAGCTTCGGGATTGATCACCTCTCACTGGTACAATGTCACATTCTGACGAGGTGCAGGGCCATTTATTGCACTATTTAACAACACTTCACATTACCCGGGCATCCGACCTATAGCTAACACGGCACAGACGGCTCAGTCGGTAGGTTCTCCCGTAGTCCAGGCAGCATGTTCAAGCGGTAAATGGCCAAATCGCAGACAGTACTCAAGCCAGTCGGCAAGAAACCCATTCACCTGCACTTTTTCATCCGGGTGGTGCATAAAACGGTTTGGGTAGTCATTCACCGGAGCAATCTGCGTATCCCGGTAACAGCTGATGACTTCAGCCATGGCGGCATCGTGGTACACCCGAACGGTCATCCGGGGGTTATTGAGCCAGCGGCCACTATTGTGGATCTGTTCCAGCAGAAGGGTTTCGGTATATCTGGCGGTTTGCAGCACCTGTATCCGCACCCGGCCGAGATACTCATTTTCCCGGTGCAGTTCAATATCACACACCGGGCGCCCATCCGCTCTTAGCTGACGCAGCCTGAAGAGGCGCTGATAGTTGCCTTCACACAAAGCACCCAGTTGACGTAAATCCGGTACATAACGCCTGGGTTTCATTGTCCACTCACCCATTCTTACCGCCCCGCCCGCAATCTGGAACGATTAAGCTGCAACCACTGGATGGCGATAATAGCCGCCGCATTATTGATGCGGCCATCGCTGATCATCGCAATGGCTTCATCTGCCGGGACCACATGGGCTCTTATATCTTCATGTTCGTGTTCGAGGCCGTAGAGACCGCCTGCAAGCTCGGTACTGACACGACCATAGTACAGGTGAATCATTTCGGTGCTGCCACCGGGAGAGACCAGGTAGCCGCATATTTTTTCAAGCGTGCTGAAACTAAGCCCGGCTTCTTCCTGGCCTTCTCTTTGTGCCGTTTCTTCGTTGCTTTCACCTTCGTCATTCATGCCGGCCACAAGTTCCAGCAACCAGGGAGACTGGTCGCGCCCCAGAGCGCCCGGCCGGAACTGTTCAAGCAGGACAACTTCGTCGCGGCCCGGGTCGTAGGGGAGGACACAGGTGGCGTCGCCACGGATGAAGAGTTCACGACTAAATCGGGGCATCTTCCCGCCATCAAAACGTGGGTGTGTAAGCCATAGCTTATCCATACGAAAAAAGCCCTGAAAGACGGTTTCGCGCTTTTCGATACAGATATCGCTGGCTTTAAACTGGAACGGCTCAGTCATGGTTTACCCTAAGATGGAATCGATCTGGAACGATAGACTCTGGCTTGGGGTTATTGCAAGTCTGTGTGGGGTTGGCCGGGTGTGAGGCCGCGCTTGAGCGCGGCTCAGGAGTCCTGATGGGATAAAATACTGTGACAGGCAATCCTCAATTCGGGATCAGTAATAGTTAATCTTCCCAAAGATGTCTTCAATCTCCTTCGGCCACTAATAGATCTTTTTACGCTGTAGCGGCATCTTGGGGGGCTTCCCGCAAAAGTAATGCGTCTCCCGCATGAACAGGTGGGCGTAGTACTGCCGCTCCCACACGACGCCGGAGCCCAGGTACTGCCAATTGTAGGAAAAGGTCACCTCCAGCTCGCCCTAGGGAATCCGGTAAAAGGTGCCTCGGTGCCCTACATACACAAACCCTTCCTGCCGGTCGATCCGGACCGGCAACGTGAGCGGGAAGAAGATTTCAAACAGGTATATCGCAACCCAGACCGGCCCAAAAGCGATCAAAACTCCGAGCAATGCCTTTGAATAGAGCAGGCTAATAACCCAGCCTAACGCCAGCACAACGACCATGAACAAATTTATGATGCCCAATTGGCCTGCTCGAAAAATCGAGAAGGCTGTCCGGGTGTCCATAAACCGTTCGTTGATATCGGCGACACAATACTCCATACCCTCCGAGGAACCGGACACCCCCGCCACCTTCAGGGCTGGAGGGCTGGCGAGCCGTGCACCATGAGTACGATACAGCTTCCTCTCCAGCTGTTGTTCCAGATCCGTTTCCGGAAAATCACACTTCAAAGGCGAGTCTTTCATCGACATTCAGCTCCTTCACATCGTTGCCGTCCAGAATGAAACGGAGCCCGTTTTCACCCGTAACTTTCCGGCCATCCTTCTCATACTCGATCAGCAACTCAAGCTGGTCCCGCTTGTCGTGGTTGTAGTGAGTAATTTCGTTCGAATCGTCGTCAGAGCAACCAGTTACTATCCGCCTCGAACAGCGTAATGGAGGTAGTTAAATTACTCCCCGCTGTGTCGACTTCGTTCTCAGCTCGCATAACTCAGTTTCTCTGCCATCACATTGCGCCGCTGGGCTGTATCGATGATGGTGACCTCAGTGAACATCCGGTCCACTTTCTTCTTGAAGGTTTTATCGTCCATGTCCCGCCAGTAACGCGGTGAGCGACCGGTATTTCTATCATGTTCTGCCGTGGCCGGGTCCAGGGGGCGGTATCGCTCCAGTAGGGGGACTTCCGGCAGTGGTTTGGTGATATCCATGTAGTTCTGGATAAAGTCCCAATAGGCATAGCACATGGTGGCGCTGCCATGGGCGCCGAGGATATCGCCAACCGTTACATCCAGCTTGCTGTAACGGTGAGACAACACCAGATCGAACAAGGTGCCGAACCGGTCCACCCGAGCGCAGCACCAGGCATCAAATTCGTAGAAGGGTTTTTCGATCACGACCGGAGGCTTTCGGGGCACGAACGGGAGTTTCCGGGAATATTGCCAGGCCTTGATCATGCCGGTGCGGCGGTTGAATTCCCATTCGGGGCCACGGCCGTTTTGATAAAGCCATTTGGGGAAGAGGCGGAAGGCTAGGCCACCGATAATTATGAAAAGCCAGCCACCAAATAAAAGGCTAACCTCCAACGGAATCAAGCTGTGCAAGAATTTAGGCCAAGTTTCATTTAGCACGCCAAACAGGGGGGACACCAAGATCAAAACGATCAGAACTATCGGAGACACAATATAAGCCGACACCTTTCCCAAAACAGAAATCATGTCGAAAAAACGCGCCTGAAACGCTAACGGTGCGTGCCGGAAGCATTCGTGGCTGTTCTCGACGTATAGCCCGAGCTTGGCAGCCAAGTCTTCCTTTTTCTCCAGCCTTCGCAGTTCTTTGGGTGGATCATCGGACATGAAGGTCGGGGGCACCACCTCACGGGTATTACCCCATGGCAGGCGAAGACTGGCAGACCGATCCAGTCCTGTCCGGTTCGATTCCTCTACCTGGTTCTTCTGATGGGAAATCACATCAGAACGGTAAGCGTACTGCCCGTAGTGATCACTCTCCTCCGCATCCATCAGCTTCGACCTAGGCGTTCCATTGCCCACATTACCCAAACTCCTTCAGGCACCGTTTATACATTTCGTCCGTCTTCTGTTTGTAGGTGACATCATCCATATTGCGCCAGTAACGTGAATTACGGCCGATGCGTCTGTCATGTTCGGCAGTCACCGGGTCTTTGCTTCGGTGGGGCTCAAACAAGGGAATATCTGGCAGCGGTGCGGTGCTGTCCATGTACTGCAGCCAGAAATTCCACAGCGCCTTGTGGTCTTCGTCGTTGGCCGAAGCGGCCTGGAAGGCGGTCAGGGGCAACGCCTCTTCCCGGAAGCGGTGCACCATGGCGCCGTAGTACAGAGGTAAGCCCTGATGAGTCGGGCCGCTGTGGATGTAGCCATCGAATTCGGCAAATGGTGACTGCCAGGCTATCTGGCCAGCGTCACGTTTTTTCTTGGGATCACGGAAGGCAGTCACGAGACCGGTTCGGCGGTTGAATTCCCACAGGGGGCCTTTAGGGTCTTTGTAGATCCAGCTGGGGAAGAAGTGCTCCATGAAGCTTCCCCCCCCCCCCAAACCGCAGCGCAGGGTGCACCTACATATAAAAGGGCGGGGAGGAAAAACTCTGTAATGTATGGCGCTGGATTACGGCCACTGAGGAAGACAATCTCTAACAGCTGAAGGAGTAATAGGGCTCCACCACCAAATATAATGACTTTCGCGAATCCCTTTAAAATTAGCCAGAGCCAAGACGAACTTGGCAACGTCGCCCATCGGATGCTTTCATAGTTGATCCAGGCAATCGGAACCCTCTTTTTCTCCTTACCTCGGCCCTGTTCAACATACCAATTGGTGTCCTCATCCTGGCCCGGCGGCCAGGTTTCCAGAAAGTCGCCCGGCACCACATCAGAAACATACTCTTTGGACAACTTCTGCCCTGCCGCCCATTGAAAGCGAAAGCTCCGGGAGCGCTGTTCCAATTGGCCGCGACGGCGTGGACGGCTGTTCTGCTCAGGCTGCCAGGCAGTAGTGCTGTAGTATGAATTGTCAGGCATCAGAGGCTTCCTCCACGGTGCTACTAGACAGTCGGTGGGCTCGGACACTCAAAGCTCGCCGGTTGGTGGTCATGGCCGCCCAGAACGCACCGTCATCGCGGGTGAAGTCAGGAGCCTCGTGATTGCCGTGCCTGGCTTCCTGATACATCAGCTTCTCCAGCACCACACCATCGCAGCCTCCACGGATGATTCAGCATACCCCTCAGGGGGCTCTGTTAAGGTATCGCATCCCGACGATAGGAACCTGATGTGACGTTTGTCACTGTTGCCCCCAGCAGCCCATCACTGAGGAAATCCTAAAAACGCCATATATGGAACTCATCATGCCAGCATGGCCCCTTGCGGCTGATCAGGCAGCGGCAAACCCCTCCCCTGGATATGGGCGTCCAGAATACAGGCCTGGTGGAAGTTCGTAGCCCTCAAACGCTCCCGATACGTCTGTTCGTGATGTTTACGCCAGGATTCGGGCGAAATCTTTCGCCACTTGAACGGATCACGCCCAGTGCGCTGGTCCCATTCCGCCGTAACCGGATCACGGTGCCGGAACGGCTCGAAAATAGGCACGTCCGGCAAAGGTCCCGACACATCCATGAACTGCTGGATCATTTCCCAATAAGCATACACTTCCTTTTGATCCATCGCGTCCGTCAACAAACCTTTCATCCGCAGTTGATGCTTACTGTAACGGTGCTGCAGGAGAAGATTGAAATACCGACCACCACGTCCTGAAGGGCTGTGCACCAGATAGGCATCGAACTCAATGAAGGGCGCCTCGAAAACCGCCTTTCCTTTTTTTATGCGAACCAGACCTTCCCGGCGATACAGACCCGTGGGGTTGGCACGTTGGCGCTTTTCACTTATCCACGCTATTAGAATTCGGCCGTACTTTCCGCCAAAATAAAAACCTAGCAAAATACCAAAATAATATTTAACAGAATCAATAAGATCTACAAAGTTACTAATGCTTTGATGATATATAATTAAACTTATAATTGCGATTGCTAATCCAGCCAATGATGCGATTAAACCCACCCCTACTGACATATAAAGAATATACAAAAACCCTTGAAGCCCGCGTAAAAAGCCATTACCTATCAGGTATGTGGTATCGTCCCAAGGAAATCCACTCTCCGCATCATTTTCGTATAATCTGGCGTAGGTCAACTGTACCTCAATGGTGTTCGGCATGATTGGATTGTGAGTCCCACCCCAAGGCAAGCGTTGAAACGCCAAATCCATGTCTGGATGGCCTCCCGCTAACAACACCGGTATCGCATCAGAACGATAGGCAGTATCTCGATAAACATCGGTCATAAATGGTCAACTCGTGATGGTAAGCCAGCGAGGGCTATCGTCATTAAGAGTGGGGACGTCCACTCCCGATACCAAGGGCTTCTCCATATCACTGACGGGGAGCAAGCCACCATTACCGAGAGTGATCCTAACCTTGGCGGTCAGTCTTTCAAGGGAACGCGATCGACCAGCCCAACGCCAACGGGGTTTCGGAAGATGAAACCGAAGCATCTGCCGCTCGGCATCATAAAATACAAACTCCGGCTCTATAGACTTTGCTTTGTGTCCCTGTCTCGTTGAGATCCAGAATTTTGCATTGAACTGCTCGCCAGGCTCGTCGACTAACGCAAACGCGGCGGAACTAACAGCAATGATCTGCCCTTCCGTTCGCTCATGATCTTCCAACCAATCCTTCTCTGTCTTGGACAAAAGGCGTCGGTCGTTAAACTCTGCCAGACTGCCACTCGTGCCTTTAAGCGGGAAAAGTCCATTGACCATGAACTGAAATGAATCTTCTGGCTCGTCGTGAAGATGCGTATATTTTCTACCGGGATTCTCCTTGCCGAACGGGCCGTGCTTTAACCATACTTCCAAGGCATCATCTGTCTTGAAAATGGCCCAGACCAAAGCGGAAAGAGCGACGAGAAGCGCTACTGCAGCCAAAGCTGCCGCAAAACTCACCCCGATGATCGGAATCACGCCGGCTCCTGCAAGATGAGAGAACATAAAGACACCAAACCCCGCTGCGGCAATGAAATACCCTGCAGCCGCGTCCGTATCATTAGCCCGCAACCGCTGAACACCCTCCCATAGCGACAATATGACTTCTAAGCCTGCCCCAAAGGCACCTGCAAATTTGGCAATTGACATCAATCTATCCGCAAACAATCGCCTAGCTATTGATTTACCGACGACGTTGCTGATCTTGTCAACATCCAGCCGAGTTTTCGTAAGCCAAGAAAGACGGTTTTGCTGAACAGAGTTTTCAGCTTCGACAATATGCCCGAGCCAATATAAAAGATTAGTTGCTCCATATGCTAAAGTTGCAATGTCTTTAGGAAGCTTACCAAAATCCAGGTCCCGAACTGTTCTAGAAATGCCCTCAATAGAAGCTATCGTATTCCAACCAAAAACCGCCAGCATCCCGGGCGGCGCCCAACGCAAAAGAACGCCCTTACTTTGACTCGTCAGTCCTCGGGACATCCTGGCGGCTACGCTGTTCTCATGAGCCAACAACATTTCGACCTGGGTCGACACGGTAGGGGTCTTACCCTGCAAACCAGCAACCGAAGTAGCATTGGCAAGAAGTTTACCGTTGCCATTACGGATAACGGCATAGTTACCGCTCATTCCGGGCCCTACCCGATTAATGACGCCACCTTTGGGTCTTACGATTTGCGAGCCACTGGACTTTTTAAGTGCCTCGTTTATCGCCTCATTGGAAAACTTGCCGATCCCCATTGTCTGGCTGCCATACCGCATGCCAATAACAACCATTTTAGGGTTCGGGTTAGGTATGAAAGGATTAGCATGGTCTACGACCAATCCACCAAAAAAGGGATTTCCGAGTTTCATGTACCTAATCGGAACTTGAAGTGTATCCGTTGCGTTATAAATTGGGCTGGTGCCAATTGACCTCAAAATAGCCCGCTGGGTGCGCACATAGAGCTCACTAGAGAGGTCCGCCATCAGCTGGCCCATGGTGGTATAGGACGCCGCGCCCCACTCAAGCAAGTCTGGATCTCCCATCTTTCTGATGTTGTCGTATACTTTCTCCCGCTCCCACTCGCTCAGCTCGTATTGTTCCTGTAGCGCTTTCGGCAAATCACCCTTTTCGATTTGTAGGGCTTGAAGCCACTTCAGAAGCCCAGGCCTCGGCTGGCCTGATCCATCACCAATCTCATCTCCTGTTGCAACTTGGTCATTAGAGGTGTCCGAATCTATCTTGAAAAAGACAGATAAACCTTCCTTCCCGAGGGAAATTCTCTTGATAAATTCGGCCCCCGCGTGATCTCTATATGCTTCCTTTTCTCTTGCGACCTTACTCACGAGTGGGTCAAACTGAAACACCGAGGTTTCCAAATGAGTAAACAACGTATTAAATGTTGCGAGAGCAATAGGCTGGCGCAGGCCGTTAAGCTCAAAAAGGTCCTTGAATACAGGGATTGCTCGATCCTCCAGCAACGTAATTCGGCGCTGGATCAATTCGTAGCATTTCTCACGACAGGCTTCCCGGTCCCCCTTTCGCAGCGCAGCATCTAACTTGGCAGTGTCGACGGCGTATTTATAGTCATCGAATGGTCCGCGCTCATAACCTTTATGATCAAAAATAGCTGAATGAACGAGCATAGCGCTTTTGAAATGAGGGTGTCCCTGAGCGGCCTGCGCTATCGTCAAAAGGTAGGTTAAGTGCAAAGTGGTCTGAGCCGTAAGCCACTCGAGCTCAAACAAAACATCAGGTAAAAGAATCGCAGGTATATGCCGCGTCCGAAGATGAGCGACCTGATCTTTATCGCTGGTGCCAGCTTGCAGGCGTTGACGCACCTCTCGCAACAGATCACTGCGAGCAATCTCAGACTTATCTTTGGCCGTATCTTCAGTTGGAGTGTCTCGCTCACTTGCAAACTGGGCTCGCCAATCTTCACCGAGCAGTTCATCGACCCAGCCAGTCAAACCACCGGCAAACTCAAGTGTTTCCTCGGCTTTACACGCAAAGCCCTCCATTCGCTCTAACTCATACCGAATGTCCTGAAGCAAGGTGTTATTGTTATCCAAGCCATTGCCCTCCAGTGCCTGCGCAACAATGGTTGGATTAGAGGCCTCTTTTTCACGGTTCGGATCTCGACGACGACAAGTTCCTACATCTTGAAATGAAAACCAGCCCGTTCCCGAACGCTTATCTGGACCAAAACGGCGACGGTACTCATAATTTCCGAGCATTTCCAAGCTTACACAACGAGCTTTTCGCCGTTCATTAATAACCTGCGGTTGGGGTTTTCCGTAGGACGGAATGCCTGTCATTTCCCGATAGCTTGCCGGAAGCTGGACTATCTCCTGACCCGACTCCAAGGATTCAATGTAACTCCAGCTCCACTGTTCTTCAGACCAGGCTACCTCTATATCGCCGATGGTCCAGCTTGGATCCCCTACCGATTGGAGACGAGCCGGTACCCATAATGTATCCAGCAGCTTACCCACAGGTTGGCGAACATCGGCGGCGAGGGTGCCTTCATTTTTCGCGAGTTCTCGGTAACTGCCTAAGTCAATGTCCCGTAGCTTGCCATTTTCATCATTTTGAAGTTCCCGCCACAAAATTCCTTTCCAAAACACATAAAGGTAACCAGGCCTCAGCAAAGCGTGCCCGGATTCGCCGTTAACATTTGGCATCTCTGCTAAAGGGTATATCGGGAACAAAAGATTGGGCTGCGTACGAGCAGAGAGGCGACTTGGATGAGGCCTATCTAATAAAGGAAGCCGCAGAATGCCTCCCTGCTCTTTCTCAATGGTGAGAGTCAAGGTGTGGTTAAAACGATCAGCAGCGTTGACCGCGTAGCCACACTCATAACGCTGGTGCCACTGCCGTTGTTCCATTGATAACGTGCTGATCAATTCTCCGTTCTTTTCGAGTATCAACCCGTACCCGGAGTGAACGCTGGTTCCGGCAACTTCAACGTACAGTTTTTCGGGTGTTTTACATGGAGAACCCGCTGAAATACATGTTCCTGTCACCAGTATGTCTCCTTCCAATTCCGTTTGGACATGAGGCTCTTATTGATTATGTTCTGGCGGTTATCGCAGAGCTCCAACCATCCTTCACTTTGTGCCTGTGCATCCCTGCGCATAACATCAATTCCTTCCGCCGCAGTGAGAAAAGCCTCCTGATCCACAATCCATAGCCACTGCCTGACTGGCCCATTAAACATGGCCCTCTCGGCATCATCGAGTGCTGGGTATAGAGCGCTTGAAATCCACGAATCATGAAAGCGGAAAATGGATTCAACGCCTCCCTCAACTCGAACGGAAACCAAAGTGCGTAGGTGCGCTACCACAGTTTCAATGCTGTGCTCCGAGCTAAGTAAGGATCCTGACAGAGCTGGAAACTCAGCTAGCCAAAAGTCTAACCAATCTCGCGGCTGATCCAGCTTAACTAATACAGGGCTCACGCCTGCAATCCCCTCATAGGGTTCGCATTGATAGATCGCAACCCATTCCGGATTCACAGCATGACGGTAAATTAGTTCACGAATATTGAAGTGCGGATGGGCACCTTCCATTACCGCATACCAGTTCTGCTCATCTTCCATGAACAGAAGCTCACTGGCATTAAACTTCTCCACAGAGCTCATCCTAATGCCTCCCGACAGGGGCAATCCCGTAGCGGACAACTCCCATCCGATTGCTCCATACATTTATCCACCAGAGCGAACTCTTCCACAGCAGCGAGTTCAAGCAACTCAATCGTTTCCTCGATTTTGCCAATAGACCGCTGCCCAACCTCCGCCAACGCCACCGGCGCCACAACACCGCCCGCAGCCGTCACCAACCCGGGCCTCTCCGGCACCTGCACCTTCTGCCCACTGCCCTTTCCACCAGCGCCACCGGCGTTCATCTTGATGCTCGCACCACCCAATGCCACGCCGCTTGGGTCGATCTTTACGAAGCTGCCACCGGCTTTGAGGGTGATTTCAGCGCCTGCTTCGATCACCGCTTTCTGACCGGCTTTGATATGCAGTTCGGTGCCCGAGTCACTGAGCCAGGCGGTGCCGGCTTTGAGGTGCAGGGTGCCGGTGACGTTAAAGCTGTGGTCTTTGCCAGTTTGTTCCCGCTTTTCGCCGTCCACGGTGTGGTGGCTGTTGCCTTTGGTGTGGCTGAAGCGGTTGTTCTCCACCGTCAGGTGGCTGTCGTTCTTGATGACTTCGGTACGGTTGTTTTCCGTCAGCAGGTCCAGGTCTTTCTGGGCGTGAACGTAGATTTGCTCTTGATCAGCTTCGTCTTCAAACCTGAGTTCGTTGCTGCCCTCACCCTTGTGGGTTTTGGTTTTTAATGTGGTCCGGGTTTTGTGTTCCGGCAGCGCGTACGGCGGTGTGTTGGTGGCGTGGTAGGTTCTTCCGGTGATGATGGGCTGGTCCGGGTCGCCGTCCAGGAAGCTGACGATGACCTCGTGGCCGATTCTGGGCAGGGCCATGAAGCCGTATTGACCACCGGCCCAGCCCTGGGCCACGCGCAGCCAGGCGCTGCTATGTTCGTCGTTTTTCGAGTAGCGATCCCACGGGAATCGGACTTTCACCCGGCCGTACTGATCGCAGTGGATCTCTTCACCCTCGGGGCCGGTGACGATGGCCATCTGAGGGCCGTCCATCATGGGTTTATGTTCACAAAGAGGCCGCCAGGTTTTGTCGGCCGGGATGGCGGTGAAGTCGTTGTGGTAACTGGTGGGTTCGCTGCCACCCTCTTCTTCCATGGCCTGGGGCTGTTTGCCGGTGTGGGTGATGGCGGTCAGCAGCCATTCCCGGTTCAGGCTCTGGCTGTCGTGTTCCTGCAACTCCACTTTGGCGCCGGGAGCGAAGTCCGGGCGGTTGCTTTTGCCGTTGGCCATGGACGCGTCGTTTCTGAGGGCATCCAGTCTGTTCTGGGTGAACGGCTGGCCGCTGGCGTCGGCTTTGTAGCGGCCGGGGTAGTCGTAGTGCTGGTAGTCTTCCCGGTGGTTAACACCGCCGGCACTGTGTTCATGTATCAGGGCGTAGGCGGGGTTCTTGAAGGTGTAGTCCTTCATGGCCACGGAGGCGGCTTTGACCCGTTCTTCGTAGGCGAAGCTGAACACGCAGGCCTGTCGGGTGCTGCCACCGGCTTGGGTGTTGCAGGCGACCGGGTCCAGTTTGGGGGCATCGCCGTGGTGGTCAGCGATAATCAGGGCCGGCTGTTCTTCGCCATCCACACTGCCGTGCTGGTAGCGGTAGTGCCAGCCTTCTTCAGCGGCCAGGCGTTCCAGGAATTGCAGGTCGCTTTCCCTGTGCTGAACGCAGTATTCCCGTTCGGCCGGCGGGCGCTTCAGATCAAACACCGAATCCATAATGCCCCGCTCTTCGAGCAGTGTTCGCACGATGGTGTCTGTAGTCTGGGTCTGGAAGATGCGGCTGTTGTGCATCAGCCCTAATCGCCATAACGGCGGCTGGATAGCAATCTCGTAGCGGGTGCGGCGATGGCCGGTATCGCCCCGGGCAAACTCGTTGACCACGCCAGTGAAGCGACGAAGGGGAGTACCATCCTGCCAGACCACCAGATCCACCTGCTGCTCCAGAACCTCAGAAGCACTTACACCTGGGTCGGTACTGGCCAGTTCAAGGCGGCCATGGAATAACGTAGAAAGGCTTTCCGTCAGCGCAAAGCTGACAACAGCAAAGTGGTCTGAGGGGAATTCGCCGATACGGGCGGTAAACTGCAATCCGTTTGCCTGGGGCATGACTTCGATCCCTGAAGTTTAGTAATGAACACTCACTCATCCTGAGCAGCGCAGATTATAACCACCTCGCCTGTGATTACAAATCACGGACAATCAGGAAGAACCAAAGAGCCTGAGTAGCAGCAGGCTGGCAGCGCAATTTCCTGTTGCACTGCCAGTATCCAGCAAGTTCAGACCTTATCGTAAAGTTTGCTACCGGCCTCAATAAACTCCCGGGACTTCTCCTTCATCCCCGCATCCACTGCGGATATCTCATCCAGGCCATGCTCTTTGGCGTAGTCCCGAACTTCCTGGGAGATTTTCATAGAGCAGAACTTCGGGCCGCACATGGAGCAGAAGTGGGCCACTTTGGCAGAGTCCTTAGGCAGGGTTTCGTCGTGGTAGGCCCGGGCTGTGTCCGGATCTAGGCCCAGGTTAAATTGGTCCTCCCAGCGAAACTCAAACCGAGCTTTAGAGAGGGCATTGTCGCGTATTTGGGCACCTGGGTGGCCTTTGGCCAGGTCGGCGGCGTGGGCGGCAATTTTGTAGGTGATGATGCCGGTTTTTACGTCGTCTTTATTGGGCAGGCCCAGGTGTTCTTTAGGGGTTACATAACAGAGCATGGCACAGCCGTACCAGCCGATCATGGCAGCGCCAATGCCGGAGGTTATATGATCGTAGCCCGGGGCTATGTCGGTAACCAATGGGCCGAGGGTGTAGAACGGGGCTTCGTCGCAGCATTCAAGCTGCTTGTCCATGTTCTCTTTAATCAGGTGCATGGGTACGTGGCCTGGGCCCTCTATCATGCACTGTACGTCGTGTTTCCAGGCTATTTTGGTGAGCTCGCCCAGAGTTTCCAGTTCGCCAAACTGAGCGGCGTCGTTGGCATCAGCTATGGAGCCGGGTCGCAGGCCGTCGCCCAGGCTGAAGGAGACATCGTAGGCTTTCATGATTTCGCAGATGTCTTCAAAGTGCTCGTAAAGGAAGCTTTCCTGATGGTGGGCCAGACACCATTTCGCCATGATGGAGCCGCCACGGGAGACAATGCCGGTGGTGCGTTTGGCGGTCATGGGTACGTGATGCAAGCGCACGCCTGCGTGAATGGTGAAGTAGTCCACGCCCTGCTCTGCTTGTTCGATTAGCGTGTCTCGAAAAATATCCCAGCTCAGGTTTTCGGCAACGCCGCCTACTTTCTCCAGCGCCTGGTAGATAGGCACTGTGCCGATGGGGACCGGTGAGTTGCGGATGAGCCATTCGCGGGTTTCGTGAATGTTTTTGCCGGTGGACAAATCCATGATGGTGTCGGAGCCCCAGCGAATGCCCCAGGTAAGCTTTTCCACTTCTTCTTCAATGGAGGAGGTAACCGCAGAGTTGCCGATGTTGCCGTTTATTTTCACCAGGAAGTTACGGCCGATAATCATCGGTTCGGATTCTGGGTGGTTAATATTGGCGGGGATAATCGCCCTGCCCCGGGCCACTTCGTCGCGCACAAACTCCGGGGTAATTTCTGCAGGCAGGCTGGCACCAAAAGACTGGCCCGGGTGCTGATCTTTCATCAGCCCTTTGTCACGGGCTTCCTGCAATTTCATATTTTCGCGTATCGCGATGTATTCCATCTCCGGGGTAACAATGCCCTGGCGTGCGTAGTGCATCTGAGTCACGTTTTTATCCGCCAGCGCACGCAAAGGCTTGCGTTCATCCATAAATCTGAGTGGATCAAGCTGCGGGTCTTTCATTCGGCGGCGGGTGAATTCCGATGTGTAGCCGGGCAAGGTGGCGGTGTCTTCACGCTCGGCTATCCAGGCGGCACGAATGGCGGGAAGCCCTTTGCGCAGGTCGATAGTGGCATTTGGGTCCATATAAATGCCGGAGGTATCATAAACGGCTACGGGCGGGTTCTTCTCACCGCCTAACTCGGTAGGCGTATCCTGCACGGTAATTTCCCGCATAGGCACGCGTATGTCTGAACGGCTACCCTGTACGTATATTTTGCGAGATCCTGGTAACGGTTTTATCGCGGCAGAATCGACGCGAGCGGAATCACTGAGGTAAGTTGGCAGATCTGTCATCATTCGCTCCCGGTATTTATCTTTGGTATTCGGGTCGCGCATGACGGAGAGAGCAGCTATACCTTTGATATAAAGGCAGCGTTGGCTCTTCGATGGTCTGACCTTAATCCCTACGCCGGTATTATCCGGATCAGGTCGCGGGTTCTGCGTTGCAATCTCAGCCGGCTGTCAAAAAGTTAGGCAGCCAGCACCCCGTCAAGACGCGATTCTATAATGCGTAGCACTTAAAGTGAGTGCTATTTGCAAGTGTAGAGCTGGGGGCAATTATTGTCCATAATAGCCGCTCTGTTTAGGCCGGTTTGTTGTATTCATGCCACCACGGATGGCGCTCCCGTTTTGTTTTTGGAGTCACCTGTGGCGATCCGGCATTCCTTTCAAGCGCCCCGGGTGGGTGCAGATGCGCACATGTATTCAGGAGTTACAATGAAGAAACGACTGCTTTCCGGACTTGTCGGCCTCTTGGCGGCCCAACCCGCCTTTTCCCTGGACCTGGTAGAGACCTATGAGAAAGCACTCTCTTACGACTCCGGCATTGCCGCAGCTCAGGCTAGATTTGAGTCTCAGCAGGCCGCCAGCGATGTAAGCCAAAGCGCATTGCTGCCTCAAATCGGCGCCTACGGGGATGCCCAACACATTGACATCGACGGCCCAAACCAAGACAACAGCTATCGGGAATTAAAATACGGAGTGCAACTGACACAGCCACTGTTCCGTGCAGATGCCTGGTTTCAGTATGACGCCAGCCAATTCCAAACCGACTCTGCCCGCGCCCAATACAATCTGGCGCAGCAGCAGCTGATTCTCGATGTTGCAACCGCTTATTTCGACGTTTTGCGTGCCCAGGATACGGTAACCACAACTCAAGCAAGCGAAGCGGCCATTCAGCGCCAATATGAACAGGCGCAAGAACGTTTCGACGTTGGCCTGATCGCCATTACAGAAGTGTACGAAGCCCGCGCCAGCTACGATGACAGCCGCAGTTTGCGGATTGCTGCCGAAAACCAGGTCAACATTGCCCGGGAACAGCTATCACGCTTAACCGGCGAGTACTCCGAAAACTTGGAAAACCTGCGCCAAAACTTCCCACTAGGTCGGCCCGACCCTATGGACCCGGCGTCATGGGAACTGACAGCACTAGAGCAAAACTGGTCTATTCAAGCGGCCATGTACGACCTGAACGCTAGTGAATCCGGGTTGAAACAAGCCAAAGCCGGCCATTACCCAACTTTGGATCTGAGCGCTTCTTACGGTAAATCCGATATTCACGGAATGGAACAAAATGGCCCGGGTGTATCGCCTCTCAGCCAGCGTGACGGCGAGACCACTCAAGGTGTTATCGCGCTTAACCTTAAGGTTCCTTTGTATTCCGGTGGCGGCACCCAAGCCGGGGTGCGCCAGCAACGCTCTCTAGTCACCGTGGCTGAACAGTCGCTTAATACAGTACGCCGCGACGTTCGGGTAAATACCCGTAGCCTGTACCTGACGGTAAACAACAATATTGAAACAGCCTCAGCCCTGGAGCGGACGATCATTTCCCGCCGCAGTGCATTGGATGCAACCCGCGCAGGCTACGATGTGGGTACACGGAACATTGTTGAGGTGCTGGATGCGGAGCGGGCTTACTATGTTGCGTTGAGAGATTACGCCAACTCGCGCTATGACTATGTGAACAACACGCTTCAGTTGAAGCAGGCGGCAGGCACACTTAGCCCGAGAGATCTGATTGAGCTAAACAACTGGCTCAGCGCCAGCGCTCCGGGCATCGAAGCCCTGGCCAATGATAAGGAAACTCTGGACGACCCTGCGCAATAAAATACTGAAAAACGGAATCACTACCGGGTTAGGGGTGGCGCGCCCCTATACCCGCTCAATAATTCCATCAACCACCCTATCCAACGCCCCTCTGTTTTTATTGACTACTGACAACGCTCTTTGGCCGCTAGCGCGGCGTTCATCGCCATCATCAAACAGTGCCGAAAGATACTGGAACAGCTCATTGGCACCCTCAACGATGACAACACCACGATCGTCCAGAAGACGCTGGTAAATGGTCTCAAAGTTGAACACGTTGGGCCCGGAAATTACCGGAATACCCCAACCTGCAGGCTCCAACGGATTATGACCACCTCGCTCAATTAGTGAGCCCCCGACAAACGCTGCATCACTGGCGCCGTAGAGCATCATCAGCTCACCCATGGTATCGCCAAGGTACACCTCTGCCCCATTCAACTCTTCGTCCTGAGATCGGCGCGCCAGAGAGAAATTCTGCTTGGTGATTTTATCGGCCACAGATTCAAAACGCTCGGGATGACGAGGGACGATTATTAGCAGAGCATTTGGGTGATGATTCAAAAGCTTGCGATGCGCAGCCAACAACTGGTCATCTTCTCCCCCATGAGTACTGCCGGCGATCCAGACTGGGCGATCTAACAATGAGGCCTTGAGCTGTTGCGACTCTTCACGGACATCCTCAGGGATATCCACATCAAACTTCACACTGCCTGTAACAGCCACTTTGGATGCAGCCACTCCAATCCGGCGAAAGCGCTCTGCGTCTTTCTCCGCTTGGGCAGCCACCCAACTGATACTGCGCATGATGGGTGCAACCAGACTTTTGACACGCTCATAGCCTCGGGCAGAGTGCTCAGAAAGACGTGCGTTAACAAGGAAAACAGGCACTCGGCGAGATCGGCTCTGGCGTATCATGTTCGGCCATATTTCCGTTTCCATGATAACCAGAATGCTGGGATTGGCCCGATTCAAAAAGCGGCGTATCGACCCGGGCGTATCGTAGGGGGCGTAAGCATACTGAACCTGATCACCAAACATTTTCCTGGCTTGCGCCAGCCCTGTGTCAGTCATCGCCGTCATCAGAATGGTTATATCAGGATTACGAGCATGCAGGCGCCGCACCATGGGCGCAGCCGCAATGGTTTCGCCAACAGACACCGCATGCACCCAAACAACTGACCCACTGGCCCGAGGCACAAAGCCCAATCGCTGCCGCCAATTAATGCGTAGCTCAGGCGCGTGCCGGCCCTGCCACCATAATCGCAGAAGGATAAACGGCAAGACCAACCGTATAAGCTGTGAATAGATAAATTGAAGCACACAGGACTCCCGACAAACCAGTGCGGTATCATATCGCAAACCCTAATCATTTGCTTCCGACTGACCCTGCCGGGCAACATACATAGCCTGGCCAGCAACCCACTGAGTTCGCAGGATACGTTTCAAGTGAAAAAGAAATACCGCCGCCAAGCACGCAACACAGACTATTCAGCCTACCGCCACCCCCGTTGGTGGCCAACCTGGGCAGGAATTGCCGTTATGTGGTGCGCCGCCCAGCTTCCCATCCGCTTTCAGTGGTGGCTTGGCAAACAGGCTGGCATGCTGGCATGGCGCTTCGCCAGCAGACGCCGACACATCGCTGAGGTCAACATTCGGCTGTGTTTTCCCGAATTCACGAAAGCCCAACAAGGTGCGTTGGTGCGAAACACCTTTATTGCCAACGGGATTGGGCTGATGGAGTTAGGCATAGCTTGGTTCCGTAACCCTGCAAAACTTAAAGGCATAACCGAGGTACATGGCAAGGAACATCTTGATAACGCCTTGGCCGAGGGCAAAGGCGTGCTGTTGCTGGGTGGCCATTACAGCACTCTGGATCTTGGGGGCAGCCTGGTTACCGAGTACATTGATGCAGATGTGATGCAGCGAGATCACAACAATCCACTGATGAATGCCGTAATGACCCGGGCACGGGAACGTCGATATGAGACCGTTCTTGGCGCGCAGGACATCCGGGGATTATTCCGAAGCCTGCGAAAAAATCGCACCGTTTGGTATGCCACCGATCAAGATTATGGCCGCAAGGATATCGTGTTTGCACCATTCTTCGGCGTTCCAGCCGGCACTATCAATGCTACCTCCCGAATCGCTGCCCGCAGCCATTGTAAGGTTGTTCCTTTCAGCCACTTTCGGCGAGACGACAAACCCGGTTACGACATCTACTTCCACCCCCCGCTGGATCCCTTTCCAAGCGGCGACGACCTGAAAGACGCAACCGCAATTAACCAGATTCTTGAGCGCGAAATCCTGCGTGCACCAGACCAGTACCTCTGGATGCACCGGCGTTTCAAAACGCGACCAGATAGAGACGATCCGGGTTTTTATGGTGACAAGTAACATACCAGAAGCACCTGTAATATGGTTGCTCACAGACAATAAACCCGGGCACCGGAATCAACTGAAAGGCCTGGGCAATCGTTTACGGGTGAAAGCCGGCGCCAGCCTGTACTGGGTCAATACTCTGGAGGTAAACGTTCCGTTGTGGCGCGCACTATTGGCTATGCCTCCTGCGATGGACAAAGCGCTCCCCCACCCGGATCTGATCATCGCGGCTGGCACCGGCACTCACAAGCTTTTGCTCTCTTTGCGGCGGCTCAAAAATACCAGAACGCTGGTTCTCATGAAGCCCGGATTCCCGCGTACCTGGGTCGACGGGGTAATTATCCCCGCCCATGACGGAGTTACTGAAAACCAGCATACCCTGGTAACAGAAGGTGCCATAAACACCGTTACACCCCTGGCCAAAATCACTGATAAGCCGGAAGCGCTGCTGCTACTTGGTGGGCCGTCCTCACATTTCAACTGGGACGATGACGTTGTTTTTGGGCAGGTTACCCACCTGATTGGCGAGTACCCCCAATGGCGCTGGACGATCAGTGGTTCAAGGCGAACCCCCGAGGCACTCAGAATACGGCTTAATGAACTTGCTGGCCCCAAAATTACCGTGGCAGATCCAGACACTACTCACGAAGACTGGCTCAGCCATAGCGTTGCTGCATCGCGGGCAATCTGGGTAACACCAGACAGCATGTCTATGGTGTGCGAAGCGGCTACGTCTGGCGTACCAACCGGGTTGCTCCAATTGCAGCAACGCCCCGGTAGCCGCGTTGCAAGCGGCGTGCAGCGGCTGGTTGAAACCGGCTATGTAGCTCGCTGGAGTGATCATGCTACGGTAATGGGAGGCAAAACCGGTCAGGAGACGCCTCTATGGGAGGCCAATCGGGCCGCTCAATGGGTAATCCAGCGCGGGCTTGTGCCAAGCACTGGTACCATGGCCAAAGGACAAAAGAGGAGCAACACTTGAGAATTCTTCAGGCACTGCCGGCGCTTTACAGTGGTGGTGTAGAAAGAGGAACCGTAGAGTTTGCGGCAGACCTTGTAAGGCACGGCCATGAGTCATTTGTCGTCTCTAACGGCGGCCCATTGGCTGCTCGCCTAGAGGCACAAGGCTCAACTCATATTCAGATGCCTGTTCACCGCAAATCGCCCGCATCTTTTGGGCAGATCCGCCCTATGCGCCAATTGATTCAGGATTTGCAGCCCGACATTATTCATGTGCGCTCACGCATGCCGGCCTGGATTGTACGCCTAGCGTGGAAGGGTTTGCCGGCGCATCAACAACCAGCAATTGTATCAACCTTCCACGGAATGTATTCCGTGAACCCCTACAGCGCCATCATGGCCAAATCTGATCATGTGATTGCGGTGTCAAATTGCGTACGCAGCTACGTTATCCAGAATTTTCAGGTGCCGGATCAAAACCTGACCGTGATACAGCGGGGCGTGGATGTGGATTATTTTCAGCACCGAGAGTTAGACGACACATGGCGACAGACTCTGTTTGGGCAGTTCCCTCACTTACAAAACAAGCGCATTTTGATGATGCCGGGGCGCATTTCCCGCTGGAAAGGACAGTTGCAGTTTCTAGACGCAATGGCAGAAATTGCCCGTAAAGAACCGGACTGCCACGGCATCATCGTTGGCGGAGTAGAGCCAGGTAAAGACCGCTTTATGGGGGAACTTGAGCAGCAACGCTCAAAACTTGGGCTTGCCGACAAGGTAACCTTCCTTGGGCAACGCGACGACATGTCGGAACTGTATCTCTTTGCTGATCTGGTGTGCCATATGTCAACAAAGCCTGAACCCTTCGGCCGCACGGTTACGGAAGCTCTGTCATCCGGCACGCCCGTCGTTGCGTTTAACCGTGGCGGCGCGGCGGAAACGCTGCAGGCATGCTTTCGCGACGGGCTTGTAACGCCTGATGACACCCGGGAGTTCGCGCAGGTTGCGCTAAGGCTCTTGAGCAGTAAGGAGGCTGCAATCGAGATTCCCTTCCGCTTCCGCCTCCAAGCTCAAACGGAGTCGACGCTGGAGGTCTACCGCAAGGTTCTCGACGAAGCGCCCTCGCTATCATGAGCACACCAGATCACCTCACGGTTGCCCAGCTAATCGCCACGCCTGGCGGTAACTGGGGAGGCATGGAGAAGCATACGGCCGACCTTGTGGAGGAACTTGTACGCCGCGGGCACAAGGTACATGTTCTTGCACATCCAGATTACCGAAACTGGTTTTCACCTGAGGTAACCTTCCACCCTTTGCCGACTCAGTGGGGAAGACGAAATCCCCTGCTAAAACTGCGCTTGAGGCGAACGCTCCGCAAGTTATCGCCTGATGTACTTCATGCCCAAGGTAATAAAGCGGCGGCATTGATCTCAGGTATGGGAACTCAGGGAAGCATAACGGTGGGCACTATCCACGGCACCAAATCCAGCCATAAGGATTTCGACAAACTTGATGGTGTGATCGCCGTAAGCAAAGGCATTCAGCAGGCACTGTCTCACCCCAATACAAAGCTGATTCACAATGGGATCAAACCCCACAGCACGGAGATTAAAACAACTCACCCGGTACCCAGAACCCAGGCCTTTGCCGTAGCCGTAGGTCGCATCGAGCCGGTCAAGCAGTTCGACAACCTGATTTCAGCGTGGGCGACACTCAAACCGACACTGCCGCTTTATATCCTGGGCCATGGCTCCGAAGCGGATACATTAAAGGCTCAGATACAACGCCTTGGCGTTGAAAGTTTGGTAAAACTACCTGGCTACGAGAACAACCCCACAGCTTGGCTTAAACAAGCATCTGTCTGCGTAATCAGTTCCGAGCGCGAGGGCTTCCCCTATGCTCTGATCGAAGCACTGCTGGCTGGCTGCCCGGTGCTATCAACACCCGTTAATGGCGCTCTTGACTTGCTTCCTGCTGAAAGCCTCGCGCGCTCAACCGAGCTTAGCGCACTGCACACATTATTGTCCGAGCAACTTGCGAACCTGGAAAGCCTGAAAAAGGCCCAGATTGAGTGCTTTGAGCATGCATCGAAAGAACTGACGCTCGAGGCAATGGGGCGCCGAACAGCTGCCTTCTATTACGAGCTTCTCAACGTACATTCTTGAGCCTGAGGGCATTCTGAACACAACCGGCGACAACCCGGTGCCCCCGGGATGTAAGGTGAGTCCCATCGTCCATCAGACATGCATCAAGGTTACTCCAGAGCTCATCCCAGGCATCGACATAGATTGCGTTATGCTCCTCGTCAGCAAGATTTGAAAGAGCAGAGTTATATCTCAGGATTCTCGGGTTCCGGGGTGTGTCGCGGTTCGGAGCCGTGGCCACCAGCACAAATTGGCTGCCCGGGGCAGACTTCAACACGGCCCGCAGATTTTCAATGTATTCCTCCAGCGGTACTTGCTCGACCGCCCCCAGCCTTTTTTGAAGCTGCAAAGAGCGCGCCCACTTCTTTAACTTTTTAACCAGTTTCCTTGCGAGTTTCCGGCGCGGGTTGTCAGGGTAATAAAGTACGTAAGGTGCACCGCGAAACGTCAGCCAGGAGTCCACCAGCCCATACTGGATAAACACTAATGCATATTCCGATGGAGGAAACACTGCCGCATACTGCAGCAGCTCCCGGGTAGTGCTCATGGTGTGCCCGCAATTTTTGAACTCAAGCCCCAGGGCATCCGCAACCCGCTTGGCCCAGACAGGGCCTTCGAGGGTTCGAAAACCCTCTGTGTTACAATCACCAAACGCCAAACAAAGCTTAGATGCCTCAGAAAAACTCATAACCATCAGGCTCCAGTTGCCAACAGAACGAATTGCCAGTGATGAAAACCTGCCTGGCAATCAGCATATAAATCCGAAGAGAACAAACACTACCGTGATAGATCTTTCAGACCAAGAGCCCTTTGCCTCGGGGTACAACCGCCATTGTTACCTTCACCCGGCTACCCTTGGCCGCTGCCTGAAAGTGATTCGCCCTGAAAATATAGAAGCTCGCTTTCAAAGACAAATGCCTCTAAAGAAACTGCTCGGCAAGTCCAGAATCAACGACAACGAGCAGGAACAGCGTGCGCATCAACAGAGTGCAATAGTATCGTTGATCAAACAGGGCCACGAAAGCACTGTTTGGAACCATCTCCCCCGATTTTATGGCGAAACGCCAACATCGCTTGGCGCCGCCAATGAGAGTGAACTGCTCCTGGATGTTCACGGGGATCCTGCTGAAACGCTAGAGAACTACCTGAAGAAACACGGTTTTGACGCCCCCATAAAAGCCGCTGCGGAGCGTTTCTGTGAGTGGCTTGAAAAAACCGGCATACTGACCCGCAACCTTCTGCCGCACAACTTGGTTATCTCACTTCGCGGCAACCAACCAGAGCTCTTTCTGGTTGACGGCCTGGGGGCTCCCGGCGCTCAAAACAAGCTTGCAGCAATTCCGGCATGGCGTAGGCGTTATATAGCTAGGCGAATCAGCCGTTTCTACAAGCGCATTGCTTGGGAACTGAGTGACAAGAAACAAACCTGGGAGGTGTCGCAACGTCTGTGACGTTTGCGCGTGGCCTGCAACACGGCGCCGGCGCACTGTAGATGCTCAACCCATATGGTAACATTCCACTTTTGAGCCTAAGGCTCAAGAACACTTCCACAAACTCAAGCCCGGAGTATACGCATGATTCATCCCGTCATTATGGCAGGCGGTACCGGCTCGCGACTTTGGCCGTTGTCACGACAACTGAACCCGAAACAGTTTCTTAAACTGACAGACGGCCCACTCTCGATGCTGCAATCAACAGTAGCCAGGCTTGACGGAATGGACGCGCTAAAACCACTCCTGATCTGCAACGAGGAGCACCGTTTTCTCGCTGCGGAACAAATGCGGCAATCCGGCCATGAAGACAGCTGCATCATCCTTGAACCCTGCGGTCGCAACACCGCACCTGCCATCGCGCTGGCGGCTCTTCAGTTATGCGAGAGCAACGAAGGTGATGACCCACTGATGCTGGTTCTTGCTGCCGATCATCTAATCAAGGATATCGAAGCTTTTCAGGCAGGCGTGGCAAAGGCGGTGCCTCTGGCAAAGGAGGGAAAGCTTGTCACCTTCGGTATTGTCCCCCACCAACCTGAAACCGGGTATGGCTACATACACCGCAGCAGCGAACTGGCCACAGATTGCTACACCGTTGATGGCTTTGTGGAAAAGCCCGATATGGAGACTGCCAAAGCCTATCTTGCGTCCGGAGAATACCTCTGGAACAGCGGCATGTTCCTGTTCGGCGCCCGGCAATATCTGACAGAGCTGGAGCTGCACCGGCCCGACATTCTCGCTGCCTGCCGCGCTGCAATGGCGGATACCAGCGAGGATCTTCACTTTATCCGGGTGAATTCTGAACTGTTCGCCAGTTGTCCTTCTGAGTCCGTTGACTATGCCGTTATGGAAAAAACCGACCACGCTGTGGTTGTCTCCCTTGACGCTGGGTGGAGCGACATCGGATCCTGGTCGGCACTTTGGGATGTCAGCGAAAAAAACCTCGATGGAAACAGCCTTAGCGGCGACGTGATAGCCCATCAAACACGCAACACGCTTGTTCGCGCAGAGAGTCGGCTCGTTGCAACCATCGGTGTCGATGACCTTGTCATCATCGAGACCAATGATGCCGTTCTTGTTGCCCACAAAGACAAGGTCCAGGACGTAAAAGCTGTGGTTGAGCAAATCCGCAGTGATGGCCGGCACGAGCACATGAATCACCGTGAGGTCTATCGACCCTGGGGTATCTATGACTCCATAGACAGTGGCCCGCGCTACCAGGTCAAACGAATCACAGTAAAGCCCGGAGCCAAGCTATCCGTTCAGATGCATCACCATCGCGCTGAGCACTGGATTGTCGTCAGCGGTACCGCACGAGTCACCAACGGTGAAAAAACCTATCTGGTCACCGAAAACCAGTCGACCTACATCCCGATAGGCCAGGTGCACTCACTGGAAAACCCTGGAGTTATCGATCTGGAGCTGATTGAGGTGCAATCCGGCTCCTACCTCGGCGAGGACGACATTGTTCGTTACGAAGACCGGTACGGCAGAAAATGAGCAAGTTGAAGTATTTTTTTGTTGCAGGCCTTCTGCGTATTGCCGGCTGGCTTTCTCTGGCAGGTGCTCAGAGAATCGGTAAGTTTTTGGGCCTGCTTATGTGGAGGCTACCCGTCAAAGCTCGCGAGGTTACGGACATAAACCTCGCGATTTGTCTCCCGGAACTGTCACAAGCCGAACGCGCAGCCATGGCAAAAGAATCGCTGGTAAACACAGGGATGACGATGCTTGAAGTTCCTTTGATGTGGGAATGGCCTGTTGAAAAATGCCTTGATCTGGTTCAGGAAACCGAGGGGCTTGAGCTGATTGACGAAGCCATGGCTGACGGCAGCGGGTTAATTCTGCTCGCGCCCCATCTCGGAAACTGGGAGCTGGCGGGGCTGTTTTTCTCATCCCGCTACAAAATGGCTGCACTGTACAGCCCACCGAACATGCCGGAGTTCGAGGACTATATGATCCGGGTACGAGGCAGGCTTGGCTCAGAACTCGTGCGAGGCGACAGGCGAGGGCTTGTAAGGCTGACCTCCATTCTTCGGGAAGGCGGTGTTGCCGGCATCCTCCCTGACCAGTCCCCGCGCGGCAAAGGCAATGCCTTTGCTCCGTTTTTTGGCATGGAAGTCAAAACCATGACGCTGGTGTCGAAGCTTATGCAGCGCACCGGCGCAAAGGTTCTGATTACCTACGCCGAAAGACTGGAGAATGCCCGCGGGTTTCGGATAGTTGTACGTGAAACTGAGCCGGGCCTGGACAGTAAGGATGCGGTAGCTGCTACAACAGCTCTGAATACGTCTGTCGAGCATTGTATCCGGGACATTCCCGGGCAGTACCAATGGGAATATAAACGCATGCGCCACCGGCCCGAAGGCGAGACAAACCCCTACAACCCGGACAAGGTGTGCTGACATGACCGCCCCCATCAAAAAGCCTATCCACCTGCTTTTTGTAATCGGTGTTGCGGGCGCACTTCTATCGTCCAGCGTGCTGGCATCTGCCACTCTTTTGCTCGCCATCACAGGTTTTGTGATCAGCTACAGGAAATCCCTGTACCAAGCGGGGTGGGATAAGCCAAAAGAGTTACGCTTGTTGCATTTTGCCTTCTGGTTTTTTGTACTCGTGAGCGTTTGCTCCTGGGCTGTTGAAGGCTTCAGTTATGAGGGTGGGAAAACGCTAGGCGCTCACGCCCGCTTTATTCTGTTCTGGCCCCTGATTATCGCCCTGAGCTATGGCCGACTGGGCGCGAACACGGTATTCGCCGCGGCTGGGCTCTTGGCTGCATCCATTTTTGCTCTGCTGGGTTCGGCGCTGATCACGAGCCAGGGCTCTATGGCCACGCTTCTGAGCAGCCGATTTGGCGGCGGAATCAACCCGATCAGCTTTGGGAATATCGCGTTGCTGGGCAGCTTTCTCACTCTGACGGGCGGGCTGTTTTTCTATCGCAGCAAGCGACGCCCTCTTGCGCTTCTTTTTATCGTTATGGGTACCGGAGCTGCCGCCATTGCCATGCTGTCGCAAACCCGGAGTAATCTGATTGCACTGCCATTTTTTCTGTTGCTCCTGATGCCACTACTCAGCAGAAATCTGCGCATCGTCAGCATGGTCGCAATTCCTGTTTTGCTGGTGACCGCCATTGCTACCAACGATCGCGTGCCAGGCCAGTTCGACAGGTTTATGCACAGTGACACTCTGGATTCGGGCATTACGATCCGAATGGAAGTTTGGGGACAGGCTTGGCACATGTTTGCAGACAACCCCTGGATCGGTGTCGGTCTCGGAGGCTACACGCGCGAAATCGAGACGGCAGTCGCAAACGGGGAGGCCTCTGCCATGCTGATCGACTGTTGCACCGGCCACGCCCACGGCGATGTACTCAACATTGCCGCTACCAGCGGTATTCTAGGCATTCTCAGCTGGGCGCTGTTGATTTTCATACCTCTGGCGATTTTCGCACGACACCTGTTCAGCACACACACGGCTACGGCACACCTCGCCGTGTCAGGCTCAATGATCAGCGTTGGCTACCTCCTCTTTGGGCTGACCGAAGCGACCTTTAACCGAACGCTGTTCCTGACCTTCTACCTGGTGTCCGTTTCAGGCATTGCCGCTGCACTCTTCAACGAGCTGAGCACCTCTTACGTAAGGCAACGGATGAGAACGGTATCAGCCACAATCATCACGAAAAACGAGGAAGACCACATTGCCGATTGTCTGAAGTCGGCCAGGTTGGTTGCTGACGAAATTATTGTACTTGACAGCGGAAGCACAGACAGAACCGTTGAGATTGCAAAACAGTATGCCGACATCCTTGAGGTCACCGACTGGCCCGGCTTTGGTGTTCAGAAACAGAGAGCGCTGGAAAAAGCCACTGGCGACTGGGTACTGTCACTGGACGCCGATGAGCGCATAACCCCGGAACTTGCCCGGGAAATCAACCACCGGCTTGCCGATCCCGACGCAGATGCTTACAAACTCCCCTGGGCCGTCACAATCTATGGCGCTCGCCTGGATTTCGGCCGCAGTGGCAGGGCACCTTTGAGACTGTTCCGGCGGGAAGGCGTTTGCTTCTCCGACGCACTGGTGCATGAGCGGATCCTGATTCCGGAAGGACGAAAGACCAAAACGCTGCGCGGTCGCCTGACTCACTACACTCACAGAGACTTTGGTCATTCGCTGGAGAAAAGCTCTAAATATGCCTGGCTGGGATCGCTGGAAAAGCACCGGAAGGGCAAGAAAACGCGCACTATGATCTACCCGACACTAAGGGGTTTGATGACCTTTGTGCAGGTTTATTTTATCCGGTTCGGATTTCTTGATGGCGCAGTGGGTTACCTGACGGCGGTCACCTACGCTCAAGTGACGTTTAACAAATACGCGGGCCTGTGGACGTTAAGTCCCCGGCGAAAAAATCACTCATCAGCCGAAGAACGCAAGTAGCGACTGAATGACGCGCTCCTGCTCTTCCTCTAGCATGCCGTACCAGAGAGGCAGACGCACCAAGCGCTCGCTCTCCCTGGTGGTATAGCGTTCCTCGCCGTGGAATCGCCCCACGGTCTCGCCAAACGGCGTGGAGTGCAGCGGCACGTAGTGAAATACAGCCATAACACCGGCTTGTTTTAGGTGATCAATCAGGGCGCTGCGCTCTTCCAGATCCCGGATTTTCAGAAAATACATGTGGGCATTGTGTGCCGTCGCCTCCGGCCGTGCAGGCCCGTCAACAATACCGTTTGCAATCAGGGATTTGAACGCCTGGTGATACCGCTTCCAGATAGCCAGACGATTGTCACGAATCTGCTCGGCCCGGTTTAACTGGCCCCAGAGGTATGCAGCTTGAAGCTCGGAAGGGAGATAGCTGCTACCCACCCCAACCCAGCTGTACTTGTCGACCATGCCGCGGAAAAACTGACTGCGGTTGGTACCCTTTTCCCGAATGATTTCAGCCCGCTTTACAAAGCTTTCATCGTTGATGATGAGCAATCCGCCCTCACCACCGCTGGTGTAGTTTTTCGTTTCATGAAAGCTGAACGTACCCAGGTGCCCGATGGCGCCCAAAGGGCGGCCATGGTATTCGGCCATCATGCCTTGGGCGGCGTCTTCGATCACATAAAGCCCATGACGATTGGCTAGTTCCATAATAACGTCCATGTCGCATCCGACGCCGGCGTAATGCACAGGAACAATGGCCCGGGTTCTTTCGGTAATCGCTTGCTCTATCAGAGTTTCATCAATATTCATGGTGTCCGGACGGACGTCTACGAACACAATGCGCGCGCCACGAAGTACAAACGCATTAGCGGTGCTGACAAAGGTGTAGCTTGGCATGATAATTTCATCGCCGGGCTTCACACCAATCAACAGGGCCGCCATCTCCAAGGCATGGGTACAGGAGGGGGTCAAAAATGCCCGCTCACAGCCCAACTGGCGCTCAAACCACCGCTGACACAGTTCGGTGAACGGACCGTCGCCAGAAAGTTTTCCCTGTTTCAGCGCTTCTTCGATGAAGGGCAGCTCATTTCCCGTCGAAGGAGGACGATTAAATGGGATCACGCGTTTGTTTCCTGTAAAAATCTGTTTTCAAGTTCGTTCAGATCTTTCTTTCTCGCCTTGAGCCACCGGGCCGGACTTCCAACGTATATTCCCCAGGGTTCGGTGCTCTTTGCGACCAGAGTCATAGCCCCTATTGCGCAGCCTTCGGCAACCGTTACACCGGGGAGTATGACCGAGTTTGTTCCGACAATAACCTGCCGCTCCAGCCGAACCGGAGCAAAAATTTCTCGCTTGTATTTCCGTGGAATAAGCGAGTTCACCATGGTCTCCCCGGAATAATCATCTGACTGGGCAAAAATCTTTACACCATAAGCCAAAGTGCAAAAATCTCTAAGCTCCACACCCGGTTGCCCACCGGCAATCAGGCACATGGGTGTCACATGACAATACCTGCCAAGGGAGACTTTGCCTGACAGAATGCAGAAATCATCAACCCGGGAGAAGTCGCCTATGTCCATCAGATCTGCATCATAGATGCTTGCCTTATCACTTATCTTGACGCCCCGCCCCAGACTCCTGAAATTCAGTTCTTCGAGCGCACTTTCAGAAAGATAACCCACTACTCACCCCTTAAAAAGATCATCGAGTTGTGCGATTAAGTTAGGCTTTGAGAAGACTTGCCGCACTCGCTGCATATTACTTTCCCTTGAAACCTCGGGCATCGGAGACAAATCGATCTTTTCAACATCAAACCACTCAATGTCCAGCGAATCCAGCAAGCTGGTAGTTGATATACCACGCCGCAGATATACTTTTTTTCCCATACCGAGAAGCGATATCAGATTGCCGAGTCCTTGCTGGCGATTGTGATTGAAAATGGCAACATCAATCATTGCAAGAAATTCCTGATACTGCGCTAATGGCAAGAAATCAATGAGCGGCACAAATCGGTCGCCAAACAGTTTCTTGCCCTCGCTAATAACTCGGAGGGCATGTTGCTGATTGCCGTAAGAAAGTGGCGCAAGCACGCGAAAATTATTAGCCGGAAGACTCGCCAGTTTTTCAAAAATCTCAAGATGGTTATTACTGGGATCAGAAGAATTGCCCACCTGAACTTCGACAAAATCGGTGGTTCTCTCACCAACGCCCGAATCCGAAAACAGATTGGAGGTATACATCAGGCAGTGATGGGCTTTCCCTTCAGCACCATACCACTCCCTGGCAAGCTCAATATCACCTGGCACGTGGGTGACGAGATGCCCCATATGCCTGATAACAAACCGCCTGGAGAAATCCTTCAGACCTGGTTTCGAGTTCGCATCTCTCTTGCCGTAAAGATCATTACCCCAGATAAACCAGTAGGTCTTCTTTAACAGCCACGGCATCAGAAACAGCATCTTGGTGACCGCACGGGTAAACATCCCATGAAGAATGATTCGATCCGCGCGATGCATCTGAACAATCAATCGAGCTTTTGCAGCTGTTTTCTCGACAAAACCCTTTCCTACGCGATGTACGCTTGGGCGCCCCTCACTGCTGAACTTCTCATGGTCACCAAAAATGACAAATTCATGCAGGGCCGGATCAAAGTTGGCCTGTACCAAATCGATAAACGGTGGAATGAACTTCTCTGCCCGGCAAATGTGCAGAACTCTTTGGTTACTCAAGTGACGCATCACTCTTATCGAAAGTGTCAGATTCGTCGACCAGCTCCCTTATATACGACCCATACCCACTTTTCGCGTAAAACGCTGCAGCGCTGAGCATGCCCGCGTTATCCAGCCAGCCATTGCGCCAGGCAATCTCCTCAAGGCAGGCGATCTTGAATCCCTGACGTTTTTCGATAGTTTCGACAAATTGTGCCGCTTCCAGGAGGGTGCCATGGGTGCCGGTATCGAGCCATGCGAATCCGCGACCAAGGAGCTGGACGCTCAGTGAGCCATCGTCCAGGTACGCATTATTGATCGCGGTTATTTCAAGTTCACCGCGAGCGGACGGTGCTACGTTTTTGGCAAACTCTACAACCCGATTGTCGTAAAAATAAAGACCCGTCACCGCAAAATTGGACTTAGGGTGTTCAGGCTTTTCCTCGAGCGACACAGCCTGCATTTCACTATTGAACTCAATGACCCCGAAATCCTGTGGCGTTTTGACCTGATAGCCGAAAATCGTCGCGCCTCGTTTTCGCTGGAGCTGGCGCACAGTATTTTTCAACATGGGCGTAAAACCCTGCCCGTAAAAAATGTTATCACCAAGCACCAGACAAACATCTGAAGTGCCGATAAACTCCTCTCCAATCAGAAATGCCTGGGCGAGACCGTCGGGGCTTTCTTGGGTTTCATAACTCAATTGAATGCCAAACCTTTTGCCATCCCCCAATAAGCGCTTGAACGCAGGCGCATCATCGGGTGTGGTAATGATCAGGATGTCACTGATACCCGCCAGCATTAACACCGAGAGCGGGTAATAGATCATAGGCTTGTCATAAATAGGCAAAAGCTGTTTGGAAACACCCATGGTGATCGGGAACAGGCGAGAGCCGGTACCACCTGCGAGAATAATACCCTTCATAATTGCTCAACTCTGCTGAGTGTCAGTGTGCGTTATCGGATTTTTCAAGAATTCGATGGCACCAGTCGAGATTATCGAGATACCAGCTCACCGTTTTCCGCATACCGGAATCAAATGTTTCACTGGGGCGCCAGCGCAACTCATGCCGGATTTTTTCGATATTAACAGCATACCGGCGGTCGTGACCCGGTCGATCCGTCACATGGGAGATTAACTCCTTGAAAGTCGACAGCCCGGAAGGTTTGGTTTCAACCAGCTCATCAAGGGACCGACACAAACAATGCACCACTTCAAGATTGGTTTTCTCACTCTGCCCACCGATGTTGTAGGTTTCGCCCAACTCCCCTTCCCTCAACACCGTATAAAGCGCCGTGACGTGATCCTCAACAAAAAGCCAATCGCGGACCTGAAGACCATCGCCATATACCGGCAAAGGCTTACCAGCCAAAGCATTGAGGATCATCAAGGGGATCAACTTTTCCGGAAACTGGAACGGGCCATAGTTATTCGAACAATTGCTGACAACGACCGGCAGGCCATATGTCCTGTACCAGGCACGGACCAAGTGATCAGAGCTGGCTTTGCTGGCTGAGTATGGCGAGCTCGGCGAATACCGGGTGCTTTCTGTAAAAGACTCATCCGTGGCGGTAAGGTCGCCAAAAACTTCATCGGTGCTGATGTGATGAAACCGAAACACCTCTCGCTTGTGTTCAGACAACGCCAACCAGTATTTTCGCGCAACTTCGAGCAGCGTGTAGGTGCCAACGATGTTGGTTTGAATAAATGCGGCAGGGCCATCTATGGACCGGTCAACATGACTCTCTGCCGCCAGATGCATTATCGCATCGGGCTGATGCGCATCAAAAACAGCCTGCAGCGCAGACTGATCACAGATATCAACTTGCTCAAACCTGTATCGATCGCTGCCAGACACTCCACCCAGTGACTCCAGATTACCGGCGTAAGTCAGTAAATCGACATTGACGACCTCGGTATCGGTTTGCGCGATAAGGTACCGGATCATTGCCGAGCCAATAAAACCGGCACCCCCGGTGACCAGAATTTTCATACCACACTCCCATCAGGTTCAAACTCAATGGCATCACTGACTAGTGAGGCGTTTGGGCCAATTCCCTTTGCAACCGCCGCCTTACCTTCAGTTTCCTCAGCAGGTTCCACGGCTTGGGGCGCAAGGTATGCTTTTTTTCCAGCAAAAACTGATCAACCGCATCCAGTACCCGCCCACTCGAGCGCCCATCGAAAAACACGTGAAGGTCGCTGCACAGTTCCTTTTGTGCGGCAAGCAATTGTTCCGGCCGCTGGACGGCTCGCGTCAGGCCATCCTCCAGCTGATCAACGCTCTGAACATCAATAAGGTAAGGGCCAGGCATCTTGGTACGGAAGGTCACCACAGGTCTTTGGAGAAACATGAACTCAAACATGATTGACGAGGTGTCACACAGCATAAGATCTGCTTCTGGCAATAGCGGCACCAGATCCTCATCACTTTCAACGAATTTCAGGTTAGCGCTCTGCATACCCCGGTAGCGTTCGACAACAGATTCTTCCATTTTTGGATGCAGGGTTACGATGAACCGCCACTTGCCACTCTCGGAGAGTGCCTCAATCTCGTCCGCCAGCTGAGGCGCACAGGTAACCGAGCGGCTGAATGTCGAGGCAAAAAATACGGTTGGCGGCTCCCCTTCAGGACGGGCACGTTCACCGCCATTCACATTCCGGAGCAGCGGGTCGAGTTTGGGCCAGCCGGTCTTGGCTACCGCAAAATGGCCTAATTCCTGAGCCAGGGCCTGAAATTTTTCAGTGTCTTTCTCCGCGTGAGTACAATAGAGGTCAAACCAGCCCCGAATTCGGTAATGGTCGCTTTCATCCTCGTTTTTGTGTCCGCGCTTGTTTCTGGCCATGCCATGGAACACTTCTACTTTTATGCCCGGGAAAAAATAAGGTACCCAGTCGCCCGGCACAAAGGTCGCATCCGCTCCGTAAGCCTGAACTTCTTTCACCGTCTTCAGTCTTTTCTCATCCGGCTTCAGTGGGGCGGTTGAACATCCTGCAATAAACCAGGCAACGTCATCGCCACGGCGCCGAATTTCAGCCTGCAATGGCCGCAGTATTGAGTAGGAATATGGCTGATTGACGAAAAACAGATACCTGCGCACTCAGTTCTTACCCATCAATGATTTGTAAAGTTCGCCCGTTTCACGGACGGTTTGCGATGTATGAAAATCTTTCGCAATTCTTGCCTTGGCTGCCCGCCCTAGCTTATCGAGCAACGTTTTGTCACGGTACAAGCGCTCGATCGCCGAAGACAGTGCCACAGAGTTTTCGGGGGGAACTACCAAACCACTCACATCCTCTTCGACCAGCTCGGGCATCCCACCCACACGGGTTACCACAGGTGTCACGCCATAAGCCATTGCTTCAATAACCGCTCTGGGCAGCCCCTCCCGCTCCTTCGAAGGCAGAACGAAAACATCGCTCGCTGCGGCTATGGCCGGCGCATCGTCTCGGTACCCGGTGAAATGAATGCGTTCAGGATGCTTTGACTGAGCAACCTGAGTTTTCAGCTCCTGACTGTCAATTGCATCACCGACTAACAGCAAGTGTGCGCTTAGGTCATCAGGTAAACGATTCATAGCGTCAATTAGATCATCATATCCCTTTCTGGGATTATTTCGCCCCGTACTGCACACGACAAAAGCTCCAGCCGGCACACCAAACTGTTCAAGGTTGGCTGGCGCTGCCTGATACCAAGCAAGATCATGACCCTTGTAGATACGGATGAGCTTTTCATCTGAAATGCGCATCCAGAGAAACTTCAAGCTTGCCAGATAATCCTTGATAGCATCTGCCACGCAGACAATTTTGCTCACTCTCGGGTGCAAAAATGTAATCCAGGACTCCGGGTTCAAAAAACTGATATTGCCGATAATACCCCGGTAAGCCACGATCTTGATGCTGGTGCCTTTCGACGCGCGGAGCGCACATGCCAAAGCTCGCGGATTGTAGGCGTGGATAATGTCGTAGCGTCTGCTTTTCAGTTGTTTGCTGATCGCCTGTATGCCTTCTTTATCAAAACGACTTTTCAACGCCATTTGCTGAACGACCATGTTTTCAGCAACCAGGCGTTGATAATTTCGACCTTTCGGGTTGCACATGACATCAACGCTAAACCCGGCATTTTTAAGGCCGATAAAGAGCTCACTCTCCGGGCGATCGCAAGCGTCCGTAAGGCATAAAATCGCCAGCATTTCTCGCTGTTCAGTCTTATTACTCAAGCAGAGGAACTCCTTCGCATATAATTAAAATAATATTCCGGATCTGTCTCGTTGTTCTGAACACTGACCATCTTAGCCAAATCCAGACGCAATGCAGCTGCAAAAACTCTTGATGCCATGAAAAACACCACATGATAAGTTACGCGACTTCATATCAAGCTTTTCGGCCACTTCACCAACAATCGTGACCTGAGCGCCTGAGTGTCTATCGATAAGAGCCCATATAGCATGAACGATATTGGCCGTCAGCCGCCTGGTTGGCACCCAGATGAGCTGGCTTTTCTCGGCAAGCATCGAGTCTTGCAACATACGGGCGAAATCCCGAGTCTTACCTATATTAAACAGCGGTGGGTTTACAACACCCTGAGAGAAGTTTTTCTGACTGAAAACGGGTACATTCTCAAGCGTTACTCTCATTTTTCCGGGCGCAAGGATTACCGAAAAGTCTGGAAGCGCGAGCATGATGCACTATGCCGACTTGGAGACCTGAATACCCCCGACTCAATGGGTTATATAAACGTAAAGCATAACCGCAACCTGAGCGGCACACTGCATTTACGTACCCTGCTACCCGGTTCAACCGTTAACTGGGCGACTGAAAACAGAGTGGAAAGCCTCGCTGAATTCATGGCAGATATTCATCGACGGCACGTTGTTACTTTGGATCCTCAGCATGAGAACTTCATTGATACACATAACCATCATCACCCCATCGGCTTCATTGACTTCGGTCGGGCGAGAGTTTTCAGTGGCATGAACCTTCCAATGCTCCTTCATATCGGTAAAGATCTCGCAAAACTCAGAATTGACGGCGGGTTGAATCACCGGCAATTCGAAGCATTCAGCCAGCATTATCAGCAATGCATTCAACTCAACTCAACTCACTACAGAATGCCATAGTCAATCTTAGCGTCGGTCACTTCTTGCGCCGTCGAATCAGAACTCACGGCCCACCTGTTCGTTAATGACCGTAGCCTTGGCAAAAGGCAAGCCACACAAGCTCTTTGCTTTCCGGTGTTAAGTTTGTGCAACGCTTACGAACTGAGCGCCATAACCGTGACAGGTTGCGTCTTTTCCAGCTTGCCGGCCCCGGGGAAGCTTTTTGCATCCGGCACTTGTCAAAATCAATTAAAAAAAGCCCGTCATCAGCAACCAGAATATTGTCGCAATTTAGATCTGCGTGATAAAGGCCGGCATCGTGAAACCGACGCAACATTGCACCAACCCGACACCAGAGCGCGGCTTCTTGCAAAGACTCAGATTCCGGTAATGGCACCGCTCCTGGAATTCGTCGAATAATAATAGAAGCGCAGTAAGTCAGGGGGCCATTTCGTTGAACCAACGCTGCCACTGGATCAGGCACAGGCAACCCCATGTCACTGAGCTCTTTCAGCAACCGAAATTCTGCAAAAGACCGGGTTCGCTCATCGCCTGTATAAAAATAGCTACGACCTGAAAGCCTCGAAGCCAGGCCGCCACGACGATATTGACGCAAAACGACAGCGCCCTCCGGCGAGTTTACAAACCAAGCTCCGCCGCGTCCTCCAGTTGCGACGGAGCGCGCTTTGGTCCCCCAAAATCCGGGATCAAACCAATCGCTGGTTATGTCAGCCATCTCAGGCGAAACCAGCATTCGCATGGCTCCGTCAGAAATCAATTTTTCCCGCGAAAATTCCACTCAATCAAAACCTTTTGGTTATTCGATATTTGGAACACACTACATGCGTCTTAAAGCGCACCACCAACTCAGGTACACTGAATCATATCTTTAAGAACTCGCCCAAACCGAACGCACAAAAGCCCGATTCAGGAGCACCCGTCGTCATAAGTGCCTATTCGCGAACAAGTCGGACACCTGGTCATGTGGAAATGAGCGGCTTTATCTGGCTTCAGTCACCGGATAATATCACGCAGAAATGAGACGAATACATTCTATGGGCCATAGCCTATTTACAGATTGTACTTTACCAAGAGAACAAACGTTGATCACTTCCATCTGCATTCTCCGCCTTTCTGCCATTGGAGACGTTACTCACGTCATACCCGTTGTGCTTAGCCTTCAGGAACAGGTTCCCGATATAAGAATCACCTGGGTCATCGGAAAAATCGAAGCAAAGCTGGTGGGCGACTTGCCCGGAGTCGAGTTTATTATCTTTGACAAGAAGGCCGGTCGCCAAGGCTATTCAGACCTCCGAAAACAAATGCGAGGGCGTAAATTTGACGCTTTACTGCATATGCAGGTCGCCTTTCGAGCCAATCTTGCTTCTGCCTGTATTCCTGCAAAGATCCGGGTGGGCTATGACAACGCACGTAGCAAAGACCTCCACAGCCTTTTTATAAATCGCCGAATTGCACCTGTTCAAAAACAGCACGTTCGTGATTGTCTGGCCAGTTTCCTTGAGCCTTTAGGTTTAAAGGCTGCTCCGCCAAAATGGCTGATCCCACTTTCAGCGAGCGACCAGGAATTCGCGGTAACACATCTTGCACCGGATAGTAGAAACCTGATCATCAGCCCTTGCGCAAGTCATGTGCTTCGCAACTGGCCGGCTGACCGCTACGCTCGTCTGGCCGACCATGCGATAAGCCAGCACGGGATGAATGTTATCCTGGTTGGCAGTCCTGCGCCCTTTGAAATAGAATTTTGTAAATCCATATCTGATCAGATGCAGCAACCGGTTACCAATATCTGCGGCAAGGATACCCTCAAACAGCTGACGGCGTTAATGGCGGCAGCTGATCTTGTTGTTGCTCCCGACACCGGCCCGGCACACATTGCCAGCGCCGTGGGCACCGATGTTATTGGTCTTTATGCAGCGAGCAATCCTAACCGGTCCGGCCCCTACAACACATTATCGTGGTGCGTTAATCGCTATGCAGAGGCATTGAAAACGCATACTGGCAAAACCGTTGAAACTGCCCGCTGGGGAGCCAAGGCGGAATTTGTAGGCGCTATGGATCTAATTGGCGTGGATGAAGTCTGCACCAAGCTTGATGAATGGATCGCGCAGCACAATGACTAACGCCCTTCCACTCTCAGCCCTCACGCCCTGGTTCTCTCAAAAAAACCTCGGCGAAAAACTGTTTATTGTTGCTCTCGCAACCTTCATGTTCTGTTACCTCCCTTTGCTGGCAGTGTATCGTAGCGCGGAGAGCGTCATGATCCTGACATTTCTCTGGCTAGCTTTCGTTTCAGGCAGAGAAACCGGGCTGCGCTCTACTATCGTCCGCGATCCATTGTTCTTGACCTGTTTGGCGCTACTCGGCTTTCTTGTACTGGCAAGGCTCTGGTACGCCTTCAGCTTACCCCCGGGCATTGACCCCGAAACCCGCGAAACGCGGTACGTTTTAAAGCCGGTGCTGGTGTTTCTGGTTGCTTTTGGCATGGGCATTATTGCCCGCCCTTATCGCTGGGCGCTTCTGCTGCTGGCCCTGCTCGGCTTGGCTGTATACTTGCCGACAACTATCGGCTCTGGCCAATGGATTAACGCATGGGCGGGAAACCGGGAAGACTTCGGTATCCACAACGCCCAGCACACAGCCATGTTTTTTGGAACGGCTCTTATCGGCATCGTGTGCTTCATGCACCGAGCCATCAAGGCGAGCTCGCGCCGCTGGCGCCTGGTGATGATATTTCTCATGATCCTTTCGCTTGCCGTAGCTGTCTTTGGATTAATCGCTACTCAGACCCGTGCTGCCTGGCTTGGGATTACGATAGCAACCGCAATTGGCCTGATAACGGCTGTTTGTCTCATATGGAGAAAGCAAGACAAGTCATTTGGCAAGGGGCACAAAAAAGCTGTTTTTGGCTTGGCCCTGCTGCTCCTGTTCGGTTTTGTACTTGCTGGACTGAATGCGCCAGAAAGAGTCAAAGCCCCACTTACCAACAGTCAGTCTGGTAGCGGAGGACTCCTCACGATAGAGGGGTATTCCAGCCTACCGGAGCAAAACTCCGACCCGCGCACCAGTCACGGCGTTCGGCTAGTTTCCTGGCGGGTCGCATTCGAGTGGCTGAAAGAACGCCCGTTGATGGGATGGGGGCCTGGCAGCACCAAAGACCTGATCAACCAATCCGAGTTTTTCTCTGACCAATTCAAGAAAAACTTTGGTCATCTGCACAACTCATTTATTGAATCCCTGGTTGCCAACGGGCTGATTGGCTCAGCTATTCTGTTAGCCATGACCGCCTGGATTGGATACGCTGCACTTGCGGCCTATCGAAATGGTAGAATGCCCGCTGATGTTTTCGTATTTGCACTCAGCTTCTTTGGTTTCTGGACTGCAATAAATCTTTTTGAGTCATACACCCTGTATACCACGGGGCATTATATCAATGCTGTTGTTGTGGGGTTCATCTACTCTTTTTATCTTCAACCGCAGGACAAGGACCCGAGCCCATGACTACCAGGATTCACGTCGCGGCTTGTTGTGATGAAAACTACGTCCCCTACGCTGCCGTCATGATGCTGTCGGCGCTGGCCTCAACGCCTGGAACACCGATTACATTTCACCTGATAAATTGCAGCATTTCTTCCGATAGCATTCGCAAGCTGCAAGACCTCATCAGCAAACAAAATAGCCAACTCGAAGTTCACCAGCCTGATGATGCACTGTACCGAGGCCTGCCCACACTGAGATACGGGGAGGCTGTTTACCAACGCATCAATTTACCCGAATACATTCCTTCGGATATCGGGCGGATCATCTACATAGATTGCGACACACTGGTTCTCGGCAACCTGGAGAAGTTGTGGCAAGTAGACCTTGAGGGCAACCTCGTTGGCGCAGTCGAAAACCTGTCACCAAGAGCCTGCAAGGACATCGGTTTACCACGCACTGAATACTTCAACTCAGGCGTGCTGTTAATTGACCTTGAGGGTTGGAGGCGAGAGAAAGTCCACAACCAGGTTACCGATTACGCACGGGAACATGCACACAACCTGCAGTACGTTGATCAATGCAGCCTGAATGCAGTTCTGAGGGGCCGCTGGCTACGACTGCTGCCGGAATGGAATCAGCAGTCCGATATTTACAAAGTCGTCAAAAAGTATCATGAGGGCAGCTCCTACACGCAGAAAAGCATGGAAAAAGCGATTCTGAGCCCGGAAATTGTGCACTTTACCGGTAAGAAAAAACCCTGGACGATCTATTGCTTTCACCCTTTCAAAACGCAGCACAAGGCGTTTGTTAGGCGTACACCTTGGGCGGACCTTCCTCCACCCGATGCCTCATTGAAGGTCTACCTCAGGTACTTTTTTGCATTGAGACAGCGCTGGAAAGCCTACAGACGGCAGTCCGCTATTAAAAATTTCCAACAGAGTAACGCCAACCATGAGTGATGATCAGCGCCGGAGCCTGCCCGCCGATGCAGTCGGTATTGTTGCAAGCTCTGATGACAATTACGCCCCTCACCTGACCGTTCTGTTTCACTCGTTACTGGCAAATTGCTCGGCGCCGGAGCGTGTCTCGCTGTTTTGCCTGGATGGCGGAATATCCGGCGAAAACAAAGCCAGGATGAGCCGGGAGGTCCAGAAACTGGGTGCCACAGGTGTCGACTTTGTTACGTTCAACAGTGATCGGTACGACAACCTGCCGACAATCAAACACATAACGTCATCGGCTTATTACCGGATTTCCATTCCTGAAATATTCGATGACTCTGTGCACAAGGTTCTCTACCTGGACTGCGATATGATCGTCAAAGGCGACATCATCGAATTGTGGGAAACCGACATATCTGACTTCCACGTTGGCGCAGTCGAAAACCTCTCAGGTCACACCTACAAAAAGCTCGGAATCCCACAGAACGAGTACTTCAATTCCGGCATGCTGTTGATCAATCTTGATCTATGGCGGCGCGATGGAATACCGGAAAAAGTGTTTGAATTCAAAAAAGAGAACCCTGACAGAATCAGTACCAATGACCAGTGCGCACTGAACGGCGTACTGCATGACAAATGGAAACATCTGCACCTGAAGTGGAATCATCAAACCGGTTTGTATCGGCCTGGTGAGCAAACGGCGGCCTTTCCACAAAGCGAGATCGCTGAAGCCACGCTATCCCCTGGAATCATCCACTACATCGGCTGGGATAAGCCGTGGCGGAAGGTGCGATTCCACCCACTGGCCGGCGAGTACGATCGCTTTGCCGATAAGTTAGACGAGTCTCCAAGATCACGACCCGGCTTTGGCGATTACCTTAAGTCTTATGCGTCTGTATCCCGACTGAAGAAACTGAGGCGGCAATTGAAGTGGCAGGCCTGGTACAAAGAAAAAGGTTATGACCTCTACCACGAATATCGAGTAGGGTGAGGCGTTGCCGCCTCAGCCCTCTCACAGAACCGTACATACGGACCACGTATACGGCTCATGTAAACGCCTATCCTACAAGACCGGGACACAGAGCCCCATTCGTTGTCGGGTCAAGTCGACCAGACCCAGTTCATCATGCAACCAACGGTTGGGCATCGCGTAGCTGGCCAGTGGACTTTGCGCATTGTGCCAGCTTTTCATCCGGATCGATCTGAACGGCGGTTGGTAGCCCAACTGTCTTAATCGCCGGTGCAGGCGGGTTGGCTTTTTCCACTGTTTTAGCTGAAGACAGCGCAGGCGCCGCCTTAACCAGCCCATCAGCTGCTTGATCACCCGTGTACCGTTTGCCACCCGGAAGTAGTTCATAAACCCACGCAGTATCGGGTTAAGCCGTCGGATCACGTCCGATAGGTTTTCCCCCGTGTTGCGGCGGGTTATCTCCTTGAGCTTGGCTTTCAGCCCCCGCAATTTCGGCTCCTGTATGCGCGTGAAGCGCGTATGGATGACCACACCCAGGAACGCGACACCCTCACGGCTGTGTGCCAGATGGGTCTTATTGCGGTTGACTGTCAGTTTCAGCTCATCTTCCAGGTACGCGCTGGCCACGGTCAGCGCATTGTAAGCCGCAGGCTTTGATCCACACAGGATCAGGATGTCGTCTGCATAGCGGACGATCCGGTGCCCCCGGCGTTTCATGTGCTGATCGAAGGCGTCCAGATAGACGTTGGCGATCAGCGGACTGATCACCCCGCCCTGAGGACTGCCTTGTGGGGTGGCCTCATACTGGTGGCCGACCATTACGCCACTGCTCAGGAACTGCCGGAGCAGCCCCAGGACACTGCCATCCGTTACCTTACGCCGGAACCGACGAATGATGAGATCGTGGTCCAGTGTGTCAAAGCACTTGGACAGATCCATATCCACCACCCATTGGCGGTGGTAGCGACGAATGAACAGTTGGGCTTTGGCAGTGGCGTGGTGGGCACTTCGACCCGGTCGGTAGCCGTAGCTCGACGGGTGGAAATCCCCATCGAAGATCGGTTCCAGTATCGCGCGCACGGCTTGTTGCACGACTCGGTCCCGAACCGTCGGAATCCCCAGTAACCGTTCGCCGCCATCCGCTTTGGGGATGGTGACACGGCGTACGGGTTGCGCCTGATAGCGCTTCTCCTTCAGCTCGGTGAGCAGGCACGACAGCTCCGCCTTCAAATTGGCTTCAAACGCACTCAGGTTCTGCCCATCGATTCCGGCCGCACCTTTGTTGCGTTTCACCTGCCTGAAGGCATCATACAAGGCTTGCTTCGAGAGCAAGCGACTGTAAAGGCTGTAGTAGGTCCTCATACCTGCCGCTCTGTGTGGGCGCATCGCCAAGAGGCACTGGTCAGGGCTGGGGTCTTCAGACCGTGTTCGACGGGGTGCTAGCGCTTTGGCAATCTACCGCCCAACACGGACTTACTCCCGGATACAGACCAGAGTGTGACCTGACCGTCCCCGGCAGGCACTGGCTCTGCGCCCCCACCTCGTCAGGTGGCTTGTGTATCAACCCATTCCAACGCACTCAGGGTCAACAACCCTTGTTGCGTTTACTTCCGCCCTTCGCTAACCGCGTCGGCTTGCGCCTCGGCGGCTACCCTGAAACCTCCGCTCAGAGTCGTTCCGGTTTTCTCCTCCACGCTGTTACCAGGCTTCTCAGGCCGGAACTTCAACACTACTACGGCGTCATCTGCCACCTCGCCCCCACATGGACCTTGGCTTTCACCTTGGCGCCATGCGCCCTGACATCAGGGTGCGGGGTCAGGCTTCCCCGGTTACTGCACCAGCTCCCTGCAAGATAGGCCATCCTCAAACACGTCCTGCTGCTGACCGAGTATCGGGCTTCGCGCTATTTTGCACGCTCACCGCCAGCAGACCGCCGAATCAGGTTCGCTCTCGCTACGTCCATCTTGCTTCCTATGGCTTCCTTCAGACCCCGCCGTTGGCCAGCAGCGCCCTTGCCAGTCGGATTGTCTTCCCCTCGGTCGGGGTGACGCCACCTTCTCTCAGGTGGCCGGGTTTGCCGGCTTCGCCGGGCAAACAAAAAAGGCGCCCAATGGGCGCCTTTCTCGTCTTGGCCAACTTACGTTCTGGCGGTGTAGTCCTGGTAAGATTTTTCTTCTACAAATCGCGAACCCAGTGCCAGGTTGATGTCTTTCTTCAACGCCGCTCGCTTATCATTGGTGACATATACCGCGCGAGCCAACTCAATAAACTTGGGGCCGAAATCCTGCGCGGCCTCTTCGTCCCGAATATCGTCCTCGATAACCCAAAGCTCTTCATTCACAGCCTTCAGCTGTTTACGCAGATCTGCAATTACGCTTTGATCTTTTACCGCCTCGTTCCAGGTCGCGCTTAGTTCGTCCAGCTCAAGCCGGACATTTCGCACCTTGGCCTCATCCTTGATACGTTCGGATTTAATTTCAAGAATGGTGATCTTATCGAGGACTTCGCCGAAAGAAACCGGAACTTTAATGACGTCTGCCATTGTCTGTACCTGTCAATTTGATGAATTTAAACACAAAGAAGCCGCCCAATTGCTGGGTAGCAGAGGACGGCTGTAAAATCTTTATTCTCAGTTTTTAACCAACGTGAGCCAGTCACTATGCTGGGGCAGCTTTCCTTGCACCGCATCAAAATACATAGCCTGCAGTTTCTCGGTAACCGGTCCACGCTTACCTGCACCTATAGCACGGCCATCCAGTTCACGAATTGGCAGTACTTCTGCCGCGGTGCCGGTAAAGAAAGCCTCATCGGCAACATAGACTTCGTCGCGAGTAATACGGCGTTCTTTCACGGGGATGTTCAACTCGGCGGCAAAATCCAGAATGGTCTGGCGGGTAATGCCTTCCAGGCAAGAAGTCAGCTCTGGCGTGTGCAGAACACCATTGCGCATGATGAAAATGTTCTCACCTGAGCCTTCAGCTACATAGCCCTCGTTATCCAGCAACAAGGCTTCTTCACAACCGCTGGCAATGGCTTCGTTCAGGGCCAGCATGGAGTTGATGTAGTTGCCGTTTGCCTTGGCCTTACACATGGTGATGTTGACGTGGTGACGGGTATAAGACGAGGTGCGAACCTTAATGCCCATTTCTTTGGCTTCCGGCGACATGTACGAAGGCCAGCTCCAGGCGGCAACCATAACGTGGACCTTCAGGTTATCTGCGCGCAGACCCATTCCTTCTGAGCCCAGAAAGGCCATCGGGCGCAAGTATGCTTCGTCCAGGTTATTCTCGCGGACGGCCGCGCACTGAGCATCGTTAAGCTCTTCTTTGCTGAACGGCATTTTCATGTTCAGAATGTGGGCAGACCGGAACAGGCGATCGGTATGATCCTTCAAGCGAAAAATAGCCGGGCCATTCGCAGTGTTGTAGGCACGCACTCCTTCAAAACAGCCCATGCCGTAATGCAGGGTGTGGGTCAGGACGTGAGTTTTAGCTTCCCGCCAGGGAACCATTTCACCATCCAGCCAAATAACGCCATCGCGATCAGCCATCGACATGCTTCGTTGCTCCTAAAAAAGCGGTTTTGGGGAAGCTAGCATTCTAGCAGGAAATTTTGACGGAACGACACCCGAGCCACTATCTGACCATGATTTTCTGCCAGGCAGACCGGATGTAACGCCGTTCTTCCAAAAATGCATCCCCCGCCACCTGGCTGTTGAGATTTTGCAGCGCCCGCCGGTGAATGCATGAGCGCAACGCAATGTAAGCTTTTCGCAGCTGCTCAGATTCTTCCACCGGCAACACGCCAGCTCTGCCCAGCTCTTCCATTTGCCGGATATTATCAGACCACCCGGTTAATTCCGGGTGCGACTCACTCCACGCCAACATCAGGTACTGCACCATAAACTCCATATCCACAATGCCACCGGCATCATGTTTAATATGGAAGGTTTCCTCCCGGCGGCTTTCCGGCGTGCCCAGATTGACTCTCATCTTTTCACGCATATCTACCACTTCCTGGCACAGCGTGTTCTTATCACGATTCTGACAAAGCGTGTCGTGCCGAACAGCCTCAAAAGCAGCAAGCGTTTTGGAGCTCCCGGCAACACCTCTAGCCCGGGCAAGCGCCTGATGCTCCCAGGTCCAGGCGTCGCTGCGCTGGTACTTTTCAAAAGCCTGCAGAGTGCTCACCAGCAACCCGGAATTGCCGGAGGGCCGCAATCGCATGTCCACTTCATACAGCTGACCAGAAGGGGTTTGTGCATTGAGTATATGGACAATTCGCTGCCCTAAACGGGTATAGAAAACGGCGTTATCAATAGACTTTTCACCATCGGTTGCCAACTCTGTATCTGCATTATGAACAAACACCAAATCCAAATCCGACGTGTAGCCAAGCTCAATACCGCCGAGCTTGCCATAACCCACAACCGCAAAATCCGTTTCGTTGGTTGCGCCACCAGCGCGACCCGGATAACCATGGCGAGCAACCAAATTGGAAAACGCCACGTCGACCACGTGATCCAGGACAACCTCAGCAATCCATGTCAGATAATCACTCACTTTCATCAGCGGCAAAGTGCCCTTCAGCTCGGATGCGGCAACCCGGAGCGTATGAGCTTTTTTGAAATGTCGCAGCGATTCCATCTGATTTTCTAAATCATCGTAGGAAATTCGCAACATTTGCTGGCGTAAATCATCCTGTAACTCGTCTCTTGCTGGTGGATGATAAAGGCTCTCAGCATTTAACAATTCATCCAGCAGCAGCGGCGTTTCTGCGAGTTGTCGTGCAATCCATGGGCTTTCACTACACAGGTTGACCAACTGGGTGCGCGCCCCTGGGTTCTCCAAAAGCAACACCATATATGCGGTTCGGCGCAAAATAGCTTCAACCAGCAGGAGCACGCGGGATAAGGTTTCTGACGGGTTGTCCACCTCGGCCAGCGCCTCCAGCAACACTGGCATAAACTGATTCAGCCGTTTACGCCCCTGGGTCTGCATGGTCTGAATCGTGCGACTGTCACGCAGACTGCTGAGCAATTTTAAGCTGCCGACCGGATCTTCGTAACCGTGCTCCTCAAGCCATTTGGTGTCTGAATCCTCATCAACTTCCGCCAGCCATAGCTCAAACCAGCCTTCATCAAGGGCAGACTGCGCGCCCTCCTCTCCCTCTTCTGTGGCAATAATGTTGGCAAAGTGGGTGGCAACGTTTTCCCGGTGTTGCGCCAGCATTTTCTGGCAGCCGTGCCAATCTTTAAAGCCCATGATCAATGCGACCCGCGCGCTCGTAAGCTCGTCTTCTGGCAATAGCTGGGTCTGTTTGTCTTCCATGCCCTGCAGTGCATGCTCCAGGTTACGGAGAAAAACATAAGCCTCGCGGAGCTCATTAACCACCGGCGAGGGCAGGAGCTCAAGCGCCTCAAGCTCATTCAAAATCACCAACAGTTCACGCTGCTGCAATTCTCTGTCGCGACCACCGCGAATAAGCTGAAACGCCTGAACCACAAACTCGATTTCCCGGATACCTCCGCTGCCAAGCTTGATATTGTTCTCCAGCCCCTGCCTGCGAACCTCGCGGCTAATCATCGCCTTCATGCTGCGCAAAGATTCAAATGCACTGAAATCTATGTACCTGCGATACACAAACGGCCGAAGGCTCTCCATGAGAACCTGGCCGGCTTCGGGGTCGCCGGCCACTATCCGGGACTTCACCATGGCATAGCGTTCCCAGTCTCGACCCTGGTCCTGATAATAGGTCTCCAGCGCTGCGAAACTCAACGCAAGCGCCCCACTCTGCCCGTAGGGGCGCAAGCGCATATCCACACGAAACACAAACCCGTCGGCAGTGATCTGATCCAGCGCTTGAATCAGTCGCTGGCCCAGCCGAATGAAAAATTGCTGATTATCAAGGGAACGCCGACCACCCCGAGTCTCACCTTTCCCAGGAAAAGCAAAAATCAGATCAATATCAGAAGATACGTTAAGTTCGCGCCCACCCAATTTCCCCATACCTATAACGATCAGCGATTGCGGCGCCTCTGCACCCGATACCGGGTCGATACCCCACGGCGTGCCATACTGCTCGCAGGCCGCCTGGTGCAGCCAGCCGAGCGCGGCCTGTATACACACTTCTGCAAATGCACTGGTGGCAGCTATGGTCTCGGCGAGATCTGCCCACCGCATCAAATCCCGCCAGATAATGCGGAACTGCATTTCCCTACGAAAACGTCGTAACTCTGTGTGTAAGCCAGGCTCGTCGGTCACATCCACAAGATACTCGCGCCAACGTTCATGAAGGTAATCCGAGGTGGTTGGGTGGCTCAGCGCTCTGGACGTCAACAAGGCATGCACCTGCTCCGGATGCCGCTCAAGGGTCTGACGCAAAAATGGGCTCCGGGCCATAGCTTGCGCAACCACTTCCGCCGAAACCTGGGCGTCGTTCAGCAACCAGCCAGGCAAGCCCTCTGGGAAAACCGACGCCCAATTACCAGCAACTTCGTCTGCCAGCGTTAGTGGAAGGCAACTCCATGGCTCGGACATAATGCAAACCCCTGTTTCTCTGTTATATTCCCGTTACTGTATAACGAACTTACTCGAGACTGAACAGGCCAACACCGGATGCTGAGAAACCGCTTCCCCCTTAACGCAGAACACGAAAAAAGCAAGCTGCCGATGGGCGGACTCATCCGGAAACGGGCGAAACGCCTGTTCATGATTCTGTTAGCGCTGCTGGCCGTGCACATTCTTATAATCTGGACGGTTGAAGAGCTGACGCTGTTTGAGTCGCTGTGGATGACAATGACAACGATTGCCACGGTGGGCTACGGCGACTACGCGCCCGTGACTTACATTGGCCGAATCAGCACTATCCTGCTCATGTTTGTGGGCGCAATCACCATGCTGACCCTGATTGTCAGCGATTTTATCGAGTACCGGTTCTACCGCCGGGAACGCATCCTAACCGGACGTTGGATCTATAAAATGAACAACCACATTGTCATTATTAATACCCCGAAGCACGGCGGCATGACGTACTTCATGCGTTTTGCCACACAAATCCGCTCTGTACAGGGCTACGAAACCATTCCAATCATGATACTCACGCGCGAGTTTCCGAATGGTCTCCCAGCCGAACTGTCTGATCTTGGCATCGTACATTTCCATGGCTCCGGGTTCGATCCAGAAGCATTGAAGGCGGTGCATGCGGGAAGCACACGGCACATTGTTGTGCTAGCCGCCGACGAATCCGACCCCCACTCAGACAGCCTTACGTTCGACATATCCCATCGCCTAGCCGAGCTTAACCTTGGCCAAAAAACCACTGTGGAGTGTGTTACAGACGCGAATCGTAGCCGCTTCAAAGAGCTTGGCGTGCGGGCGATTATACGCCCGGTTCGTACCTACCCGGAGATTATGGTGCGATCTGTGGTAGCACCGGGGTCGGAAACGGTGCTGGAAGACATGTTCAATTATGAGCACGATCACCCACACCGCTACGATCTGGAGCTTGACGATCTAAACTGGGCTGATATTGTCAGCGCATTAATTCGCCACGGCATTGGCACCGCGCTGGCGTATATTAACGATAGCGACGAAGTTATCTGCCATCCGCCCGTAAACGGTGAAATCGAGGGGAAAGGGCTTATCGTGTTGGTGAAATCAAGTAACCCCCCAGATCTTGAAGTGGTAAAAGACGCATTGGAACGCTATCGCGTTTTTCTGAAGAAATGGAGAAACCTGCAGGACAACCCAACCTCAGCCGACTCTCCCGCTGCCCACTGAGTGATTTTTACTAGGCATCGTCTATGGAATCCGTACTTTTTCAGCCGCTGGTGGATGCGCTTGCATCGGGCCAGCACCAAGCCGTTGTAAACGCAGCGAATCTGTTTAATGCTGCGGACCTTGCTGAATTTATAGAACAAAATCTGGAAAGTGATTCAGGTGGCGCCCTGTTCCAGAGCTTGCCCTTGGCTTTGCGTGCGAAGGTTCTGGGCTACACCAACCCAGACACCCAGCTGCTGCTAACACAGGCAACGCCGCTGGCGGAACTCGCGCTGCTTACAGCCGAAATGCCATCGGATGACCGGGTTGATTTTTTCAATCTACTTGATGAATCTCGTCAGAAACAGCTCATCAGTAAGCTTGATGAGGAAGACCGAAAGGATCTGACTGCACTTCTGGCTCACGCTGAGGGAACTGCCGGCTCTTTGATGAGCACGGATTACGCAGTGTTTGAATCAGGTATCACGGCCAGTGAAGCCATAGACATTCTGCGCAAAACAGCCAAAGACAAAGAAACCATTTATCAATCGTACGTGATTGACGAGAACCAGGTGCTAATTGGCGTAGTATCCCTGCGCCGCCTTATCATCGCCCAGCCTGATTCCATTATTGATTCTCTGCTTGCGACCGGTCTGGTATCTACCCATACGAACACATCTCAGGACGACGTTGCCAGGCTGATTGCCAAGTACGACCTGCTGGCCCTCCCCGTACTGGACGATCACGACCGCCTTGCAGGGATTATCACCTACGACGACGCCATGGATGTTATCGAGGCAGAAGCAACAGAGGATATTCACAAAGGGGGGTCGGTGAGCAATCTGGAAACCGGCATTACCACGGCCTCACCTTTCTCGCTTTACCGCTCACGGATTCAATGGCTGATCATTCTCGTATTTGCCAACATTTTTACCGGTGCTGGCATCGCACATTTTGAAGATATCATCGGCGCCCACCTGGCCTTGCTGTTCTTTATGCCCTTGCTGGTTGCCAGTGCTGGCAACGCAGGTGCCCAGTCCGCCACGCTGGTGATACGAGGTATTGCCACCGGGGATGTGGTAAACAGCGATTGGGTTCGGCTATTTAATAAAGAGCTGCTGGTGGCAGCGGCACTCGGCTTAACCATGGCACTCACCGTGTGGGTGGTAGGCATGTTCCGCACGGAAATGGCCATTGCCACTACAGTGGCGATAACTATGATTGCGGTTGTGCTTGCCGGCGGCCTGATAGGCATCTTGTTACCGCTGTTACTCAACCGATTGGGCGTAGACCCGGCTGCTGCGAGCATACCGCTTATCACGACCATTGCCGACGTAAGCGGCGTAATGATCTATTTCACGATCGCTTCGATGATCTTAGGGCCTTAACACCTTACTCTGCAGACTGCTTTTCTCGATTAGCCAGCAAGCCCAGCTGGCACTGACCAATTTCTGGCTCGCTAAGTAACTGCCTGGGGGACTCGCCCTTAGCCAGCCGCCCAAGCAGCGCAGAAAATGGCTGCCCTAATCCGCACGTTTCCGCCTGGGTGCCGAGCCGCTGAACATCGATACCTTCAAGCGCAACAGCTCTTTGCTCCAACCACGCTCTGCTAAGCTGGCGCAGTAGTTGGTCAATATCGTCGTACCCATCGGCGGTATTACCAGCTTGCTCACCAGATTCGTGCATGCCAGCAAGACAATAACCCTGCTCAGCCTTACTGATCAGGTTCAGAAAAACCGGGCATTGCCGGGCCAACCGTTCTGCCCAAACAAGAAGCCGGGAAGGGTCGCCAGACTTAAGCTCGAACTCCACCTCATGAAGCGGCATTTCGTGTTCACCCGCAACAATCATGCCCTCGTCTACAGCACACTCAATAACAGCTTCACCGTCATCCAGCATGACAATCTGCCGGGTAAAGTTGGTTTCAAAAACAGGCGCGAGTTGTGCCAGATTGATTCCACCTCCCAGCGGTGTATCCGCCAGCAAGCCCAGCGAAAGTGAAGGCCCTGAAAGCGGCCATTCCCATTCCTGGCGACGGTGTGCACCGTTAACAAATTCGCCCTGAGTCTTGAGTGTCTGGATATATTGGTTTCCGGCCTGGCGCACACGCAAGGCTGCGTACTGCTGGTTAAGTTCAGCGCCAGGCGTGTCGTAGTAGCAATTCACCAGCGTTTTCCTTACTCCTGCTTGGGCCTCGGGGCGGGCCAGCAGCCATTCCTGGGCCTGAGCTTGGGCGCCTTTCGATAGGGTGAGTTTAATTTCCAACTCTACAGCCATAGGTTCTCCAAAAAACACGGGGCTAAAAACGCAAAAGCCGGTGACCTAGGTCACCGGCTTTTTATACTACTGGATTAGCCTAGCGGCTGATCAGAAGTAGTAAGTTGCGCCAACGGCAGCAACAGAGCGCTCATCCGTAGTCGCGGTAGCGCCAGAGGAGTCAGTATACTCGTATACCTCGTCGCCACCGCCGATGTAACCTTCAACGTATACGTACATGTTGTCAGACAAGCTATGCAGTGCCTGCAGCGTGATAGTGTCGTTTTTGTCAGAGCTAGAGTTATCATCTTCTTGATACTCATATGCCAGAGCAAACTGATTTTTGCCTAGTGTATAAACGCCCATCAGGCCGTAGATGTCAGCAACATCTTTACGGGTCTGGAATTGACCGGTTACACGCAGGTTCGCAAAATTACCGCTGGCACGCAGGCCGTAGGTGTTTTCATTGTTGACGCTAGGGGCACCGCTGGAATAATTCTCGCCACCGTCGTTAGAATCCACGGCAAACGCCAGTTCCAACGCGTCGATCTCGTATACAGCTGACAGCTGGTAAGGGTATGACTTCTTGTTCTTCATGCCGTCACCGTCGCCATTGAACTGAACGGCTGCACCCAGAGTCAAGCCACCGAAAGACGGTGCTTTATATTGAACCAGATCGCCTTCGCCAGTGTCGTAGAGGCCACCAAGGCTCAAGCTTGCAACTTCAAAGAAGTTGGCAATTTCGTCTACAGCGGTTTCGTAAGTAGAGTCATCAGAACCTACCCATACTTGACCGAAGTTATCGCCGCGCACACCAATGTAGGCTTCGTCGAAACTACCCAGGCCACTGTTGCCAGCCTTGTTGTCGGCATCAAATTCCAGTTCGGCTTTGAAAAAGCCAACGATGCCCGGAGCAAGAACGTGGTCGTGCTTCACGCCGATAGTGGAGCCGTTGTCGGCGAGTTCAGTCGCAGATGGGCCGCCATCATAGTTGTCGTGGGTGATTGCCAGCTGAATGTTGCCGTAAACCTGCGGCATAGAATCCATCTTGGCCGCCAGCTCGGAAGCAGACAAATTACCCTCTGCAGCGAATGTTGCACCGGAGAAAGCAACAGCAGCAATAGCAGATGCAATGAGTGTTTTTTTCATGTTGTATTTCCTTTTGCGAGTTATGTCAGGTTTTAACAACGGGTTAATCCCGATTTTTTAGGGTGCCCCAGGTCAACTGGATGGCTCTGATCTTAGGGCTGCAACATGTCAACTCTATGACATGGCAGCAACTTTTTTTATTATTGAGACCCGCACCAAGCCAGGTCTTTATAGTTCAGTGACTTACATCGCTCTCTTAAAGCGCTGCCTGATGACTCTGTTTTAATACACCAGCGCCTATTTTGCAAATATTTAATATTGATTTTTTAGCCTATTTGGCACAAACACGCCTGCAACGGCGATCAGCGGGTTGAGAGCAAAAAGGTGACCGGCCCGTCATTAAGCAAGTTCACTTTCATATCTGCACCGAACTGCCCTTCTTTCACTCTTTCTACACCCACGCTTAAGCGCGCAAGATCAAGAAAATCCGTATAGAGGGTTTTTGCTATTTCCGGTGTTGCCGCCCTAGAGAAGCCCGGGCGAGTGCCAGAGGAGGTATCCGCTGCAAGTGTAAACTGAGGAACAACAAGTAGGGCGCCACCTGTGTCGAGCACGCTTAGGTTCATTCGCCCCGATTCATCAGGAAAGATACGATATGAAAGGACTCTTCGGCAAAGCTCCTTTGCCTCATTCTGCCCGTCTCCGCGCTCCACACCCAAAAACAATAGGATGCCGGCACCTATTCTCGATATTTCGCGACCATCAACGTCAACGCTTGCTTTAGACACCCGCTGGACAAGTCCTTTCATCTGCTTTTTTGGCAACTCTAGCTAAACGAGAATTAAAATCAGGTAAGAGTGTATCCATGCGTGCAACTTCTCGCAAGCCTAGCCTGATTGAAAGCGTCATCCAGCATTTTTCTCTGCCTTTGCAATCACCCCCTCAACCCCCCGAATGAGTGCATCTACAATGGCAGGCTCGGAAGCAGAATGCCCAGCGTCACGAATAATACGCAAATCTGCTTCGGGCCATGCATTGCTGAGGGCGAGGGCATTATCCAGCGGGCAAACCATGTCGTAGCGTCCATGAACAATGACACTGGGTATGTGCCGAAGCTTGTGAGCATCCCTCACAATTTGGTTGTCCTCAAGAAACGCAGAATTCATGAAGTAATGGCACTCGATTCGCGCCAACGCGATCGCAACATGAGGGTGGCCAAAATGCTCAACTACCCGCGGATTTGGCTGTAACGTTGCACAGCGGCCTTCCCATATGGACCAAGCCTTTGCGGCCTGAATCTGCTCCAACTCGTTACTACTTGTCAGCCTGCGATAGTATGCACTCACCATCTCCCGCCGCTCACTTTCGGGAATCTGTGCCTCAAACTCTTGCCAATAGTCCGGGAACACCCGGCTTGCACCTTCCTGGTAGAACCAGGAAATGTCCCGCGGGCGGCATAGAAAGATCCCCCTAAGCACAAGGCCCAGTACCCGCTCAGCGTGAGTTTGAGCGTATACCAAGCTGAGAGTCGACCCCCAGCTACCACCGAAAAGCAGCCAGCGATCAACACCCAGAAATAAGCGGATGGTTTCCATATCCTGAACCAGCTTGTCGGTGCTATTGCCCGCCAGCTCGGCCAGGGGTGTCGAGCGACCAGCACCGCGCTGGTCCATCAGAATGATTCGAAAACGTTCAGCATCAAAAAAGCGGCGATGGTAATCCTCGCACCCTCCTCCGGGCCCACCATGTACGAAGAGAACCGGGATGCCCTCAGGGTTACCACTTTCCTCAACGTACAGCTCATGGGGCTCTTCCACCGCCAGCCGGTGTTTAGCGTAAGGTTTGATGTCTGGGTATAAGGTGAGCATGAGCCACTCCGCTATTCAGATGAAATTCCATAACAGTGTAGCGGAGATGCCTCGGCGGTGAATCGCGTTTGAAGAAAGCAAAGGCAAAAAAAAGCCGGGGCTGTCACCAGCGCCGGCCTGATTCAATGCGGGAACATTACTTCTTGTTCGCGCGTTTACGGTCGTTCTCAGTAAGGTGCTTTTTACGCAGACGAATAGACTTAGGCGTCACTTCCACCAACTCTTCGTCGTCAATAAACTCCAGCGCCTGCTCAAGAGTAAACTTGATCGGCGGTACCAAGGCAATGACTTCATCCTTGCCGGAGGCACGCATGTTGTCGAGCTTCTTACCCTTCGTGGGGTTGATCACCAAGTCGTTGTCACGACTGTGGATACCACAAAGCTGCCCTTCATAGATGTCCTGGCCGGGATCGAGGAAAAGCTTACCACGACTCTGGAGGGTCTCCAGAGAGTAGGTCAAAGCTGTGCCCGTTGCCATGGAGACCAGCACGCCGTTCTGGCGACTGGTTACATCACCGCCCTTGATGGGGCCGTAATGGCTAAAGGTTGAAGTAAGAATACCCGTGCCGGAGGTCATGGTCAGAAAGCTGTTACGGAAGCCAATCAAACCACGAGCAGGAATGGTGTACTCAAGCCGCATACGGCCTTTGCCATCCGGAACCATGTTGGTAAGCTCGCCTTTACGCAGCCCCATTTGCTCCATCAAAGGGCCCTGATGCTGCTCTTCGATATCGACAATGACGTTTTCGTATGGCTCTTGCTTTTCGCCGTCCACTTCCCTGATAACCACTTCCGGGCGACCAACGGCCAGCTCGAAGTTTTCGCGGCGCATGTTTTCAATCAGAACCGACAAGTGCAGCTCACCACGGCCGGACACCTTGAACTTGTCCATGGTTTCGCCGTCTTCAACCCGCAGAGCTACGTTGTGCAGCAGCTCTTTCTCCAAGCGCTCTTTAATGTTCCGGCTGGTTATGAACTTGCCTTCCTTACCGCAAAACGGTGAGTCGTTTACTTGGAAGGTCATAGATACTGTAGGCTCGTCTACCGTAAGTGCTGGCAGGGCCTCAACATTATTCATGTCGCATAGGGTGTCGGAGATGTGCAGCTTATCCAGGCCGCTTATGCATATGATGTCACCCGCCTGAGCTTCTTCGACTTCTACACGCTGCAAACCGGAGTGACCCATAATCTTCAGGATCCGACCTTGGCGTTTTTTGCCATCGGCGCCAATGGCAATCACCGGTGAGTTGGTTGTGATCTTGCCACGGGCAATACGACCGATACCAATCACACCTAGAAAGCTGCTGTAATCGAGCTGGGAGATCTGCATCTGGAAGGGACCATCCAGATCAACAGCAGGCGCGGGCACGTGGTCAACGATGGATTGAAAAACAGCATCCATGTTGTCGTCCAGCTGCTCATGCTCCAGGCCGGCAACGCCATTCAGGGCACTGGCGTAAACAATCGGGAAATCCAGCTGCTCATCGGTCGCACCAAGGCTGTCAAACAGATCAAAGACCTGATCAACAACCCAGTCTGGGCGGGCGCCCGGGCGGTCAATCTTATTCACCACCACAATCGGGCGTAGCCCGGCTGCGAAGGCTTTCTGGGTTACAAAGCGAGTCTGTGGCATGGGGCCGTCGATGGAATCAACCACCAGCAGCACACAGTCAACCATGCTCATTACCCGTTCCACTTCGCCGCCAAAATCCGCGTGGCCTGGGGTGTCTACGATATTGATGTCGTAGCCGTTCCATTTAAGAGCGGTGTTTTTGGCAAGAATGGTAATGCCCCGCTCTTTTTCCTGGTCGTTGGAGTCCATAACGCGCTCGTTCTCGAGCTCTTTGCGGTCCAACGTGCCAGACAGACGCAGCAACTTGTCTACGAGGGTGGTCTTACCATGGTCAACGTGGGCAATAATGGCGATATTACGAAGTTTTTCAATCACAAAATTATTCCTGCGGAATGCACTCAATGACCTGAGAAAACCGTTCGAGGGCAACGCCCACACACGCCATCTCAAATCTGTAAAATGAACTCATCCACCGGAGCCTGGCGGCCCGGCGCCTCACACGTGACAACCAGATTGGTATCCGGGCACATGCGGAGAAAATGAAGCGGCGCGCAGTATATCGAAAACTCGGCACCGTTTATATGAAGAAGAACGCCTATTTCTTAATCAATTTCGCCAAACAATCACATCGCACCAATTTAGCGCAACCACAGAACCCACCTCCCAGCGGCGCACCAATATAGTGCGCCCATTCATTGCATCAAAAACTCATCCGAGAGAATTCCAACCTGCAGACACGCGAAAAACGCCGTAGTCAGCAAAAAACCGTTATTCCAGGACTGCCACTTAAAACTGGCAAGCACCTTGCTTTAATTCACCCATCAGGTTTTTTAACCTCCTGCGCGGCGGAAATGTGAAGGTAAGAATCGACAGCTTTTGCTAAGCTGCGCAGACCTGTACAACAGACCGGAGTTTGGCACTACAAGGCCGCCCGGAACACAGATCACGAATACACCCGCGGCGCGGGACTACTTACGGAGCATGCACAATGTCCAAGACAGTTGATTTGATCAAAGAGCACGAAGTCAAATGGGTTGATCTGCGTTTCACCGACACCCGCGGTAAAGAGCAGCACGTAACCATGCCTGCAAACGTGGTAGATGAGGACTTTTTCACCGAAGGCAAAATGTTTGACGGCTCCTCTATCTCGGGCTGGAAAGGCATCAACGAATCCGACATGATTCTAATGCCCGATGACAGCAGCTCTGTTCTCGATCCGTTCACCGAAGAAAGCACCATCAACATCACCTGCGACATTGTTGAACCTTCTACCATGCAGGGTTACGAGCGAGATCCTCGCTCCGTTGCGCACAGGGCCGAAGAATATCTAAAGTCCACAGGCATCGCAGATGGCGCACTGTTTGGCCCCGAGCCCGAGTTCTTTGTTTTTGACTCTGTTAAATGGAAAACAGACATGCAGGGCTCCATGTATGAGCTCTACTCCGAAGAAGCAGCTTGGGTCTCCGGGGATGATTTCAACCGAAATAACATGGGCCATCGCCCGGGCGTAAAAGGCGGCTATTTCCCGGTACCACCAGTAGACAGCCTGCATGATCTACGGGGCGCCATGTGTGCTGCTATGGAGTCCATGGGGCTGGAGATTGAAGTACACCACCACGAAGTAGGTACAGCTGGCCAGTGCGAAATCGGCGTTGGCCCCAACCCGCTCACCAAAAAAGCGGACGAAGTTCAGGTTCTGAAATACTGCGTACACAACGTGGCTCACGCTTACGGTAAAACCGCCACCTTTATGCCCAAGCCCGTTGTCGGCGACAACGGCTCTGGCATGCACGTGCACATGAGCCTGAACAAAGATGGTAAAAACCTGTTTGCAGGCGACAGCTACGCTGGCCTTAGTGAAATGGCGCTGTTCTATGTTGGCGGCATCATCAAGCACGCAAAAGCTATCAACGCGTTCACCAACCCAGCCACCAACAGCTACAAGCGCCTGGTTCCGGGCTACGAGGCCCCGGTTATGTTGGCGTACTCTGCCCGCAACCGCTCTGCCTCTATTCGCATTCCCTACGTAACCAGCCCCAAAGCCCGCCGCGTGGAAGTGCGCTTCCCCGACGCAGCAGCTAACCCGTACCTGGCATTTGCCGCGCTGATGATGGCCGGTCTTGATGGTATCCAGAATAAGATTCACCCTGGCGACGCCATGGACAAGGATCTGTATGACCTGCCCAAAGAAGAAGCTTTGAGCATCCCGAAAGTGGCTGAAACCCTGCAGGAAGCTCTGGATTGTCTGGCAGAAGATCACGAGTTCCTGACCCGCGGCGGTGTGTTCACGGAAGATATGATCGAAGGTTACATCGACCTTAAGCGTGGCGAGGTTGAGCGCATCAATATGACCACTCACCCGGTTGAGTTCGAGCTGTACTATTCATGCTAAGACCGCTCCGGCGAACTCTTGTTAAAATCGCTGCGCGATAAATAGCAACACCAAAAGCCTCGCTCCCACACAGAGCGAGGCTTTTTTTGTGACGCTGAACACAATGCCGCCGCCCTTAACGATATGTAATCATCATCTCCCCTCTGCCACATTGAAAAGGTCACCCCGGCCATTGATAATCAGAACAAATATTACTGCAGGCTGTATTTATGAACCCAAGGCTTGGAATTACCGTGGGGCTAATGCTCCTGATCGCAGCGCCGGTCACCGCAGAGGTTTACCGCAATGTGGATGCACAGGGCAATGTAACCTTCTCCGATGAACCGTCAAAAGGTGCAAAGGAAGTAAAAGTAAAACCGGTTACAACCATCACGCTTCCCAAACCGCAAAATGTCCGAGAAACTGACAAGCTCCGAGCCGAGGTAAAACGGGAGGGCTCGGTGTATGAGAGCGTTTCATTCACCTACCCTGAAAACGAGCAAGCATTCCATAGTGGTAGTGGCGACGTACGCTTTGAAATGCGCAGCACGCCCGGGCTTGAGTCAGGCCACAAATACGAAGTCACGCTAGATGGCCAGCCGGTAGGCCAAAGCACGTCTGGCTCCGTTACCGTCAGCAATGTGTTCCGGGGCTCTCACGAGGCTGGCATTCATATTGTGGATAATAATGGCGTTCAAATTAAAACAGGTAGCTCTGTTCGCTTTACCGTTCATCGTCCTTCGACTCAGAACTAACACGCCACCAGCGCACTATTATGGTGCTCGCGCATCAAAATAGTGCAACAATGCGGACAGCAACGGCGTGAAACGCTCGGCTGTCCGGATTTTACCGCACAGCCTGCCCCCAAAATAAAGCCCCGCCAGCGCCTTTGCTGCCCGACCCGCGCACCTAATCAGTCAGATATGCAGCAAGAGCATCGAGACTGGTTCGGTTTTTGCTCAATCCTGTTACAACCAACAGGAAGTCATCATGGCAGTCGCATCAGCCAACGCCTACAGATACAAGAACATACTGGATAACCTCACCACAGCCGTTGTTGTGTTGGAATCCGATCTGGCAATCCGCTATCTAAACCCTGCGGCCGAAAGCCTGTTTGAAACCAGCATGGCCCGCAGCACCGGCCTCGCGTTCGGCGACGTCATCCTGAATTCTGACGGCGCCTTCAAAACCCTGCGCAAAGCCGCTGAAACTGGCCACTCTTACACGCGCCGAGAAACAGAACTTTTGCTTGCCAGCGGCTCACGGCGAACGGTGGACTACTCTGTATCACTCCTCGACCAGAACCCCGTTACGCTACTGATAGAGATACAACCCAGAGATCGTCTGCTACGAATAAGCCGAGAAGAAGATCTGATCGCGCAGCAGGAAACCACACGAACTCTGGTACGTGGCATGGCCCACGAAATCAAAAACCCCCTTGGCGGCATCCGCGGTGCCGCACAACTACTTGATCGTGAGTTGAGCAGCGAGGGCCAGAGGGAATATACCCAGATCATCATTGAAGAAGCGGATCGCCTGCGTAATCTGGTAGATCGCATGCTGGGCCCCAACAAGGCGCTAAAACTGGCTCCCACCAACATCCATGAGATTCTTGAGCGCGTGCGCACCCTGCTGGAAGCAGAAAGCAAGGGCCGGGTACAGTTCAAACGAGACTACGACCCTAGCCTGCCCGAGTTTTCGGGGGACAAAGAACTGTTAATTCAGGCTTTTCTAAACATTGCACGCAATGCCATGGAGGCGGCCTTTGAAAGCTCGTCAAACCAATACGGTGAGACTGAAACACCGGCTATTACCCTTCGTACCCGCGCCCTACGGCAGGTCACTATCGGCTCGAAGCGCCACCGGCTTGGATGCCGGATAGACATAATAGACAACGGCCCGGGAATTACTCCGGAGCTGCGCCAAAACATCTTCTACCCAATGATTAGCGGCCGTGCTAACGGCACCGGGCTTGGGCTGTCCATTACTCAGAGCATCATCAGCCAACACCACGGCTTAGTTGAGTGTGAAAGTGAGCCTGGCCAAACAGACTTCATCACCTTCCTGCCCCTGGAGGGCACACCATGAGCCAAAAACCCGCCAAAATCTGGATCGTTGATGACGACCGCAGCATACGCTGGGTGCTGGATCGTGCCCTAAGCCAAGCAGGCATACAGCCCACAGCTTTCGAAAGCGGCGAAAACATCATGACGCGGCTGGAGCACGAGCAACCCGATGCCATTATCAGCGATGTTCGCATGCCCGGCGTGGACGGCATCACCCTACTGTCACGGATTGTTGAAACACATCCAGACCTACCCGTTATCATCATGACCGCCCATTCTGACCTGGAAAGTGCTGTAACCAGCTACCAAACCGGCGCCTTCGAGTATCTTCCGAAGCCCTTTGATGTAGACGATGCCGTTGCTCTGGCAAAACGGGCAATCGCTCACAGCCGCGAAAAGCGTGCAGTTTCCGAGCCCCAAACAGCAATCGTTCAGCAAAGTACCGAAATCATTGGCGAAGCCCCCGCCATGCAGGAGGTTTTCCGCGCCATCGGCCGGCTTTCTCACTCCAACATTACCGTTCTAATTAACGGTGAAAGCGGCACCGGCAAAGAGCTGGTGGCCCAGGCATTACATAACCACAGCCCCCGGGCCCGGCATCCGTTTATTGCCCTTAACATGGCGGCCATTCCCAAAGACCTTATAGAGTCGGAGCTCTTCGGCCACGAAAAAGGCGCTTTTACCGGAGCTACCGCCGTACGCCAAGGCCGTTTCGAACAAGCCAACGACGGCACTCTGTTTCTTGATGAGATTGGCGACATGCCCGGCGATACCCAAACCCGGCTACTACGGGTTCTGGCCGATGGTGAATTCTACCGAGTGGGCGGCGCCACACCCATCAAAGTTGATGTCCGCATCATCGCGGCTACTCATCAGAACCTGGAGAAACTCGTTCAGACTGGCTCGTTCCGAGAGGACCTCTTCCACCGGCTAAACGTAATCCGTGTGCACCTGCCAAAGTTGGCCGAACGCCGTGAGGACATTCCCCGACTAATGCAGCACTTCCTCCAACGGGCTGCCCGCGAACTGGCCGTGGAGCCAAAAAACCTGCGATTGGAGGCCGAGAGCTATCTCACCACTCTCCCCTGGCCTGGCAATGTGCGGCAACTTGAGAATACCTGCAGATGGCTCACTGTCATGGCAAGCGGCAGAGAAATCCATGTTAATGATTTGCCTCCCGAGTTACGTCACCACGAAAGTGAACCTCACGCCATCGGAACCACCTGGCAGGAGGGGCTGAGAAATTGGGTAGACCAGGAGTTAAAGCGAGGGGAAAAGGCAATTCTGGAGTCGGCGGTGCCGGAGTTTGAAAAAATCATGATTGAGACTGCGCTGAAACACACCGAAGGGCGACGCCGGGATGCGTCGATTCTCCTTGGCTGGGGGCGAAATACTCTCACGCGCAAAATAAATGAGCTGGGCATGGATCGCGCTGAGGAAGAATGAGCCCACAGCTAACCTAAAAAAACGGCTGCCGAAGCAACCGTTTTTGGTTACCAACACTCAGTCTTAAAACGGTATGTCGTCATCAAAATCGTCAACCGGCTCAGGCATGCTGCCACCCTGTGCTGGCTGACCTTGGCTTTGATTTTGGCTATAGCCGCCAGACTGCTGAGACTGCGGGCTGCTCTGGGACTGAGCAGCGGGCGCTGTTTGCTGCTGGGGACGACCAGAAGGCGCACCTTGGTTCATGCCACCCTCACTGCCACGGCTGTCCAGCATCTGCATCTGGCCGTTAATATCAACAACCACCTCTGTGGTGTAAACGTCCTGACCTTCTTTGTTCTGCCACTTACGCGTCTGCAGCTTGCCCTCAATATAAACTTTAGAGCCCTTACGCAGGTACTGGCCGGCTATCTCGGCAATCTTGCCGAACATAACGATTCGATGCCATTCCGTTTTGGGAACCAGCTGGCCGGTCTGGCGATCCTTATAACTCTCGTCGGTGGCAAGATTCAGGTTCACCACGGCATTGCCGTTAGGGGTGTAACGGGTATCCGGATCTTGCCCAAGATTCCCGATAAGAATAACTTTGTTTACGCCTCTTGCCATGTTCTGCTCCCGATTCTGTTTTCATGGATGCCCGCACTCCTTGCAAGCCTCCGGATTTCAAGAACTGCTACTTGGCTGGACAAATGGAAAGTCCGCAAGTAACGCCTCATCAAAATACTGTCGATCCACCTTGAGATAGGCGGTGCCAGCGTTTTCCACAATAACCACATCCTGCACGCCCGGCAGGCGGCGCAGACTGCCGTCTACATCGTCGTACTGGTCGCTGACCATATCTCGCAACTGTACCACGAAACCAGCCGTGTGGCCCGGCGCCGGCATGGTTAGGGCCACCAACAACCAGAGCCCAAGCACCGTCACCATAAACCACACAACCCCTTCAATTCCAACCTGCTGAAGCAAAAATCCACCTAAGGCCCCGCCCAGAAAAGCGCCCATAAACTGCGAGGTAGAATACACACCCATGGCCGTCCCTTTGCTTGCGGCCGGCGCTTCTTTGCTAATCAACGACGGCAAACTGGCTTCAAGCAGATTGAAGGCCATGAAGAAGAAAAATAGCACAACCCATGCAATAAGAAGGCTATCTGCCACTCCAGCAAGCCCAGCTGTTGCCAGTGTAAGCAACGCAATCGCACCACAGAGCACCGGCTTCATTTTGCGCTTTTTCTCACCAATGATGATAAACGGCACCATGGCAAAAAATGAGGTAATCATCACACTCAGATAGAACCACCAGTGTGAAGCACTGGCCAACCCAAGTTGATTCTGCAAAACAGATGGAAAAACCAGAAACAATGAGGTCAACACCAGGTGCAGCGCGAAGATCCCAAAATCCAATCTCAACAGACGCTTGTCAGATAAGACACGCCCCAACATGGCTTTTGCAGGATGGGTGTCCGCGCTGGCTTTATGTTGATGGGGCGTAGGCACAACGCGGCTGACTACGAGAAAGGCAAACATAGCCAGCACGGCGGTTGCGTAGAAAATCCCAGACAACCCCCATACCGAACCCAACAAAGGCCCCAGAACCAGAGACACAGAGAACGACAGTCCTATAGAGATGCCTACGGTTGCCATCGCCTTGGTTCTTTCTTCCTCCCGGGTCAGGTCACTGAGCAACGCCATGAGCACACTAGCGATGGCTCCCGCCCCTTGTAGCATCCGCCCGGCGATTACCACGTATATCGAATCTGTGGACCCTGCCAGTATGCTGCCCGCAGCGAAAAGAACCAGGCCGATATAAATCATGCGCTTGCGGCCAACGCGGTCTGAAAGCAAACCAAAAGGTATCTGCAATAATGCTTGGCTCAACCCATAGGCGCCAATGGCAAGACCAAGCAGAGCCGGCGTAGCGCCTCTAAGCTCTTCACCCAACAGCATGAATACCGGCATAACCATGAAGAGCCCCAGCATACGCATGGCATACACAGATGCCAGCGCAGATACGGAGCGTTTTTCCAGCGCATTCATGGTAGTTAGCTCCTCTGTCGGGGTTGAAAATGTGACTTTGCAGAAAAATATATGCTCCGCAGGCGGCGCATTGTAACAGAAGGTTCTCTGGCGGGGCACAGCTACAACTTTACCGACATCTTCGCCGCCGCCGGCGTAACGCGGTATAATTTCCGTTTTTTCCAAGCGAGGCAATATGGATCATATCCAGATCAAAGGGGCACGAACCCACAACCTGAAGAACATCGACCTGGATATCCCAAGGGACAAGCTGATCGTCATAACGGGCCTATCCGGCTCAGGCAAATCATCCTTGGCATTTGACACGCTTTATGCAGAAGGTCAGAGGCGCTATGTGGAATCACTATCCACTTACGCGCGCCAGTTTCTCTCTATGATGGAAAAGCCCGATATCGATCACATCGAGGGTTTATCTCCTGCCATTTCTATCGAGCAAAAATCCACATCGCACAACCCTCGTTCAACCGTTGGCACCATTACCGAAATTTACGATTATCTTCGACTACTTTTTGCCCGGGCGGGCGAACCAAGATGCCCCGAACACGGCCAACCACTGGAAGCGCAAACCGTAAGCCAAATGGTTGACCAAGTGCTGGCCATGCCGGAGGACAGCAAGCTAATGATTCTTGCGCCGGTTATCCGGGACCGCAAAGGCGAACACCTGCAAGTGGTTGAGACCATGCGCAGCCAAGGTTTCATCCGATTGAGGGTGGACGGCACCGTATATGACATCGACGATGCACCGGTGCTCGACAAAAAGCGCAAACACCAGATAGATGTGGTCGTTGACCGCTTCAAAGTAAAACCGGGCTTAGAACAACGATTAGCTGAGAGTTTCGAAACCGCCCTGGGGCTGGCCGACGGCATAGCCCTGGTCGCGCCGATGGATGGAGAGATAACTGGAGAAGGCAAAGAACAAACCTTTTCAGCAAAATACGCGTGCACTCAGTGTGGCTACGCGCTGAGCGAACTGGAACCCAAACTGTTCTCCTTCAACAGCCCCGCCGGGGCCTGCCCTACCTGCGACGGCCTGGGCGTTAAGCAGTTCTTTGATGCTGACAAAATTGTGCAGCACCCTGAAGCGACACTTGCCGCGGGTGCTATTAAAGGCTGGGATCGACGGGCAGTGTACTATTTTCAGCTACTGGGCAGCGTTGCTGAACACTACAACATAGATCTGGAAACCCCCTGGGAAGAGCTCCCAGAAGATGTCCGAACGACACTGCTCTTCGGCTCCGGCACCGAAGAGATTGCCTTTCGTTACGTGAATTCTCGCGGCCACATCATGGAAAAAGCTCACTCATTCGAGGGGATTATTCCAAACCTTGAGCGCCGCTACCGGGAAACTGACTCCCAGAGCATACGCGAAGAGCTGGCCCGTAATCTTAGTACCCAAGCCTGCAAAGAATGCCATGGCTCCCGCCTGCGTCGCAGTGCACGCAACGTGTTCATCGAGCAGCGCAACCTGTCGGATCTAACTCGCCTCCCAATCGGCGAAGCCTATACCTACTTCGATACTCTGGAGCTGCCCGGGCGCAAAGGCGAAATTGCCGAGAAGATCACGAAAGAAGTCAGGCAGAGACTCCAATTCCTAGTCAATGTCGGCCTAGAGTATCTAACGCTCGAACGCAGTGCTGACACCCTGTCGGGAGGTGAAGCGCAACGCATAAGACTCGCCAGCCAGATTGGCGCAGGCCTTGTTGGCGTTATGTACATCTTGGACGAACCCTCTATAGGGCTTCATCAACGAGATAACGATCGCTTGCTGAGCACCCTTACCCATCTTCGCGACTTGGGCAACACCGTTATCGTAGTTGAACACGATGAAGATGCCATTCGGGCCGCCGATTACGTGATTGACATAGGCCCAGGCGCCGGGGTACATGGCGGCGAAATCATTGCCCAAGGCACACCTGCGCAAATCCTTGAAAACCCCAACTCGTTGACCGGACAGTACCTCAGCGGAGCCAAGGAAATAGCCATCCCGGCGACACGAAACCAGGGTACAGGCGAAAACCTCATTTTAAGCGGCGCCTCCGGCAACAATCTGCAGGATGTCACCCTCACCCTTCCCCTAGGCATCATGACCTGCGTCACCGGCGTTTCTGGCTCCGGCAAGTCCACTCTAATCAATAGCACCCTGTACCCAGTGGCCGCCGCCAAGCTGAACAAAGCCACCAGTCTAAATGCATCACCCTACGAAGGGTTAAAGGGGCTTGACCAGCTGGACAAGGTGATCGATATAGATCAGAGCCCCATCGGGCGCACACCCCGCTCAAACCCCGCCACCTATACCGGCCTATTCACCCCAATTCGGGAGCTTTTTGCAGGCACTCAGGAGGCGCGATCACGGGGCTACAAACCCGGTCGTTTCTCCTTCAACGTAAAGGGCGGCCGATGTGAAGCATGCCAGGGTGACGGCATGATCAAAGTTGAAATGCACTTCCTGCCGGACGTGTACGTTCCCTGCGACGTGTGTAAGGCCAAACGCTATAATCGGGAAACTCTTGAGGTGCGTTATAAAGGCAAGAATATCAACGAGGTTCTGAGCATGACGGTGGAGGAAGGCCGGGCATTTTTTGATGCCGTGCCCTTTCTTGCCAGAAAGCTACAGACATTGATGGACGTAGGACTCTCCTACATTCGACTTGGGCAAAGTGCTGTCACCCTGTCTGGTGGCGAAGCTCAGCGCGTAAAGCTTGCCAAAGAGCTATCCAAGCGGGACACCGGAAAAACCCTGTATATCCTAGACGAACCCACAACAGGGTTACACTTCTACGATATCCAGCAACTGCTGAACGTACTGCAACGCCTACGGGACCACGGCAACACTATCGTGGTCATCGAGCATAACCTTGACGTCATTAAGACGGCTGACTGGGTTATCGACCTGGGCCCTGAAGGCGGCTCAGGAGGCGGGAAAATCATTGCAGAAGGCACGCCGGAACAAGTGGCTGCAACCTCAGCCTCACATACCGGCTACTACCTGAAAAAATTGTTGCCGGGCTAACCGGCACAAAAAAACCGGAGGCGTTTCCGGCTCCGGTTTTTTCTAAACTAAACGGCGATGTTACTTGCCGTCTTCGTCTACTTCTTCTGCTTCGATCTCCAACGGACGACCTACCAGCTCAACAAATGCCATAGGGGCATTGTCGCCAGCACGGAAGCCACACTTCAGAATACGAAGGTAACCACCCGGACGTTCGTTGTAACGGGGGCCAAGCTCGTTAAACAGCTTAGCAACCGCTGCGTCGTCGCGCAGGCGAGAAAACGCCAGACGACGATTCGCAACCGAATCTTTCTTGGCGAGCGTGATCAAAGGCTCTGCTACACGACGAAGCTCTTTGGCTTTCGGCAGCGTTGTTTTAATCAGCTCATGACCAACCAGTGACGCAGTCATGTTACGAAACATGGCCTTGCGATGCGCACTGGTCCTGCTGAACTTACGACCACTCTTACGATGACGCATTGCTCTGATTCCTTACCTTAAACTAATCGGCAATCAACCGCCCAAAACCCGATCATCGCCACGAAGGCTAGCCGGTGGCCAGTTATCAAGACGCATACCCAGAGACAAACCGCGAGACGCCAAAACGTCCTTAATCTCGGTGAGCGACTTCTTACCAAGGTTAGGCGTCTTCAACAGCTCAACTTCTGTGCGCTGGATAAGATCGCCGATGTAGTAAATGTTTTCAGCCTTCAAGCAGTTAGCTGAACGCACTGTCAGTTCCAGATCATCAACCGGGCGCAGGAGAATCGGATCAATTTCTTCCTCTTCCTCAACGCGTTCTGGCTCTTTTTCATGATCGAAATCGACAAATACCGCCAGTTGCTGCTGGAGAATCGTGGCCGCCCGGCGAATTGCTTCTTCCGGATCGATAGTGCCATTTGTCTCCAAATCAATAACCAGCTTGTCCAGATCGGTACGCTGCTCTACTCGTGCACTTTCCACGGAATAGGCTACACGACGAACCGGGCTGAAGGTTGCATCCAGTTGCAGACGTCCGATGGCGCGGGTTTCATCTTCGTCGAGACCACGCTGATCTGCAGGCTCATAGCCGCGACCGCGTGCAACGCGTAGACGCATGTTCACTTCACCGTTTTCACTCAGGTGACAGATCACATGATCCGGGTTGGAAATCTCAACGTCATGATCCAGCTTAATATCACCAGCTGTGACAACGCCCGGACCTTTCTTGCTGAGCGTTAACTCAGTGTCGTCCCGACCGTTCATTTTGACCGCAACGCCTTTGAGATTCAGAAGAATCTCGATTACGTCTTCCTGGACACCCTCAATGGCGCTGTACTCGTGCAAGACACCATCAATCTGCGCTTCAGTTACGGCGCAGCCCGGCATCGAAGACAAGAGAATGCGACGCAACGCGCTACCCAAGGTGTGACCGAAGCCTCTTTCCAGAGGCTCAAGAGTAACCTTAGCGCGAACTGCACTCGATTCTTTCACGTCAATCGTACGAGGTGTCAATAACTCTTGTACTGAACGCTGCATAGACGCCCCTATCTGCTATCGTTGCTAACTGGGCTTTACTTAGAGTAAAGCTCGACGATGAGGTTCTCGTTGATGTCGGCCGGCAACTCAGTACGCTCAGGTACTGAACTGTAAACGCCAGACATCTTAGTGGCGTCGACCTCTACCCAGCTCACCGGTGCACGGCTTGCAGACAGATCCAGAGCGCCTTTAACGCGCAGCTGATTTCTGGCCTTTTCGCGTACACTCACAACATCACCTGGCTTGACCTTATAGGAAGCAATGTTCACTACCTTGTCATTAACCAGGATCGCCTTGTGGGAGACGAGCTGACGGGACTCTGCACGGGTAGAACCGAACCCCATGCGATATACAACGTTATCAAGACGCGTCTCGAGAAGCTGCAGCAGGTTTTCACCTGTGGCACCTTTTAGGCGAGCCGCCTCTTTGTAATAGTTGCGGAATTGCTTTTCCAGAACGCCGTAAATACGACGGACTTTCTGTTTTTCACGAAGCTGTACGCCGTACTCAGACAGACGACTGCGTCGTGCGCCATGCATACCCGGCGGAGTCTCGATGTTGCACTTGGAATCAAGTGAGCGAACACCGCTCTTCAGAAAAAGGTCTGTCCCTTCACGACGAGACAGCTTGCACTTCGGGCCTATATAACGAGCCATATTTCACTGTCTCCTGTGTTAGACGCGGCGCTTTTTAGGCGGACGACAACCGTTATGGGGAATCGGCGTCACATCTGTGATGTTAGTGATCTTGTAGCCGCACCCATTAAGAGCACGAACTGCAGATTCACGTCCGGGCCCGGGACCCTTAACCTCTACGTCCAGGTTTTTAAGGCCGTATTCAGCAGCCGCGTTACCGGCTCTTTCAGCTGCTACCTGCGCAGCAAAAGGTGTACTCTTGCGTGACCCACGGAAACCGGAACCACCAGAGGTAGCCCAAGACAGGACGTTGCCCTGACGGTCAGAAATGGTCACGATAGTGTTATTGAAGGACGCGTGAACGTGCGCGACGCCATCAACAACGGTCTTTTTCACCTTTTTACGGGTACGTGTACCTGGCTTTGCCATGTTTGCCTACCTGTTACCTGCGAATAGGTTTGCGTGGACCTTTACGGGTGCGCGCGTTGGTCTTGGTGCGCTGGCCGCGGACTGGAAGTCCGTGACGGTGGCGCAGACCACGGTGACATCCGAGATCCTTCAAACGCTTAATGTTCATCTGTACTTCACGACGCAGATCGCCTTCAACGAGTGCTTTACCAACTTCTGTACGAAGTGATTCAAGCTGCTCGTCGGAAAGGTCTTTGACCTTTACGTCCGGCGTAACGCCGGTTGCATCGCAAAGCTTCTGGGCTGTTGTCTTGCCAACACCAAAGATATAGGTCAGCGAGATAACAGCATGTTTGTGATCGGGTATATTGACACCGGCTATACGTGCCATCCAAATTACTCCGCGTTCAAAGCTATGCTGTGTGAATTTTCCGCCACTAATAAGGGCGCGAAATAATAGCGCCTGACCCGCTACCGAGTCAAGCGCTACTATTCATGCCCCTTTCACAGGCCAGACCGCTTCCCGAAGGAATTAGCCCTGACGCTGCTTATGGCGAGGCTCCGAGCAAATGACTCGTACTGAGCCATTGCGACGAATTACTTTGCAGTTACGGCAAATTTTCTTTACCGAAGCGCGTACTTTCATTGTCGACTCCAGTTTTCAAGGGGAACGGGTTTAACCGTTCCGACCATAGCCCTTGAGATTGGACTTCTTCATCAGCGATTCATACTGATGCGACATCAGGTGCGACTGAACCTGGGCCATGAAATCCATCACCACGACTACAACAATCAGCAGTGAGGTGCCACCCAAATAGAAGGGCACATTCCCCGCAACCATCAGAAACTGAGGGAACAGGGAGACTGCTGCAATGTACATTGCACCGAACAGAGTCAGGCGAGTCAGAACACCATCAATATACTTGGCAGTCTGATCACCCGGACGAATGCCCGAAATAAACGCGCCAGAGCGCTTGAGGTTATCCGCAACTTCTTTCGGGTTGTACATCAGTGCTGTATAGAAGAAGCAGAAGAAGACCACCGCTGCTGCAAACAGAATGATGTACAACGGCTGACTTGGAGCCAGTGCCTGGGAGACATCGCTGAGCCACTCCATACCTTCGCCCTGGCCAAACCACTGTCCCAGCGATGCCGGGAACAGCAAAATGGAAGAAGCAAAAATGGGCGGAATGACGCCAGCCATGTTCACCTTCAAAGGTAGGTGACTAGACTGTTGAGCAAACACCCGGCGCCCTTGCTGCCGCTTCGCGTAGTTGATGGTCAGCCGACGCTGCCCACGCTCCATGAAAACTACGAAGCCAACTACTGCAATCGCAAGGATACCGATCCCCAGAACAACCAACAGGCTCATCTCGCCGTTACGAGCCTGTTCCAGAGTCTGACCAATTGCACCGGGAAGCCCGGCGACAATACCTGCAAAAATCAACAGGGAGATGCCGTTGCCAACACCTCGCTCAGTAATCTGCTCACCCAGCCACATCATGAAGACCGCACCGCTCACGAAAGAGACAACCGCCACAAAGTGGAAACTGAAACTATCGTTAAAGGTGACGCCCTGAGAGGCCAACCCGACAGAAATACCAAAACCCTGAACCAGAGCTAAGACAACCGTACCATACCGCGTGTACTGGCTAATCTTTCGACGGCCAGCCTCACCCTCTTTCTTCAGCTGCTCAAGTTGCGGACTTACCGCTGTCATGAGCTGCATGATGATCGAGGCAGAGATATACGGCATGATACCGAGAGCGAAGATACTCATGCGCTCGAGCGCACCACCTGAAAACATGTTGAACATACTCAGAATTGTACCCTGATTCTGCTCAAACAGTGCTGCCAGCCGGTCTGGGTTAATACCTGGCACCGGAATGTGGGCACCTATCCGGTACACCAACAATGCCAGGAAGACAAACCAGAGCCGCGATCGCAGCTCTGCCAGTCCTTTTCCCGCGCCCGCAGGCAATGATGCGTTCTTGGCCATTTAGTCCTCGACTCGCCTTAGTCTTCGACTTTGCCACCCGCGGCAGAAATTGCCTCGCGCGCGCCTTTAGTTACCCGAAGTCCTTTCACGGTTACTGCGCGGTCGAGCTCGCCCGACAGGATAACCTTGGCTTCGCGAATTTCTTCGCGGATGATGTCAGCCTTCTTAAGAGCTGCAATATCCACAATGTCGCCTTCTACCTTCGCCAGTTCGTTCAGACGAATTTCGGCCACATAGCGCTGCTGGCGCGATGTAAAACCAAACTTCGGAAGACGACGAGCCAAAGGCTGCTGACCACCCTCGAAACCAGGAGCAACACTGCCACCGGAACGGGATTTCAAACCCTTGTGACCACGGCCACCGGTTTTACCGAAACCGCTACCGATCCCACGACCAACGCGCTTCGCAGCAGGACGTGAACCGGGCTCTGGACTAAGTTCGTTTAGACGCATCTTAGTTCTCCTCAACCCGAACCAGGTAATCTACCCGATTAGCCATGCCGCGAATGGAAGGAGTATCTTCCACAACAACGGATTGGCCGATTTTACGAAGACCCAAACCCTTCACACAAAGCTTGTGCTTGGGCTGACAGCCGATGGGGCTGCGGATCAGAGTTACTTTGATCGTTTTTGCGTTCGCCATGACTTCAACCCAGAATCTCTTCGACGGATTTACCGCGCTTGGCTGCAATATCTTCAGGCGCTTGAGTGGCCTGAAGACCCTTGATGGTGGAACGTACCACGTTCACCGGGTTGGTAGACCCGTAACACTTAGACAGTACGTTCTGAACACCTGCGACTTCGAGTACCGCACGCATCGCACCACCGGCGATGATACCTGTACCCTCAGAAGCGGGCTGCATGTACACCTTGGAGCCACCATGCTGGGCTTTCACTGCGTACTGCAGGGTAGTACCGTCGAGCGGCACATCTACCATGTTCTTGCGTGCAGCTTCCATTGCCTTCTGGATAGCGACCGGCACTTCGCGTGCCTTGCCGCGGCCGAAGCCAACGCGTCCTTTACCATCACCAACAACGCTCAGTGCGGTGAACGCGAAAACGCGACCACCCTTGACCACTTTGGCGACGCGATTCACCTGAACCAGCTTCTCCTGGAGCTCAGGCGCCTTCTGATCGTTAACGCTCATCTTCTCCACCTCTTAGAATTGCAAGCCAGCTTCACGGGCTGCATCGGCCAAAGCCTGTACGCGTCCGTGGTAACGGTAACCGGAGCGGTCAAATGCTACCTGCTCCACACCTGCCGCCTTGGCACGCTCAGCAATCAGCTGACCAACCTTTTTGGCGGCGTCCACGTTACCGGTTGCACCCTGGCGCAATTCCTTATCCAACGTGGAGGCAGTAGCAATCACTTGGCTGCCATCTGCTGTCGTAACCTGGGCGTACATATGACGCGGGGTGCGGTGAACGCACAAGCGTGTCGTACCCAGTTCACGGATCTTCATGCGCACTTTGCGTGCGCGACGCAATCTTTCGTTATTCGCGCTCATAGTCCCGCCTTATTTCTTCTTGGCTTCTTTGCGTCTTACCTGCTCATCCGCATACCGTACACCTTTGCCCTTATAAGGCTCGGGCGGACGGAACGCGCGGATTTCCGCAGCGACGTGGCCAACCTGTTGCTTGTCGATACCGCGGATAACAACTTCCGTATTGGACGGAGTTTCAGCAGTAATCCCCTCGGGCAGCTCATACTCTACCGGGTGAGAAAAACCCAGTGTCAGATTGAGCTTCTTACCTTGCGCCTGGGCCCGGTAACCTACGCCGATCAGCTGGAGCTTACGCTCGAAGCCTGCGGATACGCCGGTCACCATATTGCCGACCAGCGCGCGGGTTGTGCCAGCAAGAGCGCGGGACTGTTGGGCACCATCACGGGCAGCAAAACGAAGAAGATTCTCTTCTTGCTTTACTTCCACCGCCTGGTGAATTGAAAACTCTAGCGCTCCTTTGGAGCCCTTTACACTAATTTCCTGTCCGTTCAGCTTAACCTCAACACCGGAAGGCAGCACGACAGGATTATTGGCAACCCTGGACATGTGATTCTCCTAGAATACGGTGCAGATGACTTCGCCACCCACGCCAGCAGCTCGTGCGGCGCGGTCTGTCATTACGCCCTTAGACGTAGAGACAATCGCGACTCCCAAACCACCGGATACCTTCGGCAGTTCCCCGGTGCCTTTGTACTGTCGCAGACTTGGGCGACTAACCCGCTTAATCTGCTCAATAACTGGCTTGCCACCGAAATACTTAAGAGCGATCGTCAGCTCAGGCTTTACGTCGGCTGAAACGGAAAAATCTCCAACATAACCTTCATCCTTTAGGACTTGAGCTACTGAGACCTTCATCTTTGAAGACGGCATCGTAACGTCTGCTTTCGATGCCATCTGGGCGTTGCGTATACGGGTTACCATATCCGCAAGCGTGTCTTGCATACTCATTGGTATGAGGCTCCTGATCTTTTTAGTTGTGCAGCGGCTTGCCGCACCGCTTACCAACAGGCACCTGACCTAAGTCAGGTTACCTATCTTACCAGCTTGCTTTAGTCAGACCCGGAACGTCACCGCGCATGCCGTATTCACGGAGCTTAATCCGTGAAAGCTCGAACTTGCGAAGAACGCCATGGGGACGACCAGTCACCTGGCAACGATTACGAAGACGCGAAGGAGACGCATCGCGAGGAAGCTGCTGTAGCTTCATCTGCGCATCCCAACGGTCATCATCGCTGGTATTTGGGTTTTTGATAATCGCCTTGAGCTCAGCGCGCTTCGCTGCGAATTTCGCAACGGTTTGCTCGCGCTTTAACTCACGGTTTTTCATGGAAACCTTAGCCATTACTCTCGTTCCTTTATTTCTTGAACGGAAAACCGAAAGCTTTTAACAGCTCACGACCTTCATCGTCGGTATCGGCACTGGTGGTAATGGTGATATCTAGACCGCGGATCTTGTCGACTTTATCGTACTCGATCTCAGGAAAGATGATCTGCTCACGCACACCCATGCTGTAGTTACCGCGCCCATCAAAGGACTTGGGATTCAGACCACGGAAGTCACGAATACGGGGAACCGCAATGTGAACCAGGCGATCAAAGAAATCCCACATACGCTCACCGCGCAGGGTAACTTTACACCCAATCGGCCAACCTTCACGGATCTTAAAGCCCGCAACAGATTTACGTGCCGTAGTAACAACCACTTTTTGACCTGCCAGGCGCTCTAAATCTGCCACAGCATTTTCAATCAGCTTTTTGTCACCAACCGCCTCACCGACACCCATGTTCAGGGTAATCTTCTCGATACGCGGAACCTGCATAATGTTCTTGTAGCTGAACTCTTTCTGCAGGGCGGGTACCACTTCCTTGCTGTACTGCTCTTTCATGTTAAGCATCGTAACCACCACCGCTTACTGGTTATCGACAGCTTCGTTCGTAGCTCTGAAGATCCGCGTCTTCGTCCCGTCTTCCTTAACCTGGAAGCCAACACGATCGGCTTTGCCGGTCTGCGGATTAAAAACAGCTACGTTGGAAGCCTGGATAGGTGCTTCTTTTTCGACGATGCCACCTGGGGTGCCCAGCATCGGGTTCGGCTTTGTGTGCTTCTTCATCATATTGATGCCAGAAACAATCACACGGCCGTCGTCCTGAACTTTCAGAACTTTACCACGTTTGCCTTTGTCTTTCCCCGTAGTGACGATTACTTCGTCATCTCGTTTAATCTTTTTCATAACCGGCCTCTGGTCCTTTAAAGTACTTCGGGTGCCAGTGAGATAATTTTCATGAACTTTTCATTTCGCAGTTCACGGGTAACCGGTCCGAAGATCCGAGTACCAATTGGTGCGTCCTGAGCGTTCAGAAGTACAGCCGCGTTGCCGTCGAAACGGATCAGCGACCCATCGGGACGGCGTACACCTTTGCGGGTGCGCACTACTACAGCCTTCAAGACCTGGCCTTTTTTCACTTTACCGCGGGGGATGGCTTCCTTAACGGTCACCTTAATAACATCCCCTACGCTGGCGTAACGCCGGTGTGAACCGCCCAGGACCTTAATGCACATCACCTGACGCGCACCGCTGTTATCCGCGACTTCAAGCATTGTCTGAGTCTGAATCATGGTTGTTCTCCGGGCGATTTACACCTTGGATGCATGTTCAGTGACTTCCACCAGGGCCCAACTCTTGGTCTTAGAGACCGGACGGGTTTCCTGAATGGTCACAGTGTCACCGATGTTGCACTGATTGCTCTCATCGTGAGCGTGAATCTTGGTTGAACGCTTCATGTACTTACCGTACAGAGGATGCTTTACCTGACGCTCGACCAACACCACGATGGATTTCTCCATTTTGTTGCTCACGACCTTGCCGCTCAGAGTTCTGGCAGTTTGGGTAGCTTCGGTCATGTCACTGTCCTGCCTTTTCGTTCAATACTGTTTTCACGCGAGCAATATCACGCTTCACCCCTGGGAGGAGATGAGACTGATTCAGCTGACCCGTCGCTTTACGCATGCGCAGGTTGAACTGCTCCTTTAGGAGACCGATCAGCTCTTGCTTCAGCTCCTCGGCTGACTTTGCACGCAGCTCTGTTGCTTTCATCACATCACCGTCCTCGTTACAAAGGTGGTCTGTACCGGCAATTTGGCAGCAGCCAGAGTGAAAGCTTCACGCGCGATATCTTCAGCAACGCCTTCCATCTCGTAGAGCATACGGCCCGGCTGAATTTCAGCCACCCAATACTCGACAGAACCTTTACCTTTACCCATACGAACTTCCAGGGGCTTGCCAGTAATCGGCTTGTCCGGGAAGACGCGAATCCAGATCTTACCACCCCGCTTGATCTTACGAGTCATGGTACGACGTGCGGCTTCAATCTGACGAGCAGTTATACGCCCGCGACTGGTCGCCTTCAATCCGTATTCACCGAAGCTCACCTTGTTAGCGCGGTGAGCAAGACCGGTGTTACGGCCCTTCATTACCTTGCGAAATTTGGTGCGTTTTGGTTGCAGCATAAGAGTGCCCCTTTACTTAGAACCTTTTTTCCCAGAGGCTTTCTTGTCAGCACGGACTTGTTCCATACCACCAAGAATCTCACCTTTGAAGATCCATACCTTGACGCCGATTACGCCGTAAGTGGTGTGCGCTTCGTAGGTTGCGTAATCAATATCTGCACGCAGTGTGTGCAGCGGAACACGACCTTCGCGATACCACTCGGAACGGGCAATTTCAGCTCCCCCGAGACGACCGCCAACCTGAATCTTAATACCCTTGGCTCCCTGACGCATTGCGTTCTGTACCGCGCGCTTCATAGCACGACGAAACATCACACGACGCTCCAGCTGACCGGCAACGTTTTGTGCTACCAGGCGGGCATCCAAATCCGGCTTGCGGACTTCTTCAATGTTGATGTGGACGGGCACGCCCATCATTGCGCCGACTTCACGACGCAGACGATCAACATCTTCACCCTTTTTACCGATAACTATACCGGGGCGGGCAGTATGAATCGTGATACGGGCGTTCTGAGCAGGGCGCTCGATCACAATCTTGCTGACAGACGCTTTTACAAGACGCTTGTCTAGGAATTCGCGCACCTGAATATCATTCAACAGGTTCTTCGCGTATTCCTTTTTATCGGCATACCATACTGAGTTGTGCTCTTTGATCACACCCAGGCGAAAGCCGATCGGATTTACTTTATGACCCATCTGAGCATCTCCTACTTGTCGGCGACCTTGACGGTGATATGACAGGTGCGCTTCATGATTCTATCAGCGCGCCCCTTGGCTCGAGCTTTGATCCGCTTGAGCGTCGGGCCTTCATCCACCATCACAGTGGAAACCCGCAGTTCGTCAACGTCCAGACCTTCGTTGTGCTCAGCGTTAGCGATGGCAGATTCAAGAGCTTTCTTGATAATCCCCGCCGCCTTCTTCGGGCTGAAAGTCAGAATGTTCAGGGCGTCCTCAACAGCCTTGCCGCGGACCTGGTCGGCGACAAGACGTGCTTTCTGAGCTGAGAGGCGAGCGCCCTTATACTTGGCTGCTACTTCCATTTCTATTCCCCTCACAATCAGCGTTTAGCTTTCTTGTCGGCCGAATGGCCACGATAAGTACGCGTTGCCGCGAACTCACCCAGTTTATGCCCGACCATATCTTCGGTGACATAAACCGGCACGTGCTGCCTGCCGTTGTGGACTGCAATGGTCAAGCCTACGAACTCTGGAAAGATCGTTGAGCGACGCGACCAGGTTTTGATCGGTCGCTTGTCATTTATTTCCAGAGCTGCCTCGACCTTCTTCAACAGATGCAGGTCTATAAAAGGACCTTTCTTTAAAGAACGTGGCACAGCATTTACCTCTATGTAGTCGTTTACTTGGCTGAACGACGACGTACTATCATTTTGTCAGTACGCTTGTTCTTACGAGTCTTATGCCCTTTGGTCGGAACACCCCACGGAGTAACCGGGTGACGTCCGCCAGAGGTACGCCCTTCACCACCACCATGCGGGTGGTCAACTGGGTTCATAGCAACACCACGTACTGTTGGACGCTTGCCACGCCAACGTGATGCACCCGCTTTGCCAAGCCGCTTGAGACTGTGCTCACTGTTGGATACTTCACCCAACGTAGCACGGCAATCTACAAGCACCTTACGCATTTCACCTGAACGCAGGCGGATAGTCGCATAAGCGCCTTCCCGAGCAACCAGCTGTACGGATGCGCCCGCAGAGCGAGCCAGCTGAGCACCTTTGCCAGGCTTGAGCTCAACGCAATGAACCACAGAACCTACTGGGATATTCCGCAGCGGCAACGTGCTTCCCACCTTAATAGGCGCGTCGATTCCTGAGCGCACAGGCTGACCAATCTGCAGGCCTTTGGGAGCGATAATGTAACGACGCTCGCCATCGGCGTACTTGATCAGCGCAATATGCGCAGAGCGGTTAGGATCGTATTCAATGCGCTCAATTGTCGCAGGAATACCATCTTTGGTCCGCTTAAAGTCAATAATACGGTAGTGCTGTTTATGACCACCACCAACATGACGGGTAGTAATCCGGCCAGCGTTATTACGGCCACCCGACTTACTTTGTGATTCGACCAACGGTTCGTAAGGGCGCCCTTTGTGCAAATCCGGGTTGTAAAGCTTTACAACGTGACGGCGTCCGGCAGATGTTGGTTTGGTTTTGACGATCGGCATATTACGACCCCTTTACCTTATTCCACATCCAGAAAATCGATGTCCTGACCTTCAGCCAGCTTTACATAAGCCTTACGAATGTCATTACGCTTGCCGAACCCGCGGGCAGTGCGCTTAAGCTTGCCCTTACGATTCAGAACCTGAACACCTTCTACGGTGACGTTGAACAACTGCTCAACAGCCTTCCTGATTTCCGGCTTGGTGGCGTCCGGGGCGACCCGAAAAACGACCTGACCATGCTCGGCAACCATAGAGGCTTTCTCCGATACGTGAGGCCCAAGAAGGACCTTATAAATACGTTCCTGATTCATCCCAGCATCTCCTCGATCTTCTTCAGAGCGGGAACAGTCACCACGATCTTCTCAAAGCCAACCAGGCTAACTGGATCCAGACCTGCAACATCACGCACATCGACGTGAGGCACGTTGCGAGAAGCCAGATGCAGGTTCTGCTCGAGGCTTTCTGTCAAGATCAGGGCATTGGAAACACCCAAATCTGCCAGCTTAGAAGTAAAAGCTTTGGTCTTTGGTGCATCGATCGTGAAATCGTCAACCAGAACCAAGCGCTCTTGACGAACCAACTCAGAGAAAATAGAGCACATTGCTGCGCGGTACATTTTACGGTTAACCTTTTGCTCAAAGCCGCGAGGCTTAGCAGCAAAGGTCACACCACCGGCGCGCCAGATTGGGCTACGAATGGTACCGGCACGTGCACGACCTGTACCCTTCTGACGCCAAGGCTTCTTACCGCCACCCCGAACTTCTGAACGAGTCTTCTGAGCCTTGGTGCCTTGGCGGCCGGCTGCCATATAAGCAGTAACCACCTGGTGAACCAGCGACTCGTTAAAATCTTTGGCAAATGCAGCATCGGAAACAGAAATTCCTTTGCCACTACCTGTAATAGTCAATTCCATCGAACCGCTCCTCAGGCTTTAAGTGCAGGCTTGATGACAACATCACTGCCAGTCGCGCCAGGTACGGCACCACTAATCAGCAGGAGGTTGCGCTCGGCGTCGACACGGACAACTTTCAGGTTCTGCACTGTTACCTGCGCATTACCCATTTGGCCCGCCATCTTTTTGCCCTTGAATACCTTGCCCGGAGTCTGGTTCTGACCAATAGAACCCGGAGCACGATGCGATAGGGAGTTACCATGCGTTGCATCTTGCATGGAGAAGTTCCAGCGCTTTACGCCACCCTGGAAACCTTTACCCTTGGACTGACCGGTAGCATCAACAGCCTGACCATCTTCAAAAACAGTCGCAGCAATCTCGCCGCCTGCGGCTAGATCTTCACCTTCGCCATCAGCCAGACGAAACTCCCAAACCCCCCGGCCAGCTTCTACACCAGCCTTGGCAAAATGACCTGCCTCGCCCTTAGTAACACGTGACGCGCGACGCGCACCCACAGTCACCTGAACAGCGCGATAGCCATCATTCTCAAGAGTCTTGAGTTGAGTAATGCGGTTAGGTTCAACCTCAATTACTGTGACAGGCAACGCCTGCCCATCTTCCGTAAAAATACGGGTCATACCAGCCTTACGGCCGACAACACCAATTGCCATGTTTCACCTCTAAGTGTACGGGGCTCTCACCCTCTATGGCCTTAGGACAGTTACACAGACTAATACCGGGCGGTATTAACCGAGGCTAATCTGAACGTCTACACCTGCAGCCAGGTCTAGCTTCATCAAAGCATCTACTGTCTTTTCGGTTGGCTCAACAATGTCGAGCAAACGCTTATGAGTACGAATTTCATACTGGTCGCGCGCGTCTTTATTGACGTGCGGAGAAACCAGAATAGTGTACTTTTCCTTCCGCGTCGGCAGAGGGATAGGCCCACGCACCTGAGCGCCGGTCCGCTTAGCGGTATCGACGATCTCCTGCGTGGACTGGTCGATCAGGCGATAATCAAACGCCTTCAACCGGATTCGAATCTTTTGGCTTTGCATGATGCACCAAACTCCACTCGTAGCAGCTACTAACTAGTTAGCCGACCTTCAAAAAAAGGAGCCGCATTGTATGCATAATACTCAACCCTGTCAACAAACATAGTTTTGACAGGGTTGAGTGAAGCGGTTGCGACCGAAACGGAAAAAGGGGCTGATCAAATCAGCCCCTCCTCCTGATGCAACGAGTGTATTACTCGATGATCTTTGCAACTACGCCGGCACCAACGGTACGGCCGCCTTCGCGAATCGCGAAGCGCAGGCCATCTTCCATGGCGATCGGAGCAATCAACGTCACATCCATCTTCACGTTGTCACCCGGCATAACCATTTCCACGCCTTCCGGCAGTTCACAGGAACCAGTTACGTCGGTTGTACGGAAGTAGAACTGTGGACGATAACCCTTAAAGAACGGAGTATGACGACCACCTTCGTCCTTGCTCAGGATATACACTTCGCACTCAAACTTGGTGTGCGGCTTGATGCTGCCTGGCTTACATAGAACCTGGCCACGCTCAACGTCGTCACGCTTAGTACCACGCAGCAGTACGCCTACGTTCTCGCCCGCACGACCTTCGTCGAGAAGCTTACGGAACATCTCAACACCGGTGCAGACTGTCTTAACGGTATCTTTGATACCAACAATCTCAACTTCCTCACCAACCTTGACGATACCGCGCTCAACACGACCAGTCACAACCGTACCGCGACCAGAAATAGAGAACACATCCTCAATCGGCAACAGGAACGGCTGATCAATCGCACGCTCTGGCTCAGGAATGTAATCGTCCAGGGCTTCTACCAGCTTCTTAACAGCGGTAGTACCCATTTCATTGTCGTCTTTACCTTGCAGCGCCATCAGGGCTGAACCGGTAACGATCGGAGTGTCGTCACCCGGGAAGTCGTACGCGCTCAACAGCTCGCGAACTTCCATCTCGACCAGCTCTAGCAGCTCTTCATCATCGACCATGTCCGCCTTGTTCAGGAACACAACGATGTAAGGAACGCCAACCTGACGTGACAGCAGGATGTGCTCGCGAGTCTGCGGCATAGGACCGTCAGCGGCGGAGCAAACCAGAATCGCACCGTCCATCTGCGCCGCACCAGTGATCATGTTTTTAACATAGTCAGCGTGGCCTGGGCAGTCTACGTGTGCGTAGTGACGAGCCGGGGAATCATACTCAACGTGGGAGGTCGCGATGGTAATACCACGCGCACGCTCTTCCGGTGCGTTATCGATCTGATCGAATGCACTCGCAGAACCCGTACCCCAAACTTCGTGACACACACGAGTCAAGGCAGCGGTCAGAGTCGTCTTACCATGGTCAACGTGACCAATAGTGCCCACGTTCAGGTGCGGCTTATTACGTTCGAATTTTGATTTAGACACAGTTACACCTCTTCCTGTTACTTAAGTCCTGGGTATCAACCCTTCTTAATGATTGCTTCGGCAATGTTGTTTGGCGCTTCCGCATAACGCGAAAATTCCATAGCGTAGGACGCGCGGCCCTGGGTCGCCGACCGAACATCAGTCGCATACCCAAACATCTCAGACAACGGAACTTCAGCACGCACAGTTTTGCCGGCTGGGCCGTCTTCCATACCCTGAATCAGGCCACGACGGCGGTTCAAGTCGCCAACCACATCACCCATATAATCTTCAGGCGTTACAACCTCAACCTTCATCATAGGCTCAAGCAGAGCCGGGTTCGCTTCCAAGGCGCCCTTCTTCATCGCCATGGAACCCGCGATTTTGAACGCCATTTCGTTGGAGTCCACATCGTGGAAAGAACCATCGTACAAGGTTGCCTTGATACCCAGCAGCGGATAGCCGGCCAGACAGCCGTTCTGCATCTGCTCCGAGATACCCTGCTGAACCGCTGGAATGTATTCCTTAGGAACAGCACCGCCGACAATTTCGTTTACAAAGATGAAGTTCTCACCATCTTCAACATCCAGCGGCAGCGGATCAATCCTGACCTTTACGTGACCATACTGACCACGACCACCAGACTGACGAACAAACTTGCCTTCGACATCTACTGACTTACGAATACACTCACGATACGCAACCTGCGGCTTACCGATATTCGCCTCAACCTTGAACTCGCGACGCATACGGTCAACAAGAATATCCAGGTGAAGCTCACCCATGCCAGAAATAATGGTCTGGCCTGTTTCCTCATCAGTACGCACACGGAAGGATGGATCTTCCTGAGCCAACTTGCCCAGGGCCACACCCATCTTTTCCTGATCCGCCTTGGAATTAGGCTCAACCGCAACCGAAATAACCGGCTCAGGGAATTCCATACGCTCAAGGATGATCTTGTGGTTTTCGTCACACAGGGTGTCACCTGTGGTGACGTTCTTCAGGCCGATCGCCGCAGCAATGTCACCCGCAAGAACTTCCTTAATCTCTTCCCGATCATTGGCATGCATCTGAACCATACGGCCCACACGCTCTTTCTTGCCTTTTACCGAGTTGAAAACTGCGTTGCCTGACTCCAGCGTACCCGAGTAAACCCGGAAGAACGTCAAAGAACCCACAAACGGATCCGTAGCGATCTTAAACGCCAGCGCCGCAAACGGAGCCTTGTCATCAACTGGACGCGTCTCTTCGGTGCCATCTTCATCAACTTCACCGCGGATCGCTTTTACTTCGTCCGGAGCCGGCAAGTATTCGATGACAGCATCCAGCACCGCCTGAACGCCCTTGTTCTTGAAGGCTGAGCCGCAGCAAGCAAGAACGATTTCGTTAGCGATGGTACGCGTACGAAGACCTTTCTTAATTTCTTCCAGAGTCAGCTCACCTTCTTCAAGGTACTTCTCCATATACTCTTCGCTGGCTTCGGCGGCAGCCTCAACCAGAAGCTCACGATACTTGGCAACCTCATCGGTCATGTCTTCCGGAATATCACCCAACTCGTAGGTCATACCCTGATCATCACCGTTCCAGTAAATCGCCTTCATTCGAAGCAAATCTACAACGCCATTGAAATTCTCTTCAGACCCAATTGGCAGCTGCAGCGGAACCGGAGTAGCGCCCAAGCGCTTTTTGATCTGCTCAACCACACGCAAGAAATCAGCACCGGCGCGATCCATCTTGTTGACGAACACCATGCGCGGAACTTCATACTTGTTGGCCTGGCGCCAGACAGTCTCTGACTGCGGCTCAACACCTGAGGACCCGCAGAAAACAACCACAGCGCCATCAAGAACCCGCAGCGAACGCTCAACTTCAATAGTGAAGTCAACGTGGCCCGGGGTATCAATAACGTTGATACGATGCTCATCGAACTGCTTGTCCATACCCTGCCAGAACGTGGTGACAGCAGCAGAAGTAATGGTAATACCTCGCTCCTGCTCCTGGGCCATCCAGTCAGTAGTAGACGCGCCATCATGGGTTTCACCCATCTTATGGCTACGACCGGTGTAATAAAGAATACGCTCGGTCGTTGTGGTTTTGCCCGCATCAACGTGCGCACAGATACCAATGTTTCTGTAACGTTTAATCGGAGTTTTGCGTGCCACTGTATAAACCTCGGCTGATTAGAAACGGAAGTGAGAGAACGCCTTGTTGGCTTCTGCCATGCGGTGTACGTCTTCACGCTTCTTAACAGCTGAACCCTTGCTGTCAGCGGCGTCAAGAATCTCACCGGCCAAACGCTGCGCCATAGATTTCTCGCCGCGCTTCCGTGAAAATTCTACGAGCCAGCGCATAGCCAGCGCGTTCTGACGGGAAGGCCGTACTTCTACAGGCACCTGGTAAGTAGCACCACCCACACGACGGGACTTAACCTCAACCATCGGCTGGATGTTCTCCAGGGCCTTTTCGAACATGTCGATCGGCTCTTCTTTGGACTTCTCGGCAACGATTGTCAGAGCACCGTATACGATACGCTCTGCAACTGCTTTCTTACCGCTTTCCATCACGTGGTTGATGAACTTGGCAAGACGTGCACTGCCGAATTTCGGATCCGGGATAATCTCCCGTTTAGCTGCAACTCTTCTTCTAGGCATCGATAAGCCCTTATTTAATTAAAAGGTCTTCAGGAACCCCTGAGATAGCCAAAAGCTACTCAGCCTTACTCTTACCGTTCTGACAAGCAACGATAAAAGACACCCGCGTGGGATATCAGGACTTGGGACGTTTTGTACCGTACTTGGAGCGACCCTGCTTACGGTTCTGCACACCTTGGGTGTCCAGTGTTCCGCGAACAGTGTGATAACGCACACCCGGAAGGTCTTTTACGCGACCGCCACGGATAAGCACAACACTGTGCTCCTGAAGGTTGTGACCTTCACCACCAATGTAAGAGGAAACCTCGAAGCCGTTAGTCAGACGAACACGGCACACTTTACGTAGTGCTGAGTTCGGCTTCTTCGGCGTTGTGGTATACACACGAGTGCACACACCACGGCGCTGAGGACATGCCTGAAGAGCAGGAACATCGCTCTTGGCTACCTTGCGCTTACGAGGCTTACGCACCAACTGATTAATCGTTGCCATGTAAGCAAACTCCAAAAAACCAAATCAATGAAACTTACCCCCAATAAAGGGGGTAAAATTAAGGGTCGCAAGTTTAAGCCTGCGCCCCCGGACAGTCAAGACGACTGTTCTCTTTTTAACCACCTCCGCATAAGTAACTACACGGAGACGGCACGCAGAATTCAACCTCCGCGGTTGAGTTCTGCGCTCAGAGCTTCTTCAACGTCGGCAGCTGTAACGCCCTGCTCTTCCAGTTCGCGCTTGCGTCGACGCTCGGCGTGATAAGCCAACCCGGTTCCCGCAGGAATCAGTCGACCAACCACTACGTTCTCTTTCAGGCCGCGCAAATAATCGCGCTTTCCGGTGACCGCACCTTCGGTGAGTACACGGGTTGTTTCCTGGAACGAAGCCGCAGAAATGAACGACTCAGTTGCCAAAGAAGCCTTTGTGATACCCAACAGCAGACGCTCGAACCTTGCAGGCTCTTTGTCTTCCGCAATGACTCTTTCGTTTTCTTCGAGCAGTCGGGTAATCTCCAACTGATCTCCCGAAAGCAGAGCCGTATCACCCGGATCCGTTATTTCGATCTTCCGTAGCATCTGGCGAACGATGACCTCAATGTGCTTGTCGTTTATGACAACACCCTGCAGGCGGTATACGTCCTGGATTTCATTGGTGATGTAATTCGCCAACGCAACCACACCCAGCAAGCGCAAGATATCATGCGGATTGGATGGGCCATCCGAAATCACCTCACCCTTCTCAACGGTCTCGCCTTCAAACACGTTCATCTGGCGATGCTTCGGAATCAGAACCTCATAAGGGTCTGCGTCTTTCGGCGTAAGCACCAGGCGCTTCTTACCTTTGGTTTCCTTGCCGAACGACACCATTCCGCTGATCTCAGCAAGAATCGAGGACTCTTTCGGACGACGGGCTTCGAACAAGTCGGCAACCCGCGGCAAACCACCGGTGATATCACGTGTTTTAGAGCTCGCCTGAGGAATACGGGCAACCACATCACCCAACTCAATACGCGCGCCGTTGGCCATAGTGACCAGGGCATTTGCCGGCATGAAGAAGATCGCCGCGCCACCACCTGGCAAGTCAACGTCTTCACCTGACTCATCAATCATCTGGATGGCCGGGCGAATGTCTTTACCCGCCGCCGGGCGCTCCTTAGGATCGATGACCTCCATGGTGGACAGGCCAGTGAGCTCATCGGTCTGGGTACGTACGGTAATACCCTGATCCATATTGACGAACTTGGCTGTACCTTCGGCTTCCGCAATGATTGGGTGAGTGTGCGGATCCCATTTAGCAACCACAACGCCCGCCTCAACCTCGTCACCGTCTTTCACTGACAACACGGCGCCGTATGGCAGCTTGTACAACTCACGCTCACGCCCTTGATCATCGGCCACAGCCAACGCAGAAGAGCGAGAAATAACAACCAAGGAACCATTCGTCTTTTCGAGCGACTTCAGGTTATGCAGGCGAACCCTGCCGCCATGCTTGACCTGAATGCTATCTACCGCTGAAGCCCGGCTTGCCGCACCACCAATGTGGAACGTCCGCATGGTGAGCTGAGTACCCGGCTCACCAATAGACTGAGCAGCGATAACACCCACTGCCTCGCCAACGTTAACGCGATGACCACGAGCCAGGTCGCGACCGTAGCACTTGGAGCAGATACCGTGACGAGTCTCACAGGTGATCGCAGAGCGAACCCATATTTCGTCTACGCCAGCGCCTTCGATTGTCTCAATCGTCTTCTCATCCAGCAGCGTACCAGCAGGAACAACAGCATTGTCCTTATCGGTTGGCGTAAATGCGTCCCGAGCCGTTACACGACCAAGCACACGAGCCCCCAGAGGCACAACTACGTCACCGCCTTCAATGTGCGGTGTCATAAGCAGGCCGACTTCGGTGCCGCAATCTTCCTCGGTAACCACCAGATCCTGTGATACGTCAACCAAGCGACGAGTCAGGTAACCAGAGTTGGCAGTCTTCAGTGCGGTATCCGCCAGACCCTTACGGGCACCGTGAGTCGAGATAAAGTACTGAAGTACGTTCAAGCCTTCACGGAAGTTGGCGGTAATTGGCGTTTCGATGATCGAGCCATCTGGCTTAGCCATCAGACCACGCATACCAGCCAGCTGACGAATCTGCGCAGCAGAGCCTCGAGCACCGGAATCGGCCATCATGTATACGGAGTTGAACGACTCCTGCATCAGGTCTTCGCCATCTTCGCCTTTGACGGGCTTGCCGTCGGCACCGATGACCTTTTCCTTCGCCAGGCGCTCCATCATGGCCTTGGAGACCTTGTCGTTGGCGCGCGACCAGATATCGATTACCTTGTTGTACTTCTCGCCTTGAGTCAGCAGACCCGACGCGTACTGGGACTCGATATCTTTAACTTCTTGCGAAGCCGCATCCACCAGTTCGTATTTCTCTGGGGGAATCTCGAAATCGTTGAAGCCAATAGAAATACCGGAAACCGTCGCATACTGGTAGCCCGTGTACATGAGCTGATCCGCGAAAATAACCGTTTCTTTCAACCCCGCATCCCGGTAGCAGGTATTGATCAGGTTCGAGATCGCCTTTTTGACCATAGGCTTGTTAACCAAGTCATAGGAAAGCCCATCCGGAACAATATCAAACAGCAGCGCACGACCAACCGTGGTGTCCACGATCTTATATTCTTCAGTGCGCTCGCCGCTTTCAAGAATGGCAACTTCCTTCACGCGAACCTTAACGATGGCCTGAAGATCAACCTGACCGGCACCGTATGCGCGGTGGGCTTCTTTTACATCGGCAAACACCATGCCTTCACCAAGCGCACTTTTGCGCTCGCGAGTCATGTAATACAGACCAAGTACGACATCCTGTGAAGGCACGATGATTGGCTCACCGTTTGCCGGAGACAGAATGTTGTTGGTAGACATCATCAACGCACGAGCTTCAAGCTGGGCTTCCAGGGTCAGCGGTACGTGTACTGCCATCTGGTCACCATCGAAGTCGGCGTTATAGGCCGCACACACTAGTGGGTGCAACTGAATTGCCTTACCTTCAATCAGTACCGGCTCAAACGCTTGAATGCCCAAACGGTGCAGAGTCGGTGCGCGGTTAAGCATGATCGGGTGCTGACGAATAACCTCATCCAGAATATCCCAAACAACGCCTTCTTCACGCTCAACCATTTTCTTGGCCGCTTTGATGGTCGTAGCCAGGCCACGATGCTCAAGCTTGGAGAAAATAAACGGCTTGAAAAGTTCAAGTGCCATTTTCTTAGGCAAACCACACTGGTGCAGGCGCAGATAAGGCCCTACAACAATTACGGAACGGCCGGAATAGTCGACTCGCTTACCTAGCAGGTTCTGACGGAAACGACCCTGCTTACCCTTGATCATGTCTGCCAAGGACTTTAGTGGGCGCTTGTTAGTGCCAGTAATGGCACGGCCGCGACGACCGTTATCCAGCAGAGCGTCTACTGCTTCCTGCAGCATGCGCTTTTCGTTACGCACGATGATGTCCGGAGCATTCAGTTCAAGCAGACGCTTGAGACGGTTATTCCGGTTGATTACTCGGCGATACAGATCGTTGAGATCCGACGTCGCGAACCGGCCGCCATCCAGCGGTACCAACGGACGCAGATCTGGCGGCAGAACCGGTAGCACGGTCATGACCATGTCGCCCGGCTTGTTGCCGGAATACAGGAAGGCCTCAAGTATTTTCAGGCGCTTGCTGAACTTCTTGATCTTGGTCTCGGAATTGGTCTGAGGAATTTCTTCCCGCAGCAGGTCAACCTGCTCCTGCAGATCAATACCTTCGAGCAGTTCCTTGACGGCCTCAGCACCCATACGGGCATCAAATTCATCGCCAAACTCTTCCAGAGCTTCGTAGTACTGCTCATCGTTCAGCAGTTGGCCGCGCTCAAGCGTGGTCATACCAGGATCGATCACAATGAACGATTCGAAATAGAGTACGCGCTCGATATCACGCAGCGTCATGTCCAGCATCAAACCGATGCGAGACGGCAATGATTTCAGGAACCAAATATGAGCGACCGGACTGGCCAGCTCAATATGCCCCATACGCTCACGACGAACGCTTGCCAGTGCAACCTCAACACCACACTTTTCGCAGATAACTCCGCGATGCTTGAGGCGCTTGTACTTGCCGCACAGACACTCGTAGTCTTTGATTGGGCCGAAAATTTTGGCACAGAAAAGACCGTCACGCTCAGGCTTGAACGTACGGTAGTTGATGGTCTCAGGCTTCTTAACTTCACCAAAGGACCAGGAACGGATCATCTCCGGCGATGCCAAGCCTATACGGATGGCATCAAATTCCTTACTTTGGTTCTGGCTCTTGAGAAGATTCAGCAAATCTTTCATCAGTAAAAGCTCCGGATGGCGTTAATCTCGGGCGGGCACACCAGGTGCCCGCTCACGCTGCCAAAAACAATTCGGCTCACTCAGATTCCAGCTCGATGTCGATACCCAGCGAACGGATCTCCTTGACAAGAACGTTGAAGGATTCCGGCATGCCGGGCTCCATACGATGATCACCATCGACAATGTTCTTGTACATCTTAGTCCGACCGTTGACGTCGTCAGACTTAACGGTGAGCATTTCTTGCAGCGTATACGCTGCGCCGTAAGCCTCTAGGGCCCACACTTCCATCTCACCGAAGCGCTGACCACCGAACTGCGCCTTACCACCCAGCGGCTGCTGAGTAACGAGGCTGTACGAACCGGTGGAACGGGCGTGCATCTTGTCATCGATCAAGTGGTTGAGCTTGAGGATATACATATACCCTACAGTCACCGGGCGATCGAAGCGGTCACCTGTGCGTCCATCGTACAACATGGTCTGACCCGTTGTGCTCAGGCCTGCAAGCTCAAGCATGTGCTTGACCTCAGCTTCCTCAGCACCATCAAACACTGGCGTGGCCATGGGAACACCGCCGCGCAAGTTGTGGGACATCTCAAGGATCTCCTTGTCACTCAGAGAATCCAAGTCCACTTTAAACACTTCATCAGAGTGGTTGTAGATCTCATCAAGCAACTTACGCAGCTCGGCAACCTTGCGCTGCTCATCCAGCATTTTGCCGATGCGTTCCCCCAGGCCTTTGGCGGCTGCACCCAAGTGGGTCTCAAGCACCTGACCTACGTTCATCCGTGAAGGAACACCCAACGGGTTCAGAACGATATCAACAGTATTACCGAACTCATCGTACGGCATATCTTCGATAGGCTTGACTGCTGAGATAACACCCTTGTTACCGTGACGACCCGCCATCTTGTCACCAGGCTGGATACGACGCTTGATCGCCAAGTAAACCTTGACGATTTTCAGAACACCTGGCGCAAGATCATCACCCTGCTGAAGCTTGCCTTTCTTATCATCAAAGCGTGCTTCGTGTTCTTTCTTGCGCTCCTCAAGCCCCTGCTCGGACTTCTCCAGCAGCTCATTGAGACTTTCGTCCTGCATGCGCAGCTTGAACCAATCGGAACGCGGCAGCTCTACCAAGTACCCTTCATCGAGGCTGGCGCCTTTTTTCAGGCTCGGGCCACTGATCACTGACTGACCTTTCAGGGCGCTCAACAGTCGCTCGAAGGTTGCGCCTTCAACGATGCGATACTCGTCCTTCAAGTCTTTGCGATACTGGTTCAGCTGCTCTTTCTCAATGGCTTGAGCTCGCTGATCCTTCTCGATACCGTCGCGAGTAAAGACCTGTACATCGATTACGGTACCGCGGGTGCCTGTTGGCACACGGGAGGAGGTGTCTTTTACATCAGACGCCTTCTCACCAAAGATAGCTCTCAGTAGCTTTTCCTCCGGGGTCAGCTGGGTTTCACCCTTGGGTGTTACCTTGCCTACCAGAATGTCGCCAGCGCCAACTTCAGCACCTATGTAAACAATGCCTGACTCATCTAGCTTGGCCAGCGCACTTTCGCCAACGTTCGGAATGTCCGCGGTGATCTCTTCGCTGCCCAATTTGGTATCACGAGCCACACAGGTCAATTCCTGAATGTGGATGGTGGTCAGACGGTCTTCCTGAACCACTTTCTCGGAAATGAGGATGGAATCCTCAAAGTTGTAACCGTTCCAAGGCATGAATGCGATGCGCATGTTCTGCCCCAGAGCCAGCTCACCGAGATCTACAGAAGGCCCGTCTGCGAGCACATCACCGCGGGCAATCGCATCCCCCTGTCGAACAATGGAGCGCTGATTAATACAGGTGTTCTGGTTCGAACGGGTGTACTTGGTAAGGTTGTAGATATCCACACCAGCATCACCAGCCTCGGTTTCCTCATGATTAACACGAACAACCACACGAGCCGCATCAACGCTTTCAATCACACCACCACGACGGGCCGTCACACAGACGCCGGAATCCTGGGCAACCGTACGCTCAACACCCGTACCAACCAGTGGTACCTGGGAGCGCAATGTCGGAACTGCCTGACGCTGCATGTTCGCGCCCATCAGGGCTCGGTTAGCATCATCGTGTTCAAGGAACGGAATCAGTGAGGCTGCAACAGATACAACCTGACGCGGCGATACATCCATGAAGTTGACGGCTTCAGGAGGCATGACCGTGGTTTCGTTCTGATGACGTACCGTTACCAGCTCGTCCATCAGGCGCTTGCCTTCGTCCACGGCAGCACTGGCCTGAGCGATAACGTAATTGCTTTCTTCGATAGCAGAGAGATAAACCAGCTCATCAGTTACCAGGCCATCGACAACTTTTCGGTACGGACTCTCAAGAAAGCCGTAAGAGTTGGCACGGGCATAGGTAGCCAGCGAGTTTATAAGACCAATGTTCGGGCCTTCTGGTGTCTCAATCGGGCACACACGACCATAGTGCGTCGGGTGAACGTCACGAACTTCAAAACCGGCACGCTCACGAGTCAAACCACCTGGCCCAAGGGCCGAAATGCGACGCTTGTGAGTCACTTCAGACAGCGGGTTGTTCTGGTCCATAAACTGGGACAACTGACTGGAACCAAAGAACTCCTTAACCGCAGCTGCAACCGGCTTGGCATTGATCAGATCCTGAGGCATCAAGCCTTCACTTTCTGCCAGACTCAAACGTTCACGCACGGCACGCTCTACACGAACCAGGCCGACGCGGAACTGGTTCTCCGCCATTTCGCCTACGCAACGCACACGACGGTTACCCAGGTTATCGATATCATCTACATTGCCCTGTCCGTTACGGATATCGATCAGGGTTTTGAGAACATCGATTATGTCTTCGTGAGTCAGCGTGCCTTCACCGGTACTCTCTTCCCGGCGCAGACGACGGTTGAGCTTCATCCGACCGACAGCCGACAGATCGTATCGCTCCTCAGAGAAGAACAAGTTGTTAAACAGGTTCTCTGCCGAATCCTTAGTGGGCGGCTCTCCAGGGCGCATCATGCGGTAAATTTCAACCAGCGCCTCTAACGGACTACGGGTCGGGTCGATACGCAGTGTATCGGACATAAACGGACCGCAATCCAAGTCGTTGGTATAAAGCGTCTCGATGTCTGTTACGCCAGCATCCAGAATCTTGGCAACAACCTCATCGCTCAGCTCAGTATTGCACTCAACGAGAACTTCACCGCTGGCCTGGTCCACCATATCTTTGGCAAGAACGCGCCCGTACAGATATTCAGTGGGGACCTCAAGCTCGTCGATGCCTGCTTTTTCTAGCTGCTTGATGTGACGAGCGGTAATCCGACGCCCTTCTTCAACGATCAGCTTTCCGTCGTTGTCTTTGATATCAAACGTCGCGATATCACCACGAAGGCGGCTTGGTACCAGCTCAAGCTTGCAATGCTCCGCAGCCAGAGTGAACTTGCTCGTATCAAAGAACATTTCCAGCATTTGCTCGGAGGTATATCCCAGCGCACGCAGAAGGATGGAAGCAGGCAGTTTACGCCTGCGATCGATACGAACGAAGACAGAGTCCTTCGCATCGAACTCGAAATCGAGCCACGAACCACGGTAAGGAATCACCCGAGCTGAATACAGCAGCTTGCCAGACGAATGGGTCTTACCTTTGTCATGATCAAAAAACACACCGGGAGAGCGGTGTAACTGGGAAACAATAACACGCTCGGTACCGTTGATAACGAAGGTACCATTCTCAGTCATCAGGGGCATTTCGCCCATGTAGACTTCTTGTTCCTTGATGTCCTTGATCGCCTTGTTGGACGACTCCCTATCGTAAATGATAAGGCGGACTTTAACTCTCAGCGGCGCCGCGTATGTTACGCCCCTAAGCTGGCATTCCTTGACATCAAATACGGGCTCACCGATACGGTAGCTCACATACTCGAGTGCAGCATTGCCAGAGTAGCTGGCAATCGGAAATACGGATTTGAATGCTGCGTGAAGACCGGTTTCCCGACGATCTCCAGGGGCGGCTTCCATTTGCAGGAAGTCCCGGAATGAATCCAGCTGAATAGACAGCAAATAGGGGACATCCATCACGGAAGGCAATTTACTAAAATCTTTGCGGATCCGCTTTTTTTCAGTGTAGGAGTAAGTCATCTGCATTCCCCAGCTTTAGACCTGATACCTGGTATCAAGAAGCAACCAATGTTTTGCTTCGGGGCCGAATTGCTCGGCTTATCGCGCCGTCTTGAACAAAGATTCTGGTAACCGATTGCAGATCTAAAACCAACCTGCGCGTGCTCACCAGACTCTATAGCATATACAACAGAAAAAGGCCGGTGGCACAAAGCCACCAGCCTATCTACGCTCGACGCGCAGTTTCGATCAACAGCCGACTCTTACTTAAGCTCAACAGAAGCGCCTGCTTCCTCAAGCTTCTTCTTAGCTTCTTCTGCGTCGTCTTTGCTCGCTGCTTCCTTAATAGTGGAAGGCGCGCCGTCAACCAGTTCTTTAGCTTCTTTCAGACCAAGACCGGTCAGTTCACGAACAGCCTTGATTACGTTTACTTTCTTCTCGCCGTGACCGGTAAGAATAATGTCAAATTCGGTCTGCTCTTCTACAGCAGCGGCTTCGCCGGCAGCTGCAGGTGCAGCAGCAACGGCTGCAGCGGCAGATACGCCGAACTTCTCTTCCATTGCTTCAACAAGCGCTACAACGTCCATTACGCTCATTTCTGCAATTGCGTTCAAAATGTCTTCGTTAGACAGAGCCATGACTTTCTCCCAAAATGGTAAAAATGGTGTTCAACAGAATCAAGCAGCTTCTTGCTTCTGGTCGCGAACTGCCGCTACAGCGCGGGTCACTTTCGAAGGAACTTCGTTCAGTGTCCGTGCCAGCTTGGTGATTGGTGCCTGTGTTACTGCTGCCAGCATCGTCAACGCTTCGTGACGTGTTGGCAACTTGGCAAGACGATCGATCTGGTCTGCGCCCATCAGCTCACCGCCGACAGCCAGGCCTTTAATCTCGAACACCTCTTTCTCTTTCGCAAAATCCTTCAGCAGGCGCGCGGCCGCTCCCGGATCTTCCATAGAGAATGCCAAAATAGTCGGGCCGACCAGGGCCTCATCGATGCACTCAAACTCGGTACCACGAATAGCGATCTTCGCAAGATTGTTACGAACAACCTTGAGATGAACATTCTCAGCACGAGCTTTGGCACGCAGAGCCGTCATGTCACCAGAGGTGACGCCACGGTAGTCAGCCAGAACCACAGACAGAGCACCACCGGCAGTCTCGTTGACTTCAGCGACGATCGCTTTCTTGTCTTCGAGTCTAATTGCCACTGGATTTCTCCTCGATTTCGCCGGGGGTATTCCCGGCAAACCCATCATTGCCCTGAAAGCCACTTGCAAATCGGCTTCCTTCGGGCGCCTTAACGGTGTTTGGGTTCAGAGAGAACGTCTTCACACCGTCTGCGCAGGCGTTGCTTTAACCCTTCCAGTCAAAAGACTTCAGGGGCCTGCGGTCTTTGACAGTCTTGGCTTCCGCCTAGACTACAAAGCAACTACCGCTCAAAACGTCAGACTTCAAGACCGCTTTGATCGATAGTCAGGCCAGGACCCATAGTCGAGGAAACGGTGATCTTTTTGAGATACACGCCTTTCGCCGACGATGGCTTGGCCTTTTTCAGGTCTGCTACCAGAGCCTCAAGGTTTTCCTTGATGTTCTGGGCAGAGAATTCAACATTCCCCAAAGGAGAGTGGATAATACCGTTCTTGTCGGTACGGTAGCGCACCTGCCCTGCTTTTGCGTTTTTGACCGCAGTCTCAACGTCAGGTGTAACGGTACCCACTTTCGGGTTTGGCATCAGGCCGCGAGGGCCAAGGATCTGACCTAGCTGACCAACAACACGCATGGCATCCGGAGTGGCAATAACCACATCGAAATCCATGTTGCCTTTCTTAACCTCTTCAGCGAGGTCATCCATGCCAACAATATCTGCACCGGCCGCTGTTGCTTTTTCAGCGTTTGCACCCTGCGTGAACACCGCAACACGAACAGTTTTACCTGTACCGTGCGGCAACACAGTGCTGCTACGAACAACCTGGTCGGATTTACGCGCATCAACACCAAGGTTGATTGCAACGTCTAAAGATTCTTTGAACTTTACGCCCTGCCCCAGCTCGACCAGCAGTGTTACTGCTTCATCAACAGAGTAGGAACGGCCAGACTCAACTTTTTCACGAATCAGTTTCTGACGCTTGCTCAACTTCGACATGTTACACGCCCTCCACGGTTAGGCCCATGCTGCGGGCAGTTCCCGCAATGGTACGAACCGCTGCTTCCATATCGGCTGCAGTCAGATCCGGCTCTTTGGTCTTGGCGATTTCTTCAAGCTGCTCGCGAGTCACCTTACCAACCTTGTCGGTATTCGGACGACCAGAACCACTCTTAACACCGGCAGCCTTTTTAAGAAGAACAGGCGCAGGCGGAGTTTTAGTGATAAAGGTAAAGCTGCGATCACTGTACACAGTGATAACGGTAGGAATCGGCAGCCCGGCTTCCATATCTTGGGTCTGGGCGTTGAATGCCTTACAGAACTCCATGATATTAACGCCGCGCTGACCCAAAGCAGGGCCAACGGGGGGGCTTGGATTGGCCTTACCGGCAGCAACCTGAAGCTTAATATATGCTTCTATCTTTTTAGCCATGATAGTACTCCTGTGGGTTCAAGCGCCTTTCAGCTCCCCGTTGCAGACACAAAAAGCCCGCAGCACCTGAGTGCGCGAGCCTTCCGGTTAAATGCTACTGATCAGTCCTTCTCGACCTGACCAAACTCCAGCTCTACCGGAGTTGAGCGACCGAAAATCAGAACAGCAACCTTGACACGACTCTTGTCGTAGTCAACTTCTTCTACTACGCCATTGAAATCCGCAAAAGGGCCCTCAATAACGCGAACAACTTCACCAGGCTCAAACAGTGTTTTGGGCTTAGGCTTATCAACACCACTCTCAACGCGGCGCAAGATAGCTTCTGCCTCGCGCTCAGTAATCGGTGCTGGCTTATCTTTCGTGCCACCAATAAAGCCGAGCACTCGCGGCGTATTTTTCACGAGATGCCAAGTGCCGTCATCCATTTCCATTTGAACGAGAACATATCCGGGATAGAACTTGCGCTCACTCTTGCGCTTCTTCCCGTCTCGCATCTCCACAACTTCCTCGGTAGGAACCAGTATTTCGCCGAACTGATCCTCCATACCTTCAAGCGCAATGCGCTCTGCGAGAGTGCGCATTACGTGCTTTTCGTAGCCAGAATATGCGTGAACCACGTACCAGCGCTTAGCCATTGCCCACTCCTGTTAACCGATAAACCCGGCGACCAGCAAACTGATGATCGAATCCATGCCCCACAACAGCAAGGACACAACCAGCACAAAAACCACAACGATAATCGTGGTTTGAACCAGTTCTGGCCTAGTGGGCCATACGACCTTCCGGATCTCAACGCGCGCTTCTTTCAGCAACGTCGCAAAACGCCGCCCACGCCCGGTCTGCAGTGCAACAAACGCTGCCACAATAGCGAGACCAACAAGAGCCAGAACCCGATACAGCAAAGATTCGGCGCCAAAATACTGATTACCAACTACACCAGCGGCAACCAGCACAAACACAACCAGCCACTTCACTAGGTCGAAACGACTGTTTGACTGAACGGCTTTTGACTCCATGGGAATCAACTTATGTATCCGGATGTTAAAAAAATGGCAGGCCAGGAGGGAATCGAACCCCCAACCTGCGGTTTTGGAGACCGCTGCT
>NZ_JBQDKB010000002.1:0-105714 GCF_052094685.1 Marinobacter sp.
GGACGCTTACCGGTTACCTGACAAACTCTGGACATACTTGCCTCCGACCTGAGCATTGGTCTTAATAAATACAAAATCGATTTTAATGCGTCTCTGGTTGCCGAGGAACGGTTACGCCCCTGTTTGCGCCTCTAAACTGAACGCTGCTCGCCAGACGCCGCCAGAAAGGGACGCTTTTATACCAGAATCAGCACCCCAACGCAAAATATTGTTGAGAATTTGGCCAATTCCCCCTGTACTTTTTCATGGCGACTTACATCAATCCACGTTCCGCGAGAGATATTACCTCACCGTGGCCAATCACCATATGGTCAAGAACCCTGATATCCACCAAGCCAAGCGCTTCTTTCAGTCGCTTGGTCAGGGAAATGTCAGCTTGGCTCGGTTCTGCTACGCCAGAGGGATGATTATGAGCAAAAATAACCGCAGCGGCGTTATCCTCCAGCGCCTGGCGAACCACTTCTCTGGGATACACGGCAGCACCATCAATTGTACCTCTAAACAGCTCGCGGTACTGAATAACCCGGTGCCGGTTGTCCAGAAACAGTCCCGCGAAAACCTCGTGGGGGTAGGTGCCCAGTCGGCTAGTGAGAAAGCGGCGAGTGTCTTCGGGTGAGCGCAATGGATCACCCTGGCGTAGGGGCTCGTCCATGACTCTCCGGGCCATCTCCATCGCGGCCTGAACCTGCGCATATTTTGCTGGCCCTAACCCTTTTACTTCACAGAATTGGCGACGAGAAGCGGTAAGAAGCCCTCGCAATCCGGAAAATTCCTGAATCAGAAAGCGCGAGAGCTCCATTACTGGCATGCCCGTTGTGCCGGTACGTAGAAAAATTGCTAACAATTCTGCGTCAGAGAGGCTTTCAGGGCCGTGGGCGAGTAATCGTTCCCGGGGACGTTCGTCCATGGGCCAAGCTGGGTCGGTCATGCTGGCTTCCTTGCATTTTATTCTATGGGGTGAGTGCGTCCTGCACCCAAGTAGCGAGCGTAGTCTCTGGGTCAAATAAGAGTTGTCAGTGCCCGAGATGTATATAGGTTACGTCAAAACGTAACAAACGGTAAAACGCGGTGCCGTGTAGGCTGCTGGTGTGGCCAGAGCGTGCTATCTTATAAGCCTTTCTTTTTAAGCGGATACGGAGCCTTTATGGCGGTAAAAAAAATCCTGCTGGGCGTAACTGGCGGTATTGCAGCCTATAAAAGTGCCGAGCTTGTACGCCTGCTGAAAAAGGCCGGCCATGAGGTAAGGGTTGTTATGACCCATGGTGCAGAAGCTTTCGTGACGCCTCTGACTTTTCAGGCGCTTAGTGGCGAGCCTGTGCGCACCTCCTTGCTTGATCCGGAAGCAGAAGCCGGAATGGGGCATATTGAACTGGCGAAGTGGGCTGACCAAGTGGTAATTGCCCCGGCCTCTGCGGATTTTATTGCGCGGCTTGCTCAAGGCATGGCTAATGACCTGCTGACCACAGTTTGCTGCGCGACTGAGTCACCCATCGCAGTGGCGCCGGCGATGAATCAGGCCATGTGGGGTAATGCGCGCACGCAGCGCAATATCCGTTTGCTGCAAGAGGATTTGCAGGTAACCCTTTGGGGCCCGGATCAGGGCGAGCAAGCCTGTGGTGATACCGGATTGGGGCGCATGATTGAGCCGCCGGTGATCGCTGGGCTGATAGAGGACGCCGGCGCAGGATCTGGCGTGCTTGCGGGCAAGCGTGTGGTGATTACCGCTGGCCCCACACGGGAATCTATCGACCCGGTGCGCTACATCAGCAATCACAGTTCAGGCAAAATGGGCTATGCGCTGGCGGTTGCTGCCAGGGACGCAGGTGCCAGGGTTGTTTTGGTCAGCGGGCCGGTTACGTTGCCGGCCCCGGAAGGGGTAGACATTCGCGCTGTTGTTAGCGCAGACGATATGCTGAAGGCCTCTTCACTGGCCGTTGATGAGGGCTGTGATCTGTTTGTGGCGACCGCTGCGGTGGCCGATTACCGGCCAGAAAGCTGTGCCAGCGATAAGATAAAGAAATCCAGTGAGGCTATGGCGTTGCCGCTGGTACGTAATCCGGACACGCTGGCTACCATTGCCGCGCGCCCGAAAGCACCGTTCACGGTGGGCTTCGCTGCCGAAACCTCAGACGTTGCCCGCTATGCCAAAGGCAAAATGCAGCGTAAAAAATTGCGCATGATTGTAGCTAACGATGTGTCCGCTCCAGGGCTGGGATTCAACAGCGACAATAACGCTGTCACCGCATTCTGGGAGGGCGGACAGGAAACGATAGGGCCAGACAGCAAAAAGGTTATTGCCGAACGTCTTGTAACACTGATTGGCGACCATCTGAAGGAAGCAGGAATAACATGAGCAGAAAAAATCTACAGGTACGCATTCTTGACGATCGGATTGGCAACCAGATCGCCTTTCCCGAATATGCCACTGAAGGCTCTGCCGGCTTGGACTTGCGGGCCTGCCTGGATGAGCCCTTAACGTTGGAGCCGGGAGGCACGCAACTGATCCGTACCGGGCTTTCCATACACATTTCTGACCCATCGCTGGCCGCCATGATCCTGCCCAGAAGCGGCCTTGGCCACAAACACGGCATTGTGCTGGGCAACCTGGTGGGCTTGATCGATTCGGACTACCAAGGCGAGTTGATGGTGTCTTGCTGGAACCGTGGTACTACTGACTTTACTGTGGAAGTGGGAGAGCGGATTGCTCAATTAGTGCTGGTGCCTGTGGTTCAGGCAGATTTTGAGGTGGTGACCGAGTTTGATGCCAGTGTTCGGGGTGAAGGCGGTTTTGGCTCTACCGGCACCCGATAATCAATAAGCCTTAGCGCAGAAATCCGTTGCGGCGTCTATACTTTGCCGGTATGTGCCTGTCCAGGACAAAAAAGATAATTGCAGGATGAACTATGAAGCTGGGTAAAAAGAAAGCTCCCGAGGCACCAGTTGATGAACAGCCGGTTGCCAAAGCTGAAAAAAAACAGAAAACCCGGGCTCCCGCAGGCTCAAAACTAAAACACCTTGGCTCGACGGCGTTAAAACAGGCACTGGTGATATTGGTGGCTGGTGTAGCAGCCGTGGTTCTGGTGCAGTTTTTGGTGTTACAGCCGGCAGCGGATAAACGTTTCAGTGACTGGAAAACCATAGAGGCCGATGCGGCTGTACAGCGGGTAAGCCAATACCTAACACTGATGCAGCGGAGTGTGAATGGCTTGGCAACCCAGCCCCATGTAGTGGGTGCGTTGCTGGAGCGGGCAGATACTGGAGCCGTTGAGCAAAAGCTGGCGACTGCTTTGCCTGGGGTTCAAGCCGTGTTCCTGTTCCCCTATCGCCAGATTCCAAGAACTGGGAGTGGAAGCAGTCTGTTGGGTTTTGCGGGGCTTGAGCTGGCACGCCGTGCTGAAAGCAGTCAGCCTCTGCACCCGGATGCTTTTCCCCGGGAAGCCAAATGGTATGTGCAGATGGCCACCCCTGTTCGAAATCCAGCCAGTAAGGCTGTTGTAGGCAGCCTTCTGGTTGTCTTCGATGCCTCAGTTTTGCAGCCACTCCTTTCTGTGGTAAATACGCAAATCGGTGGAGAGCTGGCCCTGGTGCAAACCGTTTCCGGGGCATCCCGAACCTTCGTTGGCAAAGGTGACAATGTGGGTGCAGGCGCGCTGGAAACTCGCGCCCTTGCTAACCCCGACTGGACGATTAGTTATAAGCCGGGCGTTCTGCCAGAGCCTCCTGTTAATATACTGCTGGTAGCGTTTCTGGTGGGCGTGCCCATTCTCATAGCCGCCATACTGGTGTGGATGTTACTGCTTGGCGCCCAGAAAAATCTGCGTCACGAAGTAACCAGCCTGGTTCAGTGGGCCCACAAAGTGTTCGGCGGTGAGCGGCAGAAACTGCCTGCATTTCAATGGGATCTGGTTGCCTCCGCTGGTGAGGTGTTTTATAGATTGTCCCAAGTGGTGGACAAGCGCCTGGCCAAGGCCGCAGAAGCGGCAAAGCCAAAACCGGTTAAGGGATCAAGGACGGCAGAGGCGGCCGATGCGGAGCCGCTGTTTCAGGACAAAGAGCTGCCGGATATCGATATGTTGGACGGCGATGAAGATGTTCTGGGCTTCGGCAGCGGCCATAGCGACAGCTCATTCTTTACCGGCGGAGAAATGCCGGGAGTTGATGAAATGGACGAGCTGGACGTTGAAATATCACCGGATATTTTCCGGGCGTATGATATTCGCGGCATTGTCGGCGAGACTCTTTCACCGTCTATTGTTGAGCGCATCGGCGTGGCCATCGGCTCAGAGGCGATCAGTCGTGGGCTGGCATCGTTATGCATTGGTTACGACGGTCGCCACTCAAGCCCCGAGTTAGCTGATGCCTTGGCACGAGGTGTGATGGCGGCAGGCTGTAACGTTATTCATGTGGGCGCCGTGCCAACGCCGGTGCTGTATTTCGCGACCCATCACCTTGAGAACGGGTCGGGTGTGATGGTGACTGGAAGCCATAACCCAGCTAACTATAATGGTCTCAAGATCATGCTGGGCGGTGAAACCCTCTCTGGTGAGGCTATACAAGCGCTTTACAAACGGGTGCAGACCGGTGATCTTGCTGCCGGCCGAGGCACTCAGTCTTCAGACGACGTACGCAGAGCGTATCTCGATCGCATTGTGGGCGATATCGCTGTCGCTGCGCCGCTAAAAGTAGTGGTCGATGCCGGCAACGGCATAGCAGGCGAGCTTGGCCCCATGCTGATTGAAGAGTTGGGTTGTGAAGTGATCCCTCTGCATTGCGAGGTTGACGGAGACTTCCCGAACCACCATCCAGATCCGGGTAAACCCGCCAATCTTGTAGACCTGATTGAAAAGGTTAAAGCCGAAGGCGCAGATCTTGGTGTCGCGTTTGATGGCGACGGTGACCGGCTGGGCCTAGTGACCAATACCGGTAAAATTATCTGGCCAGATCGCCTGCTTATGCTCTTTGCTCGGGACGTGGTTTCACGGAACCCCGGCGCCGATGTGCTTTACGATGTGAAGTGCAGCCGGCGGCTGGCCGGTGTTATTACCGAAGCGGGCGGGCGGCCTATTATGTGGAAAACCGGCCACTCTCTGATGAAAGCCAAAATGAAAGAAACCGGCGCTCTGCTGGCGGGTGAGATGAGCGGCCATGTTTTCTTCGCCGAGCGCTGGTACGGATTTGATGACGGGCTTTACTCAGCAGCTAGGTTACTGGAAATACTGGGCATTGAAGATCGTCACAGTGACGAAGTGTTTGAAGACTTTCCAGAAGATATCAGCACGCCAGAACTTAACGTGGAAGTGACTGAAAGCAGTAAGTTCACCATCATTGAACAGCTGAACCAAGACGGTAACTTTGGCGATGGAAATATCAGCAACATAGACGGCATCCGGGTGGATTATGCCGATGGCTGGGGTTTGTGCCGAGCCTCCAATACCACACCTATGTTGGTGCTGCGCTTTGAGGCTGAAACCGACGAGGCACTGGAGCGGATTAAGGATATTTTCCGGGTTCAGCTACAGAAAGTGGCACCGAATGTGGTGGCCGGCTTTTGATGCCGGCCCTTAGGTTCCCGATTTTCACCATTGATTTATGAAGGCAACAAAGATGACGCTGGATCGTGAAACAGCAATGCAAGTGGCTACCGTTCTGAGCCGTGGGTTACCGTACATTCAGAGATTTACCGGCAAAACCGTCGTTATCAAATATGGCGGCAACGCCATGGAGAACGAAGAGCTGAAGAGCAGTTTCGCCCGCGATGTGGTGCTGATGAAGCTGGTGGGCATCCACCCGATTGTTGTTCATGGTGGCGGTCCCCAGATTGGTGAGTTGCTACAGCGCCTCAATATCCAATCCCGCTTTGTAAACGGCATGCGTGTGACCGACGCCGAAACCATGGATGTGGTGGAAATGGTGCTGGGTGGCCAGGTAAACAAAGAAATCGTCTCTCTAATCAATGCCCAGGGCGGCACCGCCATAGGCCTGACCGGTAAAGACGCCAACCTCATCCGCGCCCGCAAGCTGGAAGTGGTGGATCGCTCTCCTGAGCATGAGCGTGCTGAAATTATTGATATCGGGCACGTAGGCGAAGTGGCCAGTGTGAATGTGGATGTGATCGACATGCTCACCCGCAGTAACGTGATTCCGGTGATTGCGCCGATTGGCGTTGGGCCAGATGGCGCCTCGTACAATATCAACGCAGACTTGGTTGCCGGCAAGGTGGCTGAGGCGATGAAGGCAGAGAAGCTGATGCTGCTGACCAACGTGGCCGGCCTCAAGAGCAAGGACGACAAGGTGCTCACCGGCCTGACCGCGCAGCAAGTGAGCGAACTGATCGAAGACGGCACCATCCACGGCGGAATGCTACCGAAGATTCGCTGCGCACTGAGTGCGGTGGAAAATGGTGTACGTACGTCTCATATCATTGATGGCCGGGTGGCTCACGCGTGCCTGCTGGAAATCTTTACCGATGAGGGTGTTGGTACTCTCATTTCCCGTAACTAACGATTTCCCGCAACTGACGGCGCTGCCTGAGGACTCCCCGGATGAAACGTCTGCTTACACTGCTGATACTGGCAGCCCTACTTGGTTTTGCCGCGTTCAAGGCTGGCGTCTGGTGGCTGGCGGATCAACGCATGGCAGAAGCACGTCAGGCGCTCAGTGAAAGTGGTGTTCTGGAGCGGGGCAAGATAGGTTCCGGAATCGAAGGCCGTCTGGTTCTATCTGGGGCTTACTGGCAGGATTTTGAGCTCACCCAACCATTGGCTATAGGCCGGACAGAATTTGAGGCAGGCTCTCCCATAGCCCTGCTGAAGGCGCTTGCGGATCCCACCGACCTGCCTGCTAACTGGACGTTTCAGGCCGAAGGGTTGGCGCTGGTGCTTGAGGCGACTATGTTCCGGAACTGGGTAACCGCAGACGGATCTGGGGATAGCGAGCAAGCGGCTTTATTTGCGTTTTCCTGCGCACCAGACCCGCGCCAGCAGCTTGGCAGTGGTGATCTGTTGCGCATGGGTATTACCCGTTTGGCGGGTGAGCTTATTCTGAAGCAGACTCCCGAGCGCGTCCATCTTGAGCTGAACTCGGAAAACACGGGCAGTATAGAGTTGAATTGGCCGGGCGCCCGCATCAACTTGCTATCACCTGAAGCAACGCTGGCCAGTTCGGACCAGCCCATAGAAATCACACTGAGAGACGGCGGCCTTATGCGTCGGGTTGCAGCCTACTGCGCTCGCGAAACCGGAGTGGAGACCACTCAATGGGCGGGGCGCGTACTGGAGGCTTTCGAGACCGGGCTAAAAGCCCGAGGCTGGCGTGCCAGTGAGCAGTTACTAGCGTTATACCGACAGTGGTTGCTTGAGGGCGGAGAAATAACCGCAACTATGCAGTTGGCTTCAGAGGCTCTTGGTATACCGGTGCGCTCAGAGAATGACAGTGCAGATGGCTCTATGGCTTGGGCGCTAGAATACAATGGCGCCATGGTGCCCGATGTTTTTCTTCGCAAAGCGGAGCCGATTGTTGCCGAACCTCCGAAAGAAGCGCTTGAACCGGTGGTGCCCCGCGAGAACCCAGCAATCACTCGTTGGCACACTGAAGATTTGGAACAGGCAACAACATGGGTGGGGCGCAAGGTTCGGGTGACACTCTCGAACGGTAATGTGGTTGAGGGTCGTTTGGCGAGTGTTACCGAGCGGGAGCTGGAAGTTGCCCGGACAGTGGCGGGAGGTGAAGTGGGCTATCCTATAGCTATGCGTGCTATTACATCGTTTGAGGTGTGGCGCCGCGGCCAGACATATTAGCGTTCACTCCAGCCGAGGAGGCACTATGCAGCACTTCCCCGACGATATTGACAACCAAAAAAGTATACACAGCGCCGGCACAGTTCCGGGTGTGCGCGACATGCTGACGAAGCTGATCTCGTTGCCGTCCATTAGCAGCGCGTCGGCGCAATGGGATCTAAGCAACGAGCCGGTCATTCGAACCCTCGGCGAATGGCTTGAGACCCTGGGGTTCTTGGTTGAAGTTTTGGCCGTGCCCAACCTGCCAGGCAAGTACAATCTGATTGCCACGTTGGGCAGTGGTTCTGGTGGCCTGGTACTTGCTGGACATACGGATACAGTGCCTTTTGATGACAAGCGCTGGCAAAGCGACCCGTTTACCCTGACCGAGCGGGACAACCGTTGGTACGGTTTGGGTACGTGCGATATGAAGGGCTTTTTCCCTCTGGCTATCGAAGCGGCCCGAGCCTTTTCGGCTTCCGACCTGAAGCAGCCCCTGATCATCCTCGCCACAGCGGATGAGGAAACCTCCATGAACGGGGCCAAAGCACTCGCCGAAGCTGGCAAGCCGAAGGCCCGCTATGCGGTGGTTGGCGAACCCACCAGCCTCAAGCCTGTGCGTATGCACAAGGGCATCATGATGGAGCGCTTAACCTTTGAGGGACAGTCGGGTCACTCGTCTAACCCGGCGCTGGGACGAAGCGCTATGGAGGGCATGCACGAGGCACTTGGCGAGCTTATTGCTCTGCGTAAAGATTGGCAGGCCCAATACAGCAATCCGAACTTTGATGTGCAGGTACCAACGCTCAACCTTGGTTGCATCCACGGCGGAGATAGCCCCAATCGCATTTGCGCCAAATGCGAATTACACTTTGACCTGCGCCCGTTACCGGGGATGAGCATGGAATACTTGCGCCAGGATATCCTGCACAAAATTCAGCCGGTCGCTGAGCGGCGCGGCTTGTCCTTAGAGTTTGCGCCTTTGTTCGACGGTGTTCCCCCGTTTGAAACGCCGGCGGATGCTGCATTGGTGCAAGCGTGCGAGCAGCTTACAGGCCACACGGCCCACGCAGTTGCCTTTGCAACCGAGGCGCCATGGCTACAAAAACTCGGCATGGAAACCCTGGTTATGGGCCCGGGTTCTATTGACCAGGCGCATCAGCCCGATGAGTTTCTGGAGCTGTCGCAGCTGGAGCCTACCGTGAAAATTCTCAGAAGCCTTATCCGGCAGTTTTGTCTTTAAGTTAAGCTGGCATAAGCATTAAAAAATACGGACTGGAGAGCAATACTTGAAATCAAACGGCTGGCTGCATTCGTTTCGCCATTCATCGCCTTACATTAATGCCCACCGTGGCCGTACGGTTGTGCTGACCATTCCGGGCGATGGCGTTGAGCATGGGAATTTCATCAACATCATCCATGACATTGCGCTGCTGAGCAGCTTGGGTGTGCGTTTGGTGGTTGCCTTTGGGGCGCGGCCGCAGATTCAGAGCTGTCTGGACAATGCTGGCCTGGAATCGTCGTTTTCCCGTGGCTTGCGTATTACTCAGGAAAACCATTTACCGTGGGTTATGCAAGCCACCGGTGGCTTGCGGGCACACCTTGAAAGCCAGTTATCCATGGGGCTGGTGAATTCGCCCATGCACAATGCCCGTATTCGGGTGAGCAGTGGTAATTATGTAACCGCCAAGCCGGTCGGCGTACTGGACGGAATCGATTTTGGTTACACCGGTAAGGTTCGACGAGTGGATGTCGTCGGCATCGAGAAACTTCTTGAACAGGGGCACATTGTTTTGTTGCCGCCTTTGGGATACTCGCCCACTGGCGATACCTTCAACTTGTCTTATGAAGATGTGGGTAGTCAGGTGGCGGCGGCTCTGCAAGCTGAAAAGCTCATTGTATATATTGATGATCAGGGGTTGCTGGAACAGGATGGCTCCTTGATTCGTGAGCTTTCAGCTCGGCAGGTTCCGGAACGGTTGGCAGATGGGACCATCACCGGGCATGACGCAGATCTGCTGCGGGCTGCCTGCGATGCTTGTGTAAAGGGTGTGAGGCGGGCGCATATTATCAGCTACGTGAACGACGGCGCTTTGTTGGAAGAACTGTTTACCCGGGATGGCACGGGTACACTGGTGAGCGGTGACAACTACGAGCAAATTCGACAGGCTCGGGCTGAAGACATAGGGGGCGTTCTGGGGCTGATCGAGCCACTGGAAGAGCAGGGCATTTTGGTGCGACGGTCGCGGGAAATGCTGGAAACCGATATTGAACACTTTGTTGTCGCGGAGCGTGATGGGACCATTGTTGGGTGCGCCGCTTTGCATAACTACCCGGATGACGGCGCGGGTGAACTCTCCTGTTTTGCGGTGGATTCCGCTTATCGCCGCGCCGGCCGTGGCGACGAAATCCTGCTTATGGTCGAAAAGCACGCCCGCAGCCAGGGTATCCAGAAGCTATTTGTGCTCACGACGCAAACCGAGCATTGGTTCCGCGAGCGGGGCTTTCAGCCCAGTACAGTTCAGGCTTTGCCCGGGCCGAAACTTGCGGCTTATAACACTCAACGCAATTCAAAAGTGTTCTTCAAACCGCTCTGACAACTTTTGCAGCGTCTGTTGACGCTGCTTATCGGGTTGCCTGGAAAGAGCCTCTACAGTGCGATAAAACCCTTGAAAGTCGTAATTGGACTGTTTCAGTAGTTGTCGAAACGCCGGCACGTGTTGGTTGTATTGCGAAAAAAGGGCAATCCGGGCGTTGTTGAAGGCCACGGGAGCGGTTCCAAAAGGCCCTTTCCCGAGTCCGTTGTCTATCAGGCTCCTATAGGCCATATTGAGCTCATCAAATATGAGTTGCTTGCGCTTGCGAAGGCTGCGCGCAGAAAGCACACCTTGTTGCTGATATAACAGGTCCAGTTCAGCGCTGGTGGCGGCTATCAGGTCGTGAGTCCTGTTGCGCAATGCAAGGTCTGCAAGTGCCTGCTGGAATGCAGAAGGGTCGCCCTGATATGCTAGCCAGAGCCTAAGGCCTTCCAGCTCAACTGCCGTGGCAAAACTCTCGTTAAAAGCCGTATCCCCTGCAATGTACACCACCCGATGGGCAAGTTCGTGGAACATCAGGGCCACCATGCGGTCATCATCAAGGTTGGTAAAGCCGGAGTGAAGCGGGTCGTCAAACCAGCCCAGTGTCGAGTAGGCTGTAACACCGCCGATGAACGTATCATAGCCATCTGCCTGGAAACGTTGTTTTTCTCGCTGGGCATCTTCAAGGTGGAAGTATCCCCGGTAGGCCTGACAGCCAAGAACCGGGTAACACCATTGGTGTGGTTGTAGGGAAAATTCGGGCACGGCCACCAGATTAACCACCACCCAGGGGTGATCAAGAGCCACGTAGTCTGTGAACGCATCGCCAGGCGCTAGCCCCAAGCGGTTGTCTGCAAATTGCCGGGCCTGGCGTGAAAGTATAAGTTTGTCGCGAAGCTCAGAAGGAGTGTCTTCGTTGGCTATAAAGCTGTCTACCGGCTCACCCGCCATAGTCAGGGCCAGGTGGCCGCGAATTGCCTGGGTGTAGTAGCTGAACGTAGTGCAACCACTCAACAGTGTTATCAGTAGTAAAACTGTATATATCTGATTAAGCTGTTTCATAAGCACTATAGTTATGTCTGGGCTCTGACTGCGATTGTGTCCGTAACTGGACGCTATAGTACACTTATGATTGCAGTTGTATGCACCGTCTTTTTCTCATAACGGTAGGTGGCAATGCCACTATTTCAGGGACGTTAGTCGCTAACAGGCAGAACCCCGGCCCGTCCGACTTTGCGCAATGACAGGTAGTTCATGGATCCGAGAGAACGTCGAAGCAGCCCCCGCAAACCTATCAAGCTTGCCGCCCAGGTTGATCTTGGCACAGGTGAGTCCTGGCCATGTCAAATCGCCGATTTTTGCGCCGAGGGGATTTTTGTCCGCTATTCCGGTGAAACATCACGAAAGCTTGATCGGGCTTTAGCATCCGTCACGCCACCAGAGCTGATTGTGCGTTTTCGGAGTGCCGATGGAAAGCGCCGGCACGAGCTTCACGTGAGTATTGCTCGGCGGATTGATGGTGCTATGGGTGTTAATTTTACCCGTACCAACCCGGAAGCAGTGGCAGCAATGCTGCAGCAGTGTGGCGGCTCTAGTGGCCAGGAGCGGGCCTCCTTACGGGCACCGAGCGAACGGGTGCAGTTTGTTTTGCATCAATCTGCGCGCGCGGTTATTCAGCATATAGAACCGCTCATGGATACTTGCTTTGTGCAAATGGCTGTTGCTCTTAAAGAGGCCGCACAGAAAGCAACGAACGACCAGCAGGCCAACGAGTTCATGGATTTTTCGGGCCAAATTAAGGCCCGGCAGCGAGTCATCTGGCACCAGATTGCCCGTAGTCTCGAATCCCCTCTCAAACCAGCCCCTAAAGGCTTCCCGGGTTCTGAGCTTTCCGTGGTAGACAAGGGAGAGTTTGAAGACTGGCTGACAATCCGAGTTATGGTTACAAAGGCCGACACTCAGTACCGAAAGGATCTGCTGCAGCTCAAACTGCGGCTGGACAACCTAGGTATTGCAAACGCGACCGGCCATCACAACCCGCTTGGACCGTCGCTGGTGTGTGAGTCGTTTCATGCAGGGCTGAACCAGCTCAAAGCTTCTAGAGACGTAGAGAAAGTCTGTCTGAAGATATTTGAACAGTCGGTTCTGCACCATCTCGGCCCGCTCTACAAGGAGCTGAACAATATCTTGATTCGCCATGGGGTGCTGCCTGAGCTGGATCTTAGCAAGTATCTGAGCGAGCAGGCTGTTGGTAACTCCCAGAGCAAACCAGTGTCAGGCCAGAGCTCGGTTAAGAAAAAACAGGATGATGCACTGCCTACCGCGCAGCAAAGTGGCCGGGCAGAACCCCCAGCGGAGCCGGTCGCGAGCAGAGACAAAGCTGCCCAAAAGTCCCGTTCAGGCAGCGAGTTTCGGAATTATGCCCAGGCCGCGCAATCCGCGTTTGCGACCGTAAAAAACCTGCTAGGGACTCTCGCGGCGAACCGTGCAACACAGGGCGATGCCGAGCCGGCACCCTTTCCTGTTAATGCCCAGCCAATGTCTTCCGGCGAGTTGCAGCGAGAACTTCAGCAGCTTCAGGCAGAGCCGGTCGAGACTACAAGCAATGTGATACCTCTGCGAGAGCGAGTGGTCGGAAAAGTTCGCGACAGCGGCGTTAAAAAGCTCGACGAAGAACAGCAGGGCACGCTGGATGTTGTCGATCAGTTTTTCCACTCAATAACGGAAAGCCCAAAGCTCAGTGAATACGCCCAAGAACGGATGCGCCAACTTGAGGTGCCTGTCTTGAAAGTAGTGATGCGCGACCCTGCTTTTTTTGATGATAAAGGCAGCCCTGTTCGGGGAGTGATGAACCGGCTGGCTCAGCTTGGAGTTAAGGGCGGCCGTTTGAACCCGGTGGTTCAGCGCCGTATTGACGAACTCATCCAGCGCATCGCGACCGAGTTTGAGCAGGATACCGGGGTTTTTGAGCAGACGGTGCAAGAGCTCGATGGTCTGATAGATCGCCAAAATCTGGTGTACCGCCGTAACGTTGAACGTGTAACTGCCGCCGCAGAAGGTGCCCAGAAAGTTGCTGATTCCAAAACAGCGGTCGCAGATGTACTGAACCATAAGTTGGCCGGGCGCAAAATTCCGAAAGCCGTTCTCAGTTTGCTTGACGGTGGTTGGCGGGATTTACTGTCACTGACTTGGATCCGCCAAGGGGCTGAAAGCCAGATATGGCAGGATTATCTTGCCGTGGTTGATTCGCTGTTGGCGTTTTCAGAAGACCGGGACAGCGCTGTGAATTTGCCGGAGCTGCTTCGGATAATTCAAGATGGGCTGGCGTCCATTTCCAGCAATCATATGCCATCCTCTCAGATACGTGATGAGCTGAAGCAGTTTCTGGTGCGTAGCCCTGAGAATTTGCCGGAAATGGTGGAGGTGCCTAGGGTACAGCCGGTAAAGGATCATAAGCAGTCGTTGTCCGAGCGCGAACAGCGTAGTTTGCAGCGCTGGATTAATCGCGCCCAGCGGTTACGGACCGGCGACTGGCTGCGGGACCAGGAAAGGCCCGATGAGCCGCAATACATTCGGCTGGTTTGGGTGGCACGCGGATTCAGTCGGTTTGTTTTTGTGAACCACCAAGGCATGCGGGTTGTGGAGCTTGAACTGGAAGCCCTAGCGCGACAGATGCGTAAAGGCATAATTGTGCCAGATGGCCAGTACGAGCGTCCGCTAGTGGACGAAAGCATCGACCGAATGGTACGCAAAGTTTATGACCAGTTGTCTTGGGCCTCCACCCACGATGAATTGACCGGTCTTCTTGGTCGTCGTGAATTTGAACGTATGCTCGACCAGCAGCTTGCCCGCCGTGAGGATGAACGCTCTTTGCTTAGGCTGGATCTGCGCAAGTTCCGCCTGCTGAACGACACCGCCGGTTATCAGGCGGGTGATGACACTCTTAAACGTGTGGCAGATATACTGCGCAGCCATGTAGGCGACGGAATGCCATTGGCGCGGCTTGCTGGAAACGAGTTTGGAATGCTTGTGCCGGCTGAAAATGCAGACGATGCGGCGCGCACGCTGATTGCTGCTGTAGAGGACGCTGAGCTCACCTATGGTGGCCGCGACTACCGGCTGTCTGCCAGTGTTGGGGTTGTGCCTGAGTTGCCAGGCCTCGTTAGTGCTGAGCGATGGTTGAGGGCGTCTGAGCAGGCTCTGAGTACTGCCAGACAAAAAGGACATGGTAGGGTGGCAGAGTACTCTCTGGGTGTTGATGATCAAGCACGTCAGGAACAGATAGCGGCCAAGGTTGCCAGCCTCGGTGACTTGGACGAAGAGCGCATGCTATTGCGTTGCCAGAAAATTATACCTTTGCACAGCCGCGCCTCCATGGCCTCCCAGTACGAGGTGCTGATCAGCATGTACGACGATGCCGGGGTGCTCATCACCGGCCGGGATTTTGTGCGCATGGCAGAGCGATATGACCGCATGCAGGCCGTCGATCGCTGGGTGGTCGGACATATGCTTGACTGGCTGCGGGTGCAGGCTCCAGATCCCCGCCACCTTGGTGGCGTGTGTATCAACCTGTCTGGCTATTCCCTGAACGACCAGTCGCTGCTGGAGTTTATCTACGAAAAACTGAGTGAAAAAGACGCGCCCATCGAACGGCTGTGGTTTGAAGTAACCGAAGCCTCGGCGATCAATGATGTGCAGGTGGTGGCAGATTTTATCCTCGAGATGAAAGAGCTGGGGTGCAGATTTTGCCTCGGAAATTTCGGCAGCGGCCCCAGTTCGTTCGAATTCATGCGATCGCTTCCGGTTGATCTGATCAGGATTGATAGCGCGTTTACCAGCCAGCTCAACACCAGTGAAACAGATCGCAACATGGTGCAGTCCATGGTGGATATGGCACATTATATGGACCGGGAAGTGATTGCGGGCCAAGTTGAATCCCGCGACGTTCTGGATACATTGACCCAGTTGGGTGTGGATTATGCTCAGGGCTTTGTGATTGAGAAGCCCCGCTCCCTCGACAGTCTTACCTGATTTTTTTTTCTTACCCAACCCCCGGCGCGTTTCAGTTATGTCAAAACGTCACCCCATTATTGCGGTTACCGGCTCGTCCGGTGCTGGCACAAGCACCACCGGACAGATTTTTCGGCGTATGTTCGCCAATGAAGAGCTGAGGGCAGCCATGGTTAGCGGTGACAGTTTTCACCGTTATAACCGAGAGCAAATGGCGCGCTTGGCTGCCAAGGGTCAGTTTGGTGAACGTAACCATTTTGCGTTGGCCGCCAACCATATCGATAAGCTGGAAGCGTTGTTTTACGACTATGGCCATACGGGTAATGGCCGGTACCGACAATATGTCCACGATGAGGACCGCGGCCTGCAGGCAGAGGGGCACAAGCCGGGTACGTTTACGGCCTGGGGCGCGCTGCAATCGAATACGGATCTATTATTTTATGAAGGGTTACACGGGGCGGTTGTGAGCGAAGCTGTTAATATCGCCCAATACGTGGACTTGCTCATTGGTGTGGTGCCCATTGTGAACCTGGAGTGGATTCAGAAAATACACCGGGACACCCATCAACGTGGATACAGCCAGGATGCGGTGGTCGCAACGATCATCAACCGTATGGACGATTATGTCCACGACATAGTGCCGCAGTTTTCCAATACCCATATCAACTTCCAGCGTATCCCCCTGGTAGACACGTCCAACCCGTTTGTTGTTCGGGACGTACCCACAGAAGATGAAAGCATGCTGGTGATTCGGTTTCGGGATGCCTCTGAGGTGGATTTCTCCTATTTGCTGCAAGCTATCCAGAACAGCACGCTTTCCCGCCATGACACTCTGGTGATACCAGGCACAAAAATGGCGCTGGCCATGGACCTGATTGTAAGACCCATGGTGCAGCGCCTGATTGCACAGAAATCGTTTGCCTAGCGCGGCTCTACAAGAAGCCGTTATTCCATGTTGCGGGAGTAGAAGATCTCCAGCTTTTCTCGCTTCAGGCGTTCTTCGATAGACTGAGCTATCTGAGGATCCAGCTCATCGGCATTCTCGCCGAACACGTGGTTATCCAGATTGAACTCTTTCAGCATCATCTTGGTGTGGAAGAGGTTTTCCTGATACACGTTCACATCGATCATTTGATACGCATTTTGGGTATCTTCGGTCAGATAGTTCTGAATCGAATTAATGTCATGATCAATGTAATGCTTGTTGCCATCCACATCGCGGGTAAAGCCGCGCACACGATAGTCCACCGTAACCACATCGGAATCGAAGCTGTGGATCAGGTAATTCAGTACCTTCAAAGGCGAGATCAGGCCACAAGTGGACACATCAATGTCGGCCCGAAAGGTGCTGATGCCTTCGTGCGGATGGCTCTCAGGATAGGTGTGCACCGTGACGTGGCTTTTGTCTAGATGCGCCACAATGGTGTCTGGAAGCGGGCCGGGGGATTCTTCGTTATCGGGTTCTTCACCATTGGTTAGCTCATGCTCAGCGATGAGCATGGTGACCGATGCGCCGTGAGGCTCATAGTCTTGGCGGGCAATGTTGAGAACGTTCGCGCCAATTATCTTAACTACGTCGGTTAGGATCTGAGTCAGACGCTCCGCATTGTACATCTCGTCAATGTAATCAATATAGGCTTCACGTTGTTCTTCGGTCTGCGCGTAACAGATGTCGTAGATATTGAAGCTCAGAGATTTGGTCAGGTTGTTGAAACCGTGCAACTGGAGTTTTGGTTCCATGCTCAGCCCCTCCGATTTATGGAGATGAATGACGGCAGAACGGCGGTTGCTCGCCCTGCATAGGCCGCCACCGACTACTGACCAGGTTGTTCACCTTTTGCGCAGACCGGCGGAGAAAGGGCGGTATTATGCACGCCGCACCGAGTGTTGAATAGTGCTGTAAGGAGGGTTATTCCGCTTCGCGGATTTCGTGGCTGTGACTGATTTCCACACCTGCGCTTTCAAGCATGATAGAGGCAGAACAATATTTTTCTGCAGACAAGCTTACGGCGCGTTTTATCTGGTTTTCCTTCAGGTTGCGGCCGGTTACTACAAAGTGCAGGTGGATCTTGGTGAATACCGACGGTACGGCGTCTGCGCGTTCAGCTTCTAATTCGGCGTGGCAAGCGGTGACATCCTGACGGCTTTTTTTCAGAATACTCATCACATCAAACGATGAGCAGCCCCCTAATCCCATCAGTATCATTTCCATGGGTCGCGGGCCCAGGTTTTCACCGCCGTGATCGGGCGGGCCGTCTAGTTGCACGCAGTGCCCTGTGCCGCTGGTCGTGCGGAAGCTGGCGTTGCCTGTCCAGTCGACGGTTGCTTTCATGAAGGCTGTTCTCCTGTTGCATAAGGGGCCGGCTATTAGTCGGCCCGAAAATATACCGATGGGGTGGAATGCTAGCATAACCCGCGTTTACTGACAGAAAACTGATAGGTAGTGACACCTGTTTCATATACATCCTGTATACTGTTTTCAGTTGCTCGAGACACGCCTTCTTGCTATAAGTTGCTCTGTTTTGTAGCAAAAATAAACGAACCCGCAGGGAAAGCCGGGTGAACAACAAACATCGGAACCCGCCAGTATTTGAGGAGGCAAGACTCGCACCATGGCCACTATCGTCAAGCCGGTTGAGCAAAAAACCAAGCATCTCGATTATTTTCTTTCGCAGTGTCATCGCCGCCGGTACCCGGCCAAGAGCACCATTATTTATGCAGGTGACAAAAGCGATTCCCTCTTTTACATCGTTAAAGGTTCCGTCACAGTTATCATCGAGGATGATGATGGCCGCGAAATGATCATGGCCTATCTTAATGCCGGGGATTTTTTCGGCGAAATGGGGCTGTTTGACAACATGGATTCCCGCAGTGCCTGGGTAAAGGCTAAAACGGAATGTGAGGTGGCTGAGATCAGCTATCCGAAGTTCCGGGAAATTGCCCAGCAAGATCTCGGAGTGCTCTACTTTATTGGTGAGCAGATGGCTTCGCGGCTGCGCCAGACTACCCGTAAAGTTGGCGATTTGGCATTTTTGGATGTAACCGGCCGTGTTGCCCGTACCTTGCTAGATTTGTGCAAAGAGCCGGATGCCATGACGCACCCGGACGGCATGCAGATCAAGATCACGCGTCAGGAGATTGGCCGAATTGTAGGCTGTTCTCGCGAGATGGTTGGTCGAGTTCTTAAAACCCTGGAAGAACAGGGGCTTGTAATGGTAAAGGGCAAAACCATGGTGGTTTATGGTACCCGCTGAGGGCCAATAAAGCTGCGTACTGCACTGGCAATGGCCTCTGGTTCTGTAAGAGGCGCCCAGTGCGGAGCGTCGAGCTGCATCCTGGTAAGTTTTCCTGCCCACTGGTTTAGCTGCCCGAACAGGTCTGCGCTCATGTAGCTGTCGTGCTTCGGAATAATGAGTTGCACAGGACAGGTTGCGTATCTGGGTTGCGGCCTGATCAGTCTAGGCAGAAAGTTAGCCCGGTACAGTTTCACTCCAAAGCGCCCGTCATTCTTTTGCAAGCTACTGAAGCTGGCATCCGGTACACCCTCCCGTTTTTGCAAAAAAGCCGGCCATCTTCTATCCAAACCCATGCGCCACATGGCTTCTGGTATCGCAGGGCACTGAAACAGAAAAACGTACCAGGATTTAAGTAGCTGTTTGGCAACTCTGGTTGAGCCACCGCCGAACAGATCTGGCGCCTGAATTCTCAGCCAGGCACCCACATGGTCGAGGCAAGGGCCGGAAATAGACGTAAAGGAAAGAATGCGCTCCTGCAGGGGGCTTGTGCCTACAGATTCCCAGCTTTGTATGGAGCCCCAGTCGTGAGCGAGCAGGTGAAAAGAGCGGCTTGGCAATAATTGATCCACAACCGCCTCTAGATCCCCTGCCAGCAGCGGCAACCGGTAATCCCGCGTGTGTTCGGGCTTGTCGGAAAGGCCGGCACCCCGAACGTCGTAACGGACAAGAAAGAAGTCAGGAGCCAGAGCTTTAACGACTTTGTCCCACACCTGAAGGTTGTCTGGGTACCCGTGCACTAGAACCAAGGGTGCGCCGTCTGGATTGCCCTCGGTAACGGCATGAAGTGTGATTTTGCCACTGGTTACACGGTGAGTGCTGGTTGTCATTGTGGCCCCGTCATCAGAAATTGAGCGATTGATGCAAAGGAGCTTACCCGCCTGAATCTGTAACGGCTGTGGCCGAAGGGGCCAGAAGTCGGGCGGGTTATGATCAGTTAACAAGAGCGACGGATTTCACCTGCATCCACACGGTTTGTCCCGGCTCAATAGCCAGGGTGTGTACCGCTCGCGTCGTCAGCCGTGAGAGAAATGGAGTTTGCCCTGCCAGTAAGCGCACCATTGACGTCCCTGGGCTTACGTCTGAGGCTATCTCATCCACCTTAGCTGGCAGTAGGTTTTGGATGCTCTGATCTGTTTGTTGGCTCCGGGCCAGACTGATATCTCTGGCAAGCACCTGCAGGCGAATGCCTTGCCCGATTTTCAAACCTTCGACTGCGCGCAGCCATAAATGGCCGCCGGCAAAATCAGCCCGGCACAGGTGCCACTGGTCGTCGCGCTCAGATATGGTCGCATCCAGAATCACACCAGCATCCTCCTCAAAACCAAATGGCTGGTCCGTGCTTGCCATTATCTGTTGCAGCGGGCCTTCGGCAACCACCCGGCCTTTATCCATCATCACTATGTAATCCGCGAGTCGTGCAACTTCAGCGGTGGAGTGGGAAACGTAGAGCATAGGGATGGCAAGGTTGTCTCGCAGAGCTTCCAGATAGGGCATGATCTCCTGTTTGCTGTTCTGGTCGAGTGCAGACAGGGGTTCGTCCATTAGTAGGAGTTTGGGGCTGGTTAGCAGTGCACGAGCAATAGCAACCCGCTGACGTTCTCCGCCCGAAAGTTTTACGGGCATGCGCTCAAGTAGGTGAGAGAGGCCCAGCCATTCAGTGGCCTGATCAAAGGAAATCTTGCGCTCATTTTTTGGAATGCGTTTGTACCCGTACATCAGATTGCGCTTTACCGAGAGGTGAGGGAACAGGCTGGTTTCCTGAAACACGTAAGCCAGAGGCCGCTGGTGAACGGGGCGGTTAACACGCTCGCCCTGCCATTCATCCCGGTTTACACACATGACACCGTCAGCTGTCTGCAGACCAGCCATACAGCGCAGCAGCGTTGTTTTGCCACAGCCGGAGTGCCCGAACAGTGCGGTGAGCCCGCTCCCCGGTAGGTTCAGATCCACATCCAGAGTAAATGCCCCAAAGTGGCACGCAAAGCGCGCCTGTATGCCTGATGTGCCCATTATTTCACCAGCCCCGACTGCAGCCGTCCGTTGAGTGAATAGAGCGTTACGAGCACCACGAAGGAGAATACAACCATGCCGGCGGCCAGCCAGTGGGCTTGGGTGTACTCCAAGGATTCTACGTGATCGTAAATGGCCACAGAGAGCACCTTGGTTTCACCGGGTATGTTGCCACCGATCATCAGTACAACGCCAAATTCGCCGATAGTGTGGGCGAAGGTCAGCACGCCGGCGGTGAGAAAACCAGGCCGGGCCAAGGGCAGCACAATGGAAAAAAAGCGGTCCCGAGGTGAGGCTCGAAGCGTAGATGCTACTTCAAGAAGTTGTTGATTAATGGACCCGAAGGCATTTTGCAGGGGCTGAACGGTGAACGGTAGCGAGTAGATGACCGATGCAATCACCAGACCCTCAAACGTGAAGGGCAGTAAACCCAGCCCTAGTTGCTCGGTGAGTTCACCAACCATGCCTTTAGGCCCCATGAGAACCAGCAGATAAAACCCGAGCACAGTGGGGGGCAATACCAGGGGCAGTGCGACAATCGCGGCAATGGGTTGCCTTACCCAGTGGTTGCTGTGGGCCAGCCACCACGCAATGGGTGTACCCACAACCAACAGCACGGCGGTGGTGAAGCCTGCAAGCTTAAGGGTGAGCCACACAGGCTCCCAGTATATGTCCATGATATCTGCCGGTTACTGCTTAGTGTTCGGTTTCGTAGCCATAGTTTTCAATGATAGCCCTGGCATTGTCGCCGCGCAGGAACTCAAGCCACTGGCGAGCGGCCTCGTTATCTTCGCTACGGCTCAGAAGAATAGCCTGTTGATTGATAGGGGAATAGTAGCTTTGTGGAATCAGCCAGAGTGAGCCGTTTTTTTCATCCCATGCACGCACCTGCGAGAGAGCGACAAAGCCAGATTGCGCATTTTCGGTGGCGACAAACTGGAAGGTTTGGGCAATGGAATCACCACGTACCAGACGGTCCTGTAAGGATTCCCAGAGATTTAGTTCAGTAAGCACTTCCTGGGCGGCCAAGCCGTAAGGTGCAGTCTTTGGGTTTGCAATGGCCAGTCTGGCAAAGCCACCGGACTTTAGCCAAACTTTCGGGTCTTCAAACGTGCCGGGTTCAGGGCTCCATAGCGCCAGTTTGCCACGGGCGTAGGTGAACCGAGTGTCTGCTACGCCTTGGCCGTTCTCCTCAAGAAGCTCGGGCCGGCGGCTGTCGGCAGCCAGAAACACATCAAATGGCGCGCCGTTATCTATTTGTGCATAGAGTTTGCCCGTGGAGCCATAGCTTGCGACGGCTTCCAACCCAGTGGCTTTGCCAAATGCCGCAATGAGATCACGTGTTGTGTCGGTAAAGTTGGCTGCCACCGCAATACGAACATCGGCAGCGTGAGTAATGCTGCTGAATGCCAGGAGCAAACACAGTGTTGCGAGTTGGGAGTAGCACTTTTTGAGCACGAGCATGGATTATTTTCCTTATATCCGTTTGAATATAGCGGAATAAATAATATAACCGCCTGTGGCCGGATACAAGAGTGTTGGTTTTTTTGCCGTGAGGCTTAAGGTGCGGGCGTTTCGCTGAGCAGGGCGGCTAAGGCGGCGAGTTCTGGGCGCTCGCCTACGGCTTTTTCATATTGCCGATAGAGCGTGAGAACTTTCAGCCCTTCTGCTGAAAGTTCTGCACCGCCCCCTTGAGTGCCCCCAGTGGCGGTTAGAACCAGAGGTTGGTGGAAGCAGGTGTTCATGGTGTCTACAAGCAACCATGCTCGCCGATAGCTCATTTTTAAAGCCCGGGCGGCGGCAGAGATCGAGTGGTGTTGCTGGATCAATTCAAGTAGTCGGGCCTTTCCGGGACCGAAAGCGATCGTATCACCGGTTTTTAATCTTAGCCTGGGAACCAGGCGAGGTTTTTCTTCAGGCATCAGGTCTATTCCCCGGAGCAAGCAGCGATAACACATATTCCCGGACGTCTCCGGAATTGGTTTCATTCAGCATCTCGTGTCGACCCCCCTCGAACAACCGCAAGCTTGTCTTCAAAACGCCGGTTTTACGGATGTTCTGAGCGTGACGGGTGATGCCTTTGCCCAGTTCTCCAACCGGGTCGTCGGAGCCGGAAAACAGATGAACAGGCAGGTCTTTACGCCACTTCGAAGGATCAATGCCAAGCATACCTTGAATGAAATCATGCCACAGCCCTGTGGTGCATTCGAACCCGCAAAGAGGATCCGCTACATACTGGTCTACCTGGGCAGAATCTCGACTTAACCAGTCGCAGGTTGTTCGATTGGGTTGAAAAAGGCGATTGAACTTACCGAAGGTCATTTTTGCGATGGTCGGGCTACGATGATGGTTACCGTATAACCGGAGGATGCCGCTGATCAAGGTTCCGGAAGCCCACAGTTGGGGGCGGTGAATTCGATTGGTGGCGCTCAGTATCAGGCAGTCCACGTATTCGTGAGTCCATAGTAGAAATAGGTTTTTGGACGTCGCCGGCCGGGTACTACCGTATGCAATTGGCACGCTGGCGTCTTCATCAATAAAGGTTCCGAACCATTCTCACATGAGCTCGTGGAGCGAGGCATGTCGTATCACGATCTCGGGGGTAGCGATTTACGCCACGGTACTATCGGTAATCGCTGTAAACCTTGCTGAGTAACTGCAATTGCGGCTGCCACTGGTTGAGCCAGGTTTGTATTTCCTTTGGTATTTGCGCTGGTTTGGGCCAGGGCACTGGGTAGGCTTGGGGCTGAAACAGAGGCGCAAAAAGCGCAGCAGCTGTGAGGTCTGCGCGGGAGAACGACTCGCCTGCCAGGAACGGCTGCCGGCTGTATACCTCCGCCAATTCGCTGAGCAGGCTTTCCAGCACTTTTCTGGATTCTACTGCTGTTTTCTCGTTTATTTTCATCCATTTCCGCATAGTTTCGTCTACTCGGCTGAACGCTAGGCTGAGCAGTATGCGGTTGTAAAAGGGTGTGCCTGCGGTCAGTAGTGGCACCACAATTTTCGGGCGTTGCAAGAAGTGGTGGTAGGAGTAACAGCGAACTGCTGGGCCTGCTTCTTCATCCAGGCGCTTTTCCCACGCAAGTGCCTGAGCTTTTGCAGGCTCATCTACCGGCGTAAGCGGCCTGTCGGGGAAGGTTTTGTCTAGATAGTCGAGTATGCTGGATGACCCCTGGATCACCTCGTTATCATGTATCAACACCGGCACAGAAGTGCTCGCGCCGCTGGTAACCTTCTGTACGGTGTTTAGGTGCTGCCCCGGTAGCAGGTTTGTGATTTCATGGTTCAGATTTTTGTAATCCAGTGCCCAGCGGATTTTCTCGCAGTAGTGGGATATGGCGAATTGATAGAGCCTGAGAGCCATGCGGTGCCTCCTGAGTGATGGGCTTCAGCATAGCCTTGAGCTAGAAGGATAAAAAGCGGCATGACCATATGAGTTGTGTGTTTTTAACGGTTTCCCGGCCCCTGCAATTGGTTTTCCTCGGGCTTATCTTTAAGATGCCGCCATTCCATTCATATTATAACCATAGGTTGTGTCCATGTACTTACAGCGGGTTTTGATGACATCTGTCGTCGCAACAGCCGGGCTCTTTCTTTCTGCGTGCGCCACCGGGCCGGATACGCACGTGGCTTCAGGTAGTTATCAGTGTGGCCAGTTGAGCGTCGATGTTGCCAGCTCGAGCGACAGCGACCTGCTGGGTCTTGATTACCAAGGCAGGCGCCTGCTATTAAAGCCTAAAATAAGCGCTTCTGGAGCGCTTTATGTGGCCCCCGGAGATGATGAAACCAGTTTCTGGAGTAAGGGTGAGCGGGCAACGTTTACTGTAGAAGGACAGGCCTACCCGGAGTGCTTGCAGGCAGGCGCATTGGAAATGCCGTTTGAAGCCACGGGCAACGAGCCATTCTGGCATGCCCGAGTTGAAGGTAAGGAGCTGTTGTTTAATCGCCCATACGAAACTGGAGAGCCAGAGACGGTTCAGCTCGAAACGGCCGTTGCTAATCGGCACGGTCGCGAGTTCCGTGGTGAGTTGGACGGACAAGAGGTAAGGCTCAAGGTTGCCCGCCAGTTGTGTGAAGATAATATGTCTGGAGCTCAGTTCCCGGCGCAGGTTCGCCTTGAGCTGAACGGAGAGGTTTTCCAAGGTTGCGGTGGCGACCCAGAGCGCTTGTTCCGGGGAGCTGAGTGGGTTGTTGAAGATCTGGCCGGTACCGGCATTATCGACCGATCCAGGATGACTGTTGAGTTTTTTGACGAGAACCGTTTGGCGGGTATGGCGTCTTGCAACCGTTACGGAGGCCAGTACGAGCGTACGGCCGAAGGTATGACCTTCGACTATATGTTCGCAACGAAAATGGCCTGTGCGCCTGCGTTGATGAATCAGGAACAGCGTTTTCTGGAACTTATGTCCGACGTGAAGCGAGCGAATATTGGTCGTCAAGGAGAGTTGGTGCTGACAACGTCTAAGGGCGAAGAAATTAAGGCCTTTCAGTCCACGGAAAAGTAAAGCAGTCAGTAACGGTATAGAGATTCCCTGAGCTGAACGTAAAAAGCCCGCAAGCTGGAAAAGATTCCGGCTTGCGGGCTTTTTACGTTAGCCGGCGCTGATACTTTATGCCGGCGAAGCCTCTGTTGGAACCAAAGCGCGAGTCAGATCTTTCATGCTGAGGCTGCCCACTGTCTCGCCGTCCCTTACCACTCGGAATATCATGTCCGTGTCGCCGCCCGACCGCGAGAGCACTGTCTCCAAATTGTCTTTTTCGGAAAGGTCTCCAGCGTAGTCTTTGTTGTCGTCTCCGTGACGTTCCATAATGGAGCGTACCCGCAGTACCCGTGCCCGGTTTATATCGTTTATAAAGGCAACAATATAAGGGTCGTTAGGGTTGAGCAGGATGTCCTGAGGATCACCTTGCTGCACCACCTCACCATCTTTGAGAATGACCAGGTGATCAGACAGTTTCAGTGCTTCGTCCAGATCGTGGGTGATGAACACGATGGTTTTTTGAAGCTCTCCTTGAAGTTCCAGTAGCAGGTCTTGCATGTCTGAGCGGATCAGTGGATCCAGCGCAGAGAAGGCTTCATCCATCAGCATAATGGGCGAGTTGGATACCAGCGCTCGGGCTATGCCAACGCGCTGCTGCATGCCGCCAGATAGCTGATGAGGAAACTGGTTTTCGTTGCCATCAAGACCCACTCGAGCAAGCCATTTAGTGGCCTCACCTTCAAAATCCGCAACGGTAAAGCCACGAATGTTGCGAGCCATGCCGGCATTCTCGAGCACGGTTTTGTGTGGCAACAATGCAAACTTCTGGAACACCATGGACATCTGTTCCCGACGAAGCTGGCGGAGCTGTTCTTCGTTCAGCTCCAGAACATCCGCGCCATCAAGGTGAATTTCTCCGGCGGTGGGTTCTATCAGACGATTGAGATGGCGAATCAGCGTCGATTTGCCAGAACCTGAAAGCCCCATAATCACGGTGATCTCACCGTTTCGGATATCCACGTTGATGTCTCTGAGCCCCAGAACGTGGTTTTGCTGGTCCAGCAGATCGGCTTTGTTCATGCCTCGCTTTACGTACTCCAGGGCCACGTCCGGCGTGGGCCCGAAGATCTTGTAGAGGTTTTTGATGGAAATTTTTATATCATTTGCCACGTTTTGTCCTCACTGCTTTTGGGTGGCATTGATGCGTGCCAGAGAAGCTTTGGTAACCCGGTCAAGAATGACGGCCAAGATGACAATGCCGAGGCCGGAAACCAGGCCTACGCCGAGTTCCAGGTTGCGGATGCCACGAAGCACCAGAACCCCCAGGCCAGGAGCCGAAACAAGAGATGCAATCACAACCATGGCCAGGCTCATCATGATGGTCTGGTTTACACCGGCCATAATGTTGGGCAGAGCAAGCGGGATTTGAACCTTGAACAGTTTTTGCTTAGGAGTCATGCCAAAGGCATCGGCGGCTTCGATCACATCTTTGTCTACCAGTCTAATACCCAAATTGGTAAGCCTTACTACAGGCACAATGGCGTACAGAATGATGGCGATGCCGTAGAGCTTGGATTCAGTCACACTGAACAGGAAAATCAGCGGAATCAGATAGACAAAAGGCGGCAACGTTTGAAGCATGTCCAGCACCGGAATCATTATTCGCTGCATGGTGTCACTTCGCGACATGCCAATGCCGATAGGCACACCAAGAAGCACGCATAAAAAGGCGCAGACAAAAATGATGGCCAGAGTTTGCATGGCGTAAACGTAGTAATCAATGAATGCCAATAGACAAATGCTGGCGCCCACAAACAGCACCAGTTTCCAGGATTTTGTGACCAGAAACACGACCGCTAACATGATCGGGATAATGATCCACCAAGGCGTATTGAGCATGCCGTAAAGTGCGCCGTCCAAAAACCAGCTCAGTGGCTGAGTCAGTGGATCAAGCACTAAGCTGAGGTTGTCTTTTACTGCCAGAAAACCCTGTTCCAGGCCTTTCGTAAGTTCTCGGGATTGCGGAAATGCGGCACAGGAGTCGTTAAGGGCATCCATGGATGGAAAAGGAACGTCCCACAGGGAGTCTGGCTCTGCATTATTGCCCTTAGTCTTGGCCAGTAGGTCGGCCATCGACATAGGGCCATCTTGTTTACCTTCCGCGCACCAGTCTTTTAAACCCAGTGACGAAAACAGGGAATCGTAGGTTGCCATTAGCGTTTAGCCTCTTCGGCGTAGGGTATGTCATACGCCACAGAATTCGGTTGTGCTCATTATCAAATATGCCCGGGGTAGCGTTCTTGCGAATACCAATCCCGGGCCAAGGCGGGCTAATCAGTTTGAAAGAATGGCCGCAAGCTTCTTCTTGGCGTCGTCGCTCAGCCAAGCAGACCACTCATCACGATTGTTGCTAAGGAAATAAACCGCAGCTTCTTCTGCAGAGGCGTTATTGGAGTCCATCCATGCAAGCAGTGCGCTCATGGTGTCTGTTTTGAACGTCATTTTGCTCAGCATCTCAGCCACTTCGGGCTCACGATCCTTGAAGTCGGTGGTAACCGACGTGAGGATAGGCGCCGCAGGAAACTCGGAAACGCCGGGGTTGTCAGCATCTGCGGTTTGGTTCTTCTGGTGGACGTCTTTCTTGTATTCGCCGAGCTTTACTCGCGTCATGTCGAGTTTGCCGAGGGGAACCGTTGGGCCCCAGTAGTAGCCAAACCAAGGCTCTCCGTCTTGAACCGCAGACGCCATTGAAGAGGCCAGAGTTTCGCCGGACCCGTGGTTGAAGACCTCAATGCCAGACTCTTCAAGATCCAAAGCACGAATCAGGTTGTCGTTGACAATCCTGCAGCCCCAACCGTCAGTACAGTTGTTAAAGCGTGAGCCGACCAGTTCAGGGTTGGCCATGATGCCTTCGATCGTTTTCAATTCCGGGTGCTCTTCTGCAAGGTAAGTGGGAATCCACCAACCTTCGACACCACCGGGATCAAGCACTTTGCCAAGCCGCTCAATCTTGCCTTCTTCTTCCAGGCGCAGGTAAGCGTCGCCTGCAGAGTTGAGCCACAATTCGGTCACAATGTCGGGCTCGCCGTTCTCGGCAACAGATGTCACTGCAGGCACAGTGTCTGAAGGTACAACCGTTACATCACAGCCATAGCCTTGTTCCATGATGAATTTGGCAACGCTGGTGACTACCGTGTTAGAGGCCCAGTTCATTTCGGTGATGGAAACTTCGCCACAGTTGGCTTGAGCCATGGCAGGTGCTGATAGCGCGCATAGCAGCGCAGCAGACGTAAGCTTTCGCATAGTCACTTCTCCGTTTTAGGTTGGTGAATTCTGGTGGAACTTTTTTTTGTTGTTTTGCTGACTTTCTCACTGCTGAGGGGAAGTAACCGAAAGAGGCTCTTCGGATTGCGGTTTTTATGCAATTCGGGAAATAGGGCAAAGCGGTTCATCTCGGTTACCACGTAGCTACAAGAATAAAGGTCTTGAGCCTAGTTACAAGGTTTTAACGAAAATGCGTCATTTCTGAAGACGTATAAAGACGGCTGCAGGGGCTTCTTGGCGGTTGCTTGACGCAACCCTTTTTTCGGGCCAATCTCTCGGTTGTTCGTTACTCTGAGTAACCGCTGATTTGTCTGGAACGGAGCTGAAAATAATGAAAATTTTTGAAACAAAGACTGCACCAAACCCTCGCCGCGTTCGCATGTTTATGGCAGAGAAAGGGCTGCTTGAGAAAGCCGAGTTTATCGAGATTGATCTGCAGAAAGGTGAAAACCTGACACCGGAATACATCGCACGTAACCCCATGAAGAAAGTGCCGGTTATGGAGCTGGATGACGGAACCTGCGTCTCCGAGACCATGGCCATTTGCCGTTTCTTTGAAGAGAGCTATCCGGATACGCCTACCCTTCTAGGGAATACGCCAATCGAGAAAGCGACGATAGAGCAATGGGTTAGGTGGCTTGAGTTTTACTTCTTTTTGCCCACGGGTATGTGTTTTCAGCATACCAGCGGTTATTTCAAAGACAGGATGAATCCCATCCAGGAGTGGGGTGAAGATTGCGGTAAAGGTGTTAGCAAGTTTATGGCATTCCTCAATGACCATCTTGCTGATCGGGAATATATTTGTTGCGATCGCCTTACAGCAGCCGATATTAACGCGTTCACAACGGTCGCGTTCGCCAAGGTGGTGAAGATTCGCATTCTGCCGGAGCAGACGCACCTTCAGGCATGGTATGACCGTATCAACACCCGTCCGTCTGCACTGGTTTGATGCTGTGTTAGCCTGTCTCAACTGATATGCATGACACCAAGGGAAAACATATGGAATGCGCACTGCTTGAGTGTGTTCTGGGTTCGATTGACCGCGCAAATCGCGTAGATGCCAATCAGGAAATGGTCGGGGGTAAGTCTTTACCCAGAGAGTATGCTTACAGCCTGCACATGACCCGGTGGTTGTATGAACTGGAGCCTGCCCCCTCAGAGCGGCTGCAGATTGCCTGTCGGGCCCAGCACATCGAGCGCTGGAAAATGCCTCGCAGTGACTACCCTGAAGGCCGAAAATCTTATTATGAGTGGCGTCAGGCTTGCGGGCGCATGCATGGCCGAAGGGCTGCGGAAATCATGGCCGAGTGCGGTTATCCCGAGAGTGAGTGTGAGCGGGTTGAGGTGATTTTAACCAAGCGGGAGCTGCGTAAAGATGCCGATACGCAGCTTTTGGAAGATGTTGCCTGCATGGTGTTTCTGGAGAAATACTTTGCGCAGTTTTACGCTGATAATGCGGAATATGACCGGGAGAAATGGCTGAGGATTATTCGCCGCACCTGGGGCAAGATGACCCCTCGGGGCCATAAGGCAGCGTTGCGGTTGGCAGACAATCTACCCCAGCATCTGTTGGCTATACTGCAGGGGGCTCTCTCTGAAACCGGCGAATAATCACGACACTTGAGGCGCGTGCAAGTGCTGCGTATGATTCTTGTTATCATTTGATAGTCGGTTTCAATAAATGGCTTGCTCCGCCAAACACACGTCTAAAATCCTAATCGCCGAAGAAAACACGCATCTGAACGAACAGTTGGCCGGTGAACTAACCGCTCGAGGGTACCGAGTCGTTCAAAGCTATCAAGGCGACCAGGCTCTGGTTGCCGCACTGGAGCAGCGGGTGGACATTATTCTGCTGGGTGCTCTGTTGCCAGAATTGGATGGTTTTGACGTGTTGCAGAGGCTCCGCAAAACCTGCCAAATCCCAGTAATGATGTTGACCGCCTGTGATGCCGAAGATGAGCGCATCCAGGGTTATCTGCGGGGCGCCGACGACTGTCTGTCCAAACCATACAGTGTTATCGAGTTGTCCCTGAAGATCGAGGCCCTGCTGCGCCGCACCCGTGGCAATATTGATTACCGCTCTGAACCGCAAACCACTCTCAGTGGGAGAGCTGCAGCTGGATCGCCAAATCATGGAAGTATCCTTTCAGGCATGCTCAGTGAGTCTGACCCCCATTCAGTTTCGTTTGCTCTGGATTCTGGTACTGCATCAACGAGAACCCCTGAGCAAACCCTACCTCTATCAAGTGGTGCTCGAAAAAGAATTTAGCCGATACGACCGCAGTCTGGATATGCACCTGAGCCGCATTCGCCGCAAGCTAGTGAAGGCGGGCGTGGCTAGCGACCGGCTGCAAACCATTCACGGTAAAGGGTACTGCTTCCTGTAAATGGCATCCCGGCTCGTGCGCGCTCCAATCCTCAGCACAGATGTAACAAATGTAAAACTGATTCCCTTGGCGACACAAGTTATCGAGAATGCTTACCAAATACGAATGGTTATCAGGGTGGAGTATGGTCGTTATGGCAGTTTTTTTCCCGGTTGCACAACCAGCACAGTTTCGCCGCAGTGCTTTCTGGTTGGCTCTATTAGCCGCTCCCTTGGCTCACGCTGAGCCTGTCAGCCTGGATCCGATTCAAGTGACGGCCGAGCGCACAGCAGATGCAGACACCGTTGTGGATGCCCAGGCTTTAGAGCGGTTTCAGGCGGATGATCTTGAAGACGTGTTTGCAGGTGAGCCGGAAGTGAGTGTGGGTGGTTCTGTGGGTGTGGCCCAGAAGGTGTACGTTCGCGGCTTCGAAGATCCATTGCTGAATGTCAGTGTGGATGGTGCTACTCAGGCCGGCGTTTTGTTCCACCACACCGGTCGAGTCGCGGTTGATCCGGATTTGCTGAAGCGGGTTGAAGTTGAAACCGGTGCAGGCAAAGCCACGGCGGGGGCCGGTGCACTGGGCGGTGCCATCCGTTTTGTGACCAAAGATCCCGAAGATCTGTTGCGTGACGGTGAAGACGTGGGCGCGCTGGTTAAGCTGGGTTCCTTTTCGAACACCAAAGGTTACAGTGTGAACTCCACGATTTTTGGTCGCCTGAACGACCGGTGGAGTACTTTGGTGTCAGTCAGCCAGAGTGATCACGAACGTTATGAAGACGGCAACGGTGATGAAGTGCCCGGTACGGATGCTCGCCAGCAAATGGGTATGGCCAAACTAGTGGGGCATTTTGGCAACGGCCAAACCCTTCGCCTTAGCCGCGAAGTTCGCACCGATGAAGGCGAGCGGCCGCAGCGCCCACAGTGGGTAGTGAGTGGCTTCAACAAACTCTACGATCTGGACGGTCGCCGGGACACCACCACATTGAACTACGCTGTCGCGCCGGAAGGGAATCCGTGGGTGAATACCGAGTTCACCTTGTACCAGGCCGAATCAGAAGTAGAGCAGAATGTGGAAGACCGCTGGGGACGTTATTACGGCTTCAGCCGCAGCATCGGTGGTGATTTGCGCAACACCAGTCAACTGGGTGAGCACAGCCTGACCTACGGGGTCGATTACCGCGAAGACAAGGTGAATGCCGGTTATGCCGCTGATAAGCGAGCGGAAGAAGAAAGTGGCGATGTTCTCGGTGTTTATCTGCAGGCAGACCTATGGCTCACCCAGCAATTATTGCTCAGTACCGGCGCCCGCTACGACGACTACAGTCTGCGCGACAATAACGAACAGACGTTCAGTGAAGACGCGGTTAGCCCGAACGCCAGCTTGGCCTGGCACGTGTTGGATGGCCTGACCCTGAAAGCCGGCTACGCCGAAGCCTTCCGTGGGCCCATGCCCCACGATGCGTTCAAGTTCGAGGGTGCACAAAATGATCCGGATTTGGAAAGCGAAAGGGCTAAGAACACTGAAATCGGCTTCGACTATGCGTACCAGAACGTCACCCTGTCGGCCGAGGTGTATCGTTCTGAAATCAAGGATGCTATTTCTGATCCGATGGTTCCGCGTGCTGCCGTCTATGAGAATGTTGGTGATCTAAAATCTGATGGCTACCGCATTGCAACCGGTTACCAATGGAACGCTCTGAGCGCAGGTTTGAGCTTCCACAGCAACGATGCCGAAGTGGATGGCCAGCCATTGACCGTGTACGAACATAATCTGCTGGGCAACACCATCGGCGACACCTGGGTGGCCGATCTTGCTTACCGCTGGAACCGCAATCTGGAGTTTGGCTGGCAGGGCCAGTTTGTTCAGGGCATCGACAATCTGGAAACCTCAGTGGGCACGATCGACAAACCTGGCTACGGCGTGCACGACCTGTTCGTGAACTGGCTGCCCACCGGCAACGAAGATCTGCGCCTGACGTTGACGGTCAAGAATGTGGGTGACAAGCAGTACCTCGACCATGCCAGTAATGCCGATTACGAGCACATCGCAGGGTATGAAGGGGTGGTTGGTCTGCCCGCACCGGGCCGGGATGTCCGCCTTGGATTGGCCATGCGTTTCTGAGCCAACTGATGTTACACACCCGAGTTCGCTGACTCCAAGGAGACTGTTATGCATTCTATGAACGCTCATGTAGCCACGACTAACCCCAGCCGTTTGATTAACCGCTTGTGCAAACATTTCAGCCACAAGATCGAAGCCGAGTGGAGTGAAACCAACGGGTTGCTCACCTTCTCCATCGGAGAGTGCCGGTTGAGTAGTTTAAACGGGGTGTTGGCACTTGAGTGCCAGGCTCCTACGGCAGAAGAATTGGAAGAACTGGGGCAGGTGGTGGCTTCCCACCTCATCCGCTTTTCTGCCGATGAGGTGGCCGAGGTTCAGTGGAACCCCGCGACCGCTTGAGGCTGAGTGCCGTGCTCTGCCAGCACCTTGCGTAGCTGGCGGAGATCGCTGTTCAGTACCCGGTAGCTGTCTGAACCGAACCATTCCAGAGACACGTCCATGGCGATGCCTTCTGATTGCCAGGCCCCCAGCTCCGCCAGTATCGGCCTGTAATCACAGGCGCCTTCCAAGACCGGCACCATGCCTTCACGCGTACCCGCGGGTGAATACACGTTGGCGGGGGCAAACACACCAAGCTGGCTGTGTTGTTGAATGTTCTTGAAGTGACAATGGTGTACCCAGGGTGCCAGCTGCTTCAGAGCAACCAAAGGGTTCGCACCGGATTCCCAGACGTGTAGCACGTCAAAGTTGATGCCCAGGGCCGAGTGGTCAATGTCGCTCAACAGTTCGAGGGTGGAGCCCACGGTGTCTGCCAATGTGCCCGGGTGAGTTTCCAGCATCAGCGACAAGCCTTCATCGGCCACGCATTGGGTCAGTGTTTTTAACCGTTGGGTCATAGCCTGGCGTTGGCTGGCCGAAACCTCATCACTGCCTAATGGCCCTGCAAAGGTGCGCACCTTGTTTGCGTGCCAACGCTTTGCCAACCGACAGGCCTCGCGGGTTTTGCGAAGCGCTTCCGCCTCACTGCCATCCAGCGGCAGGTAATCGCTAACCATGGGAATGCACAGCCCTTGGCGTTCTATCCACTGGCCATCCAAGGCGGGTTGCCGGTCCAGATGGCGCGCGTGCACGGCCCAGAGCTCAATACCGTCGAAGTCGTTGCGTTTGGCCCAGTCGGCCAGCTCCGGTAACGACACCAAATGGTGCCGGAATGAAATGGTACACAGGTGAAAACGGATCATCACAGCACCTCCAGGGGGGCATGTTCGGTATCGGTTCGTGGCACACCGATGTTGCGGTAACGCTGCCAGTCGTCGAACAACCCCAGCAGGCTGGCTTTGATGGCGAGTTCCCGCTCGTCTTGTTCATCCAACAGTTGCTCAACGCTGGCCAGCAGGTCGTTATTGCCGGACATCACCAGCTTCAAGGCGCGGAACTGGATCTGGGTGTAGGTTTTCACCAAACGTTCGATGTCTTCACAGACCGTTTCAAACCAGGGCGCGCCTTCCGCTTGTTTGCCCTGATCTTCGAGCAGCCAGGCGAAGGCGTGTTCATAGGCGTACTTGCGAATCGCCATCACCGGAATTTCCCGGAAAGCATGGGGCAGGTGCGCCAATGGCTGGTTGGCGTCTGGCCCGATGTGGGCGTGAAGGATGCGCGTCAGGGCATCAGTGAACGGGTTTTGATTGGCCTTCATGCATTGCGCGAAGTAGGCGGCAACCGTTTCTGCCGGCGTGTGGCGTATGTTCAAACCGTCAAAATAGAAGCCACCGGTGGCGGCCGGAGAACGCACCGATTCCAGAATCCGGGCTTTCGGCAATACCCCTTCCCAACGGAAATCCGGGTCAGACATGAACCATTCATCGGGGTTGTCGGTGGTTTCCAGCATCACGTAGTGCGGAAACGGATTCTGGTGAAACTTGTTTTCCCGCTCGGGCAGCCGATACAAATCGAGCATCACCATGACCTGCCGGTCCGAGGGGCGGTTTTCCACCAGTGAAACCAGCATCTGAATGTTGGTTTCTTTGTCCGCCTCATGGTTGTACCAAGGTTCAATGCTGATGCCGTACAACAGCTTGTACCAATCGCGGAATTCGTTATGGCGGGTGTGGGGCGAGTGGTACGACAGCTCCATTGCATCATTCACCGAAAAATCGGCATCCCAAACGCCGAAGTAAAACGGGCGGTGGTCTACCCCGGGCGTGCGTTTGATGATTTCGCACACGCAACTGACAAAACAGTGCACCTTGATCACAGCGACGGCTCCTTGTGGTCGTTAGCAACCAGCAGCCCGGCCAGATCGTCGACGGTTTCCAGTTGGTGGGTCAACAAGGTTTCCTCCGGCAGGTTGAGGGCGTGTTCCAGCTCAAGATGCACAATCAGCTGCAGCAGCATGATGGAATCAATGGCCAGGTCGGCGTTTAGCCGGGCACTGCCCGCGAAGGCAGGCAGTCGCGCGTTGGGCAGATGCTGTTGCAGCACCGCCTTGATGGCAGCGTGGCGGTTGGTGCTCATGCGGGCACCTCCGCAGCAAGGGTATTGGCGGGCGCTTCGCTCAGCAGCCGTCGGCTGACCTTGCCGTTGGGCAGGCGCGGAATGGTTTCCGCCTGCTCGATGACGACGGGCACCTGATGAGGCGACAAGTGTTCACGGCTCCACTGTTTGAGCTGATCGATATCCAGCTCAGAATCGGCGACGAAGCGCAGGCACACCCGTTCGCCGGCAAAGCTGTCGGCTTGCTTGTAAGCCACTGCTTCGCGAATGCCCGGGTAGCTCAGGTACACGTCTTCCACCGCGCAGGGGTATACGTTGATCCCCGCCACGTTAATGGTGTCGTCGGTGCGAGCCAGAAAGTGCAATTGGCCGTGGGCGTCGAAATAACCCAAATCCCGGGTATTAATCAGCTGGCCACTGCCTTTGATGGTAATCAGTACGTCGTCAGGCTGCTCTGCGGAGGTGCCGGCATCCAGTGAGACATGGGGCAGGGGCTTGCCCAGCAAGCCGGGCACGGTCACGTTTGCCGTGAGCGCAACACAGCCGGCCTCTGAGCAGCCGTATTGCTGGCACAGCCGTTGGCAGCGGTCCCGAAGCTGATTTAATACCGGGGCGGGCAAAGGCGCGCCGGACAGCATTACGGTATGCAGCGTCTCGCTTGGCGGCAGTATCCGGATCAACAAGCTGACCAGTGTGGGGGAGGCATAAAGCAGATGTTCCGGCACTGAGCGCAGCCGGGACAAAATGAACCGGGGGTTCAGGTTGGTCACCACATGGGGTGTGGCGCCCCGTTCCAATGCCGCCAACACGCCACAGATCAAACCGTAAGAATGGGTGACCGGGCAGGCCACCACCGGGGTGAGTGGCTGCGCCTCGGTGAAATGGTCAACGTAGGCCGTGAGTTCACGGTCGATATCCCGCCACGAGCGGGCAATGGTCTTGGGCTTGCCGGTGGTGCCAGAGCTGAGTTGAATCAGCTCGCCACCGTTGCTTTGGGCCGGATTTGTGAGTGCTTCGAAGGCTTCGGGAGCGGCATCGCGCAGGTTGTCCCCGAACAGCAAATGGCTGCAGCCGGTGTCTTTTGCCAACGTTTGTGCCGCTTGCCGGGGCGTGCCGGGATGAATAGGCAGCACGCTGGCGCCCAGTGGTTTCAGCCAAAGGCACAGGGCCAGCCAGTGGGCGGTGTCTTGTAGGCAAACCGCCAAGCGGCAGCTAGCCAGGTTCTGAAACGGCCCCGAGCCGACCAGTGGCGACACAATGCGGTCGCAATCGTTCTGGCTGTAAGGGGTGTTATCAACATAAAACAGAGGGGTGGTCACGAAAACCTCGTTTGCTGGTGATCGGTGAAAGAAGTCGTGAAACCGGTCGGGGTGATGGCCAAAGGATTGGGAACCCAATGGCTCACATTCCCGGTGTCCGGTTGCAGTTTTCGGGTCAGTAGTGATTCGGTTTTTTGTCTTGGTTGGGCACACCCGAGCTGCGATAGTCGGCGTTGAAGCTCCGGGTGTTGCTGGGCGTATTGGTCCAGCAGCTTGCGCACCTGCGTCCAGAACCGGGTTTCTGAAAATCCGTAGGCGTCTTCGAGCAGCAGCGCCAATTCGCTGAGGTTGTAGATGAACAGGGTATCCACAGCCAGTTCTCGCAGGGCTTCGGGGCCGGTCATCCGGTAATACAGATCATCCGGTGCCTGGTCGTAACCGGCTTGGCGTTCGCCCAGATCCGGCTCTGGCGTGGTGAGTGCCAGGTAGTTGCGGGCGTACTCCACACTGTCGTGAAAATCCCGCAATAAGAGCGCGTTGGGCCAGCCCTCACGTACAACCAGTAGACTGTTTTGAGCGTGGGCTTCAAGGCCAACGCCGTGAGCGGCCAGCATGTGCCAGACTGGCAGAATCAGGGCCGAAAGTGTGGCGTTCAGCCAAGGTTCAAGGCCGTACCGCTGTACCCACGGCTGGATGAACGGCTGGCCGTCGGGCTGCCATTGAAACAGCGCATTCAGCGGTATCGCCTGTTCGCCCTCGTTCAGCCGGGCACTGAGGCTGGTGCGCCAGATAGCGGCCAGCTCGCCTTCAAGCAGGTGTTGCCCGGGCAGTGTGCCGGGCTGCGCGGTAAAGCTCAGGCTGGCGTATTCCGGCAACAGCCGCAGCGGGTAGTCCCGCGATAGCCTTGGGTCTGATGCAACAATCGCTTCCAGCCAGCGGCTGATGGCCGGTGCCGATGGCACGGAATGCGGCTCCAGATGCCGGCGGGACGAGGTGTTGTGAATGCCCAGTGGCAGTTTGATGCAGGCCTTGTCGGGGCGATTCATATTGAACAGCGAACGCAAGGACTGGCTGGGCTGGTAGCGGTCGCCTAATGGCCCGAGATCGCGAATGTCGAAATCCTCAAGCTGTTTGGCCAGTGGCCCGGTACTGAGGTGTTGCCATTGCCAGGGGTGCATAGGCACTGCGCCGTAGTCTTGCCAATCAATGCCCACTCGATGAAACGCTGCGCGCAGCAGAAACGCCGTTTCCTCGCCCAGCTCTGCCTGCCAGAACGCCAGGTCTGACGCGGGCAGCTGGCTGTCCAGATAGCGGCGGGGTATGGCCACCCAGTACAGCCGGAAACCGGTGCTGGCTTCCGGGCTGTAGTGCATTAAATCGTCGGCCCCAAATCCCACCCGGCTTTTGAAACATGGGTGATAGGGGTGCCCCTCATGAATGGCCCGGTCCAGCGCTTCGCCGTGCAGCGAGCGCCGATCGTGCAACGTGCGGGTTTGATGGCTGTTTCGAAGTTGTTCTTCGTTAGCGATGGTGGCGGCCAATTCTTTCAACAATACCTGGTGCTGTGAGCGGGAACCGGGTAACTCCTGAATAAGCGCCGGTAGGCTCACCGTCACCGGGCGTTGATTGCGGTAAAAACTCAGGGTTTCGATGTCCAAACGTACGCGGCTGAAGCCCCGAACCCGGCCCCGGCAGCGAGCCTGCAACGTGCCCACCGTAAAGTTCAGCCACTGCCAGCCTTCGCTGCGGGAGTCGGTTTTGTAACAGAGCACCAGGCCTTCAAACAGCAAGGCCTCCAACAGTTGTCGAAGCACCCGTTGCTGCGGGGTTTCCGCAAGTGCCGCCACCGAAGCGGGCTCGGTCACCGGGTTACGCAGCTCCATGGTGCACCTCAACGGCTTGTTTGCGTAGCTGGCTGGGTAGTACGGATTGCACACGGCGGCACAACGGGTTGGGGATGCTGGTATACACCGCCATTTCCAGCTCGGCGTTCAGCTCATCGACATCGTGCACACGGGTCAGCAGGTTGCCTTTGTAGGGCAGGCAGCTGTCTTCCAGCAACGTGGCCACCAACGGCCGGGCCGGGCCATCAAGGCGCGCAAGCTCCGACTGCAAAAAGCCGCGCAGCTGGCGCAGCAGAACCGCCTCTGAAACCAGCCCATCCACGCCAAAGCGGGCAATTACTGAAAACAGCTGGTTCACAATCAGGTAGTAACAGAAGCGGTCGCGAATCATCGCATCCCGATAGAACAGCTCCGGGGTATCGCGCACATCCGGGCACAGCGCTGTCAACGACTCGCGCCGGCTTTCCGACAGGTAGTAGCCTTGGTTGTCCCGGTAGTAATAGCGGTCCGGGTAGCCGCCGCGGATGTCCAGAAGGCTGTTTTGTTGATGGGCTTCCAGCGCAATGCCGTGTTCGTCGTAAAGCCGCAGCGCGGGCGCAATGGCGCAGGCAAGGTAGTGCTGGAACCAGTCCTGACTGACTGAGGCCAGGCTGCGGTTTTCATTCAGCGCCACGCCTTCGATCAGGCTCAGCAACCGGGAATTGCGCCCGGGCATTGGGTCTTGAGTCAGCGCAGCAAGGCTGATCACGCCGTGATCCTGGCCTTTGGGGAAGGGGTTTTCCCGAAAAATCACCTCAAACCCGCTTTCGGCCTGCCCGGGCAGATTCACCGTCAAGTAGGCGGGGTCTTGCAGGATACGGAACGCCGGCTCACTCTCGGCAAAGCCGGTTTGTTGAATCAACCGGGCCATCACCACGCCGGCCCGCAATTCCGGCACTTTGTTGACCCGCAAAGAGTTGGTTACCTTCACCGGAATCGAGAACTTCAGCATCCACTCCGCTTGCTCGCTGTACAACGTGCGCACCGAAGACGTAGCAGAGAACTCCGGCCCCAGCGCCCCGAGGGGATGAATCACTCCGTCTTCAATGGCGTTTTGCACCGCCGGTTGCAGCAGCAACCACTGGGCCTGCAGCGGGTGGGCCGGTATCAGAGCGTGGTCGTCGGGCAGGTTTAATGTGGGGTGGCCGCCTTTGATCAGAAACTCCGCCATCGTGCTGGCGGGCAAAGGGGTTGCTGAATCCTCCTCCACGCAGGATTGGTGCACCATGAAGTAATGCAGCTGAAACCGGTTCGCCAGCTCCGGCGCGTAAGCGTCTTGCTGCCATTCCGGCATGCCTTGCCGGCTTTTCGGAGTGGGGTGGCTGGCGTGGCCAAACAGCAAGGATTGCTCAGCCTCAAGAAACCCGTTCTGGAGAAGGCGCGGGTCGTGTCGGCGTTTGGCAATGTAGCGGGTCATCACGCCGTAGCTGTCGGTCAGCCGGTGCAGCAGCTCCAGTTCCCGCAGTTTGCGCAGCTCTGGCACCATACCCGCTGAGCGGGCATAGAGTTCCCGCACCAGCAGGCACATGGCCTGAAAGGGTTCAATCTCGGCCCAGCAATAACGGCCGTTCAGCCACTGCTGTACTTTGCCGTAGCGATGCCGACCAAGATCAGAACGGTACACAATGTCAATGGCGAGGCGGGAGCGCTGGCTTTCAAGTGACAGCTCGCAGGCCCATTGGTTGGGCGTGCGGGCAGAGCGAGTGTTTTCACGCCACTGACCGGGATCTATTTCCTGCAGATAACCATGAAGAAAAGCCTGAAAGCTTGCCTGTTCGGCAATCGCGCGGGCGGACGGTCCCATGTCGACACTCCAAAGTCAGAATTTGGAGATAATCTAAATGAGAATTATCCTCAATTGAAATATATTTACATCTTTTACATTTGGCACTAGGCCGTAGGGGCCGTAAGCAAACGCTGGGGTTGAAAACGAACAAACAACGCCAGCGCGAGCCCGAAGGTCAGCCATTCGGCCATTGGCAACGCCAGCAGCAGCGGCCAGTCTGGTGCAAAGCGGTCAAGACCCATCAGCAGCAGAGCCGGTAGCACCAAGCTGCGGGAGAACGCCACCATCGCCGAGGGCAGAGGTTGGTGGGTGGCGGTGAGGTACACCGACAGCAGCACGTTGATACCGTTGACCAAAAACAGCGGCCAGAGGATGGCGAGATACTGATCGGCCAGCTGCGCCGTGGCCGGGTCTGCGGAGGTATCGAGGAACAGCCGAACCACATCGTTGCCGAATAGCCAGACAGTGCCCACCAGCGTTAGCGCCAAGGCCAGAATCACCGTAGCCCCGCAGCCCATGAACCGGCGAATGCGCTCGGCATTGCCTGCGCCCAGATTGTGGCTGATCAACACATGCATGGCGTCGGCAATGCCGTAAAACACCATCAGGCTGAGGAAGATCAGGTAATTCACCACGGTGAATGCCGCCACACCGGCCAGCCCCTGAGAGGTCATTAATAGCCAGTTGATCAGCAGCATCACCAAGCCCACCGACATCTCGTTGATCCACTCAGACACGCCATTGGCGAAGGCCTTGGGCACTTCGCGCCAGTTGTGTTGCCGCAACCGGAACATTAGCTTGCGCGCCGGTTTGGCGAAGTATCGGGCCAACACCGAAAATTGCAGCAGCTGGGCTATGCCGGTGGCGATGGCTGCACCGCGCAGGCCGTAATCCAGATACCCCACCAGCAACGCATCCAGTGCGATGTTGGCAACCGCACCTAACACCAGCGCCGTGGTGGCCAGCCCGGGAAAACCGTCTACCCGAACAAAGTAATACAGCACCATGGTCAGCAGCTGCACCACTATCACCCAGATAATCACCAGATAGTATTCGGACATCAGCGGGAAGACGTTGCGGGAAGCCCCGAGCAATCGATAAATGGATTCGTGAAACAGCAGACCGACCAGCGCGCCGGTTAAAGCCAGCGCCAGCGTTGCTGTCATGCATTTGCTGAAGACCGCAGACGCGGCAGCCTGGTTGCCTTCACCCAAATAACGACCGGCCCGCACAGTGCCACCAATGGCCAACGCCAACGCCAGCCCGAACATTAACGTAAACCAGGGAATCAGTAGGTTCAGCGCCGCGAGCGCGTCAGCACCGGCAAAGTTGCCGATAAAAATGCCATCCACGATGCTGGCGGTGGTTAGTGCCAGAAGCCCGGCCACTGAGGGCAGGGCGTAGCGGAAAAAGGCCGGCCAATAAGGGCCGGCCAATATCGGGTCGTTGGTTTCGCTGCTGGAAGGAGTCATGGCGCTGCCGTGGCTGAATGGATCAGCTGAAAAGCTCTCGCAGCTTCTCGCCGGGTTCCGGTGCACGCATGAACGACTCACCGATCAGGAAGCCGTAAATGCCACGATCTGTCATGGCCTGCACATCGGTACGGGTCATGATGCCGCTTTCGGTGATAGCCATGCGGTCGGCACCTATGCGCTGGTGCAGGTTGAAGGTGGTTTCCAGTGATACATCAAAGCTGTGCAGGTCGCGGTTGTTGATGCCGACCAGCGGTGTGCTCAGTGTTAGGGCGTCGTCGAGTTCCTCGCCGTTGTGTACTTCTACCAGTACGTCTAATCCAATTTCGTGGGCTATGCCTTCCAGTTCTTGCATCTGGTCTTTGCTGAGGCAGGCGGCGATCAGGAGTATGCAGTCGGCACCTATGGTGCGGGCTTCGTAGACTTGGTAGGGGGCGACCATGAAGTCTTTGCGAATAACCGGCAAGCTGCAGGCGTTGCGGGCGGCGATTAGGTAGTCTTCGTGGCCTTGGAAGAAGTCGTGGTCGGTGAGTACGGAGAGGCAGGCTGCGCCGCCGGCTTCGTAGCTTTCGGCGATCCCGGCTGGGTTAAATGGGTCGCGGAGTATGCCTTTGCTGGGTGAGGCTTTTTTGATTTCGGCGATAACAGCGGGTGTGCCGGCTTCTATGCGCTGGCGCAGGGCGTTGGTGAAGCCTCTTGTGCCGGGTTGGTCGCCGGCTTGGGCTTTGAGATCTTCCAGGCTTTTAGCGCGTTTTCGGGTTTCTATTTCTTCCCACTTTCTTTCTATAATTTTGCGCAGGATGGTGGGGGTTTTGTCGTTTTGTGTAGCCATTTTTTGATTCCGTGTTTGAGCGTGGCGGTAGTCGCTTCTCAAAAACACGCCCGTGAATACGTCCATGTAGGGCTTGGCTGCAGCCATCCTTGGCTGCAGACAGTTTTGAGAAGCGACTACCGCCACGCTCTCATGTTTGGGTGCTAGCCTTCTCAGCTCAAAAACAGTGGGAGAAGTCAGCCAGTTCCGAAAGCTTGCCGGCGGCCAATCCCGAGCCCATGGCGTCCAGTGCCATTTCCACGCCTGCTTTAGCGGTTGGCGCCAGGCCGGCTACGTAGATGGCGGCGCCGGCGTTGAGGGCGATCAAGTCTCGGGCTTTTTCGGCCATTTCGTCGTGGCCACGGCCGAAGGCGGCTTTGATTAAGTTCAGGGATTCTTCAGCGGTATCAACCGTCAGGCCAACTAAGGTTTGGCTTTTGACGCCCAGGTCTTCCGGGGTGATGTCGTATTCGATGATTTCGCCGTTTTTCAGCTCTGCAATGTGGGTGGCGCTGGCCAGGCTGATTTCGTCTAGCCCGTCTTTTGAGGCAACCACCATGATGTGTTCAGAGCCGAGTTTTTGCAGCACTTCTGCCATGGGGCGGCACAGGGCTTTGCTGAATACACCCACTAGCTGGCGTTTTACGCCGGCGGGGTTGGTCATGGGGCCCAGGATGTTAAACAGGGTGCGGCAGCCCATTTCTTTGCGTGGGCCAACGGCGTGTTTCATGGCGCCGTGATGAGCCGGGGCGAACATGAAGCCTACGCCAATTTCTTCTACGCAGCGGGCAACCTGTTCCGGGCTCAGGTTGAGGTTGATGCCGGCTTGTTCGATCAGGTCGGCGCTGCCGCTTTTGGATGAAACGGCGCGGTTGCCGTGTTTGGCTACAAAGCCACCGGCGGCGGCGACCACAAAGGCGGAGGCGGAGGATACGTTGAACAGGTTGGCGCCATCGCCACCTGTGCCCACTATGTCTACCAGTGGTTCTGCATTAATGCTTACGCCGGAGACCAGTTCACGCATCACTTCTACGGCGCCGGTAATTTCGTCAACGGTTTCGCTTTTGGTGCGCAGGCCCATCAGCAGGGCGCCGATTTGGGCGTCAGTGGCCTCGCCGTTCATGACTGTGCGCATTACGCTTTTCATTTCTTCCCGGGACATATCAAGGTTTTCGGCTACCCGGTTCAGTGCGTCTTTCATGTTCATTGGTTTCGCCTTGTTATTGGGTTCGCAGGAAATTGCGCAGCAGTTCGTGGCCCTGTTCGCTCATGATTGATTCGGGGTGAAACTGCACCCCTTCAATGGCTAGGGTTTTGTGGCGCACGCCCATGATTTCTTCCACGCTGCCGTCGCTATTGCGAGTCCAGGCGGTCATTTCTAAACAGTCCGGTAGGCTGGCTTGTTCGATGGCCAAGCTATGGTAACGGGTGGCCTGCAGTGGATTGTTCAGGCCGCGAAACACGCCGGTGTTCTGGTGGTAAACCGGGGATACTTTGCCGTGCATCACGCGCCCGGCGCGAATGATGTTGCCGCCGAACGCTTGGCCAATTGCCTGGTGGCCAAGGCAGACACCGAGTATGGGAATCTTACCGGCAAAATGACGGATCACATCCATGGAAACCCCGGCTTCGTTAGGTGTGCAGGGGCCGGGTGAGATTACCAGCCGTTCTGGGTTCAGTGCCTCGATCTGCTCCACGGTGATTTCGTCGTTGCGGTGTACCTGAACCTCAGCACCCAGTTCCGCAAGATACTGCACCACGTTGTAGGTAAAGGAATCGTAGTTGTCGATCATTAATAGCATGGTGTTTCCCTCGCCTCAGTGGTCAAAATCGTTGTAGGCCATGGCTACCGCGCGAAAAATGGCGCGGCCTTTGTTCATGGTTTCTTTCCACTCAAGGCGAGGTACTGAATCGGCAACTATGCCGGCGCCGGCCTGTATGTGCAGGGTATTGTCTTTGATGACTGCCGTGCGGATGGCAATGGCCGTGTCCATATTGCCGTTGAACGAGAGGTAGCCCACCGCGCCGCCGTATACACCGCGTTTAACCGGCTCCAGTTCGTCGATAATTTCCATGGCTCGGGTTTTTGGCGCGCCGCTCAAGGTACCTGCGGGCAGGGTGGCTTTGAGCACGTCCAGGCAGCTAGTGCCGTCTTTTACCTGGCCGGTCACGTTGGAGACGATGTGCATCACGTGAGAGTATCGTTCCACGGCCATTTTCTCAGTCAGCCGCACGGTGCCGGTTTCTGAGACGCGGCCGGCGTCGTTGCGGCCCAGGTCGATCAGCATCAGGTGTTCGGCGATTTCTTTCGGGTCGGCTAGCAGTTCGGCTTCCAGTGCCCGGTCTTCCGCTTCGGTGGCGCCGCGCTTGCGGGTGCCAGCTATGGGGCGAACGGTCACTTCCCGGTCTTCCATGCGCGCCAGAATTTCTGGCGATGAGCCTACAATGTGAAAGTCGTCCAGATCCAAAAAGTACATGTAAGGCGAAGGGTTCAGTACCCTTAGCGAGCGATACAGGTTTAAGGGCGGTGCTTCAAACGGAATCGACATGCGCTGGGAGATGACAGTTTGCATCACGTCGCCGTCCAACACATAGTCTTTGATTTTGCCTACTGCAGCCTCGAACTTTTCCTGGTTAAAACCAGACACAAACTCGCTTTCATCCACGGTTTTGCCGCGCAGATGCTCTGGCGTTTTGGGGGTGTTGGCCGTTTGTCGGTGCAGCTGCTGTTCAAGCTCGTCCAGTCTCAGTTGGGCTTGATCGTATCCGCCTTCATCGGCCGGGTCTACATGCACAATCAGGTGCAGCTTGCCGCGCAGGTTATCGAAGACCACAAGCTCGTTGGAGACCATCAGAAGTATGTCGGGTGTGCCAATGCGATCCGGCGGGCAGCTGGTTGCCAGGCGGTTCTCGATGTAGCGCACGGTGTCGTAGCCGAAGTAGCCCACCAAGCCGCCGTTGAAGCGCGGTAGCTCTTCCAGATCCGGGGCGTTGAAACGCTCCTGATAGCTGGCAACGAACGCCAGCGGGTCGTCTACCTCAGCACTCTCGACTAATTCGCCGTGCCGGCGAATCTCTATGCGATGGTCGAACACCTTTAGCACTTCTTGGCTGGGTAGACCGATGATGGAGTAACGGCCCCATTTCTCACCGCCCTGTACCGATTCAAACAGGTAGGAGTATGGCCCACTTGCCAGCTTGAGATAGGTACTTAAAGGAGTATCCATGTCCGCAAGCACTTCACGGTACACGGGAATACGATTGAAGCCGGCCTGTGCCAGCTTGTGGAATTGTTCGGAGGTCATGGTCGGGTTTCCTGAAATCTGATCTGCGTTCGAGCAGGCCTGTTGGGCAGTGCTTGCCGGGCCTGTCGGGTGGTGGCATTAAACGGGCAGGCGCTCGTTATCCGCCGGGCTGAGTTTTTCAGCCGGTACGCCATCGCCACCATCGTGTTGCGCGGGTTATGAGGACGCCACGCGTTGCAGTCAGATTCAGTCCCTGCACGGCAGGAATCTCCCGAATTGAATAATTTAAAAGACCAAGACCCTAGAGGTTACAAAAGCTCGCTCAGGGAATCAACCACAGCGTCTGCCCCCAGTGTTTGTACTGAGCGGCCAAAGTTATAACCATAGGTGACGACTACGCAAGGAATGCCAGCGGCTTGGGCGGCACTGGCGTCTGCTGCGGAATCGCCCACCATTACCGTGGTTCCACGGCTGCCCTGAAGAGCCTCCATGGCGTGGAGCAAGGGCGCGGGATCTGGTTTTTTTGTGCTCAGGGTGTCGCCGCCCACAATTAGCTGGAAGTGATGCTCAATGCCCATTTGTTCAAGCAGAGGCGCCACAAACTGTTCAGGCTTGTTGGTCACCACGGCCATGGGGCAGCCACGTTCGCTCAATGTTTCAAGGCAGGCTTCAACACCTGGGTAGACTGTCGAATACTGGCCGTTGAGCTGTTGGTAATTTTGGTATAATAACGTCAAAGCATCATCGAACAGAGCGTCATCGCTGGGACTTGCTGGTTCCCAGTCGGCTTTGCCGGCCAGCGCGCGCCGCATCAGTATGGGGGAGCCGTGGCCCACCCACTTACGCACCTGCTCAATGCCGGCTGGCTTGCGCCCCAGTTGTTCAAGAGTGCGGTCAACCGCCGCTGCCAAGTCGGGCGCGCTGTCTACCAGGGTGCCATCAAGATCAAATAACGCAATGCCCGGCCAGCTGGTATTAAATAGTCCTGCCAGGCTCATTGGGCGGGCATCTTGTGGCCTAGTGTTGTGCGAGCCTGTTCCAGCTCTTTGCGCATGATATCGATGGTGGCTTTGTAATCATCCGTGTTGAAAATAGCCGAGCCTGCAACAAATGTGTCCGCACCAGCTTCGGCAATTTCACGGATGTTGTCAGCTTTTACGCCGCCATCAATTTCCAGCCGAATATTGTAGTTACTGGCATCGATGCGTTTGCGGGCATCCCGCAGTTTATCCAGAGTGCCGGGAATGAATTTTTGGCCGCCGAAGCCAGGGTTGACTGACATCATCAGCACCATGTCCAGCTTGTCCATCACATGATCCATGTAGTGCAACGGTGTGGCCGGATTGAACACCAGGCCGGCTTTGCAGCCGCCCTCGCGAATCAGCTGCAAGGAGCGGTCAATATGTTGGGACGCCTCCGGGTGGAAGGTGATATAGCTGGCGCCAGCGTCAATAAACATGCGAATCAGGTCATCAACTGGCGATACCATCAAGTGTACGTCGATGGGTGCAGTAACACCGTGCTTGCGCAGCGCTTCACACACCATCGGGCCGATGGTCAGGTTGGGCACATAATGGTTATCCATAACGTCAAAATGCACCACGTCTGCGCCGGCGCTCAGAACGTTATCCACTTCTTCGCCCAAGCGGGCAAAATCAGCAGACAGAATAGATGGGGCAATCAGATAAGGGTTCATGACGGCTCTCGCAAACAATTGGCAGTAATTGAAATTGATGACAGTCTAACAGTACAAGAGTGTGTTTTCGTAGCCAAAGGAGCAGGAACTGTGCACCGATTTAGAACAGGAAGCCGAAGCGACTACACCGGGAGGATTTGCGGATGGCTAGCGTTTGCCGCAATGTTCGGTGGCTGGCTACCCGCATACGCGCAGAACAAAGATGACTCGCCAGAGCTCACTCAGGCGCCGGCCACCGAAGCGCGGGGCGCTGTTATGTCTGGTTTGGGCGAACAGAAGCTTAGCCAGAGGTTTCCAGATGCGGCTCGGTGGCTGGATCTTGAGGATGGCGCTCGCGCACTTGCCATGTTTTGGCCCGCGCGCGAAGCGCCAGCTCGGGGTGGGCTGATCATTCTGGCAGATGAGGGTGGAAATGCGGAGTCTGGGCTGACTGGGACGTTGGCACGGGAGTTGGCGCGCCGTAACTTTGCCGTGCTCACCCTGGGGCTTGAATCGCCGTCGTTGGCTGTTGAGCGGATTCTGGAGCGCCCTGCCGCGGAACCAGTGTCAGACAGTGAGTTGGGCGGCCCGAGCCTAGATATTAACAGTCCAGCCACCATTGATGTGATGGCCACAGAAACCGCAGATGACGCGGAAATCGCCTATCGCTCGCACATTCGCAGCCAGCTATTGGCCGGTGTTGCCGAGCTTGAAGCGCGCGATGAAGAGCTCGTTGCCTTGGTGGGACTTGGTCGTGGCAGTAACCACGTGGTGTTGAACGCGAGGGAGTTGGGCGGGTCGCCAGCCATGATATGGGTAAACCCAAGGCTCTACCCTCAAGATGCGGAAAACCTGGCTGGGGCACTGGAGAAAGCATCGGTACCGCGGATTCTGGAGCTTTCATCGTCTGATGAGTACGAGCAGCGCAGGGCCGGTCTGAAACGGGCCAGAGTGGAAGGCTTTAGCCTCCAACTTATGGGTTCGGCTGATTTGCTGTCGGCACGACACGGCAAGTCGCTGGCGGGAAGACTGTCAGCTTGGCTTAGCCCGAAAGAGAGCTATTAGCTGAACGAGCGTTAGCCTGGTTTATGGTGCCGCCTGATGAGTTCCCAGGCTTGCTGATAACGCAGCAAGCGTTCTTTGGCTACGGCTCTTTCGGCGGGGCTGAGTTGCTGTTGTGCCAGTTTGTCAGGATGGCACTCAGACACTTTTTTCCGGTATGTGCGTTTGATATCTGCAAGAGCGTCCCGCCGGGTTGCGCCAAACAAAGCGCAGGCTTGCTCAAGGTTTATAGGTTTTGCCGGTAGCTCGCTGGTGTCGCCCCATACTCTGGCAGCGTAGCTGTCAAAAATGTCTTCGCTGATGGTCACCGGAAGTCCGATCTGGTCAATCACATCCTCGCAGCGGTAGCGGCGTGGTTTGACGGGACGGCCTTTAAGTTGCGCTGCGTGGCACAGGCAAATGGCGACTTTTAGGGCAGGAGAGGGTCTGGAGCCATGACTTAGTCGTAAGGTGAGCCCGCATAATGGCGGAAGCGTGTCTGATGTTTTGCCCCGCTGGAAGCTTTGTATGGATTTGCGTCGCTGTCGTTTTGACAGTTTGAGGGCCTTGATTAGGCTTTCGGCAAAGCTGATGTCCTGCTCAGACACCCGTCCTTCGGCTTTGGCTATGTAGCCCAGAAAGAAAAACAGTGGGCGCCGGCACCACCAGGGTAGTCGAGTGTGGCCAATCAGCGTGTGTGCTCGGTGATCGGCCGCAGAAAGCTCCTGCAGAAGGTTTGAGAATGCGGCCTCCATGCGCGGCGGCAGTGTTGGTTGCGCAGAATGGGTCGCCATAGCCCTAGGGCTCCTGAGAGGCCAATTGCTGATCCAGCGCCCGCAGTCGCTCCGGTGTTCCTACATCAACCCAGAGACCACGATGGTGTAGCCCGGCCACGCGGCCTTTGTTCATTGCCTCTCTCAGCACAGGCCCGAGTTTGCCGGTCTGGTCCGTTAGTCCTTCGAACAGTCTGCGGTGCAGAAGGCTGATGCCAGCAAAGGTTAGCTTCTCGCCTTCTTTGATTGTGCAGCCTTCAGAGAGTATGCCGCTATGGTTCAGGCAAAAATCACCATGGCGGTGGTGTGACGGGTTGTCTGCCATCACAAGGACGGCATCGATGGTAGGCTGTTCGACAGTTTCGGGGGGTTGAAGCCGGGCGAGGTCAAAATCCGCCCAAATGTCGCCGTTGATCACCATGAACCAGTCGCTGTCAGGGCACGAGAGCAGCGGCAGCGCGCGAACAATGCCGCCGGCGGTCTCCAGCGGTTCACCTTCACGGGAGTAATTTAGCGAAAGCCCAAACCGCTCGCCATCACCTAGAGTGTATTCAATCTGCTCGCCAAGCCATGCGTGGTTAATGACCACATCTCGAAAGCCGGCACGGTGGAGGCGCTCCAAATGGTGTTCAATTAGGGGCTTGCCGCCGACACTCAGCAGAGGCTTTGGGGTAGTAAGAGTCAGTGGCCGCATACGCTCACCCCTTCCTGCGGCAAGAATCATCGCTTTCACGGTGTTAACAGCTCCTGGCCCGGAACTGGGCCGATCAATTCTTCAATTCTAGGTACGGCAACCGCTATTAGCCACTCGTGAAAGTGCCTCAAGGCTGGCTGCCGTTTGCTGGCGGCAAGCAAATAACTCACTGTGCGCGGAATGTCCTCCAGATAGCGTGGCTTGTTATCTCGCATGGCCAGTCTGGCAAAAATTCCGGCGGCCTTAAGATGGCGCTGCATACCCATGAGTTCAAACCACTGACGGAACGTGTCGCGGTCGGCACGGTGCAAACCTGCTCCCAAAGTTTGTTCTCGGAACGTTTCTAGCCATTCGCAGATTTGTTCTTCGGGCCATTGAATGTAGCAGTCTTTTAACAGAGACACAGCGTCGTAGGTCACTGGTCCGGATACTGCGTCTTGAAAATCGATAACTCCCGGTCGGCTACCGTGCTCCAGTACCAGCAGATTTCTGGAGTGGTAATCTCTGTGTACCGTCACGTTGGGCTGGGCCAGTGCACTTTCGCGAAGCAGCGCGAACGTGGTGTCTAGCATGGATTTTTCGATGTTATCCAGCTCCAGCCCAAGGTAACCTTCCAGTAGCCAGTCACGGAATAGCGCCATTTCGCGGTTCAGCAGAGCGGTGTCGTAGGCAGGCAGTGGATGATCCGGCTGTGCTGGTAGCTGCTGGATAAGTACGAGTTCATCTAGCGCGTTTTGGTAAAGCGCATTTGCGGTGCTTGAGCTGAGCTGGCCCAACATTAGCTGGTCACCAAAATCTTCCAGTAATAAAAAACCGCGTATCGGGTCGGCTTCAAAAATCTGCGGAACCGTAATGCCTGCCTGATGCCAGTGCCTGCCAATTGTTACAAATGGCCCACAGTCCTCTTGCTCCGGAGGCGAATCCATAACAATAAACGGTATGGTGGGCTGAGAGGGCATAGTGCCGCTGTTATCGCTGACGGCTTTTAACACACGGAAATAGCGTCGGAAGCTGGCATCGCCGGAAACGGGGCGGGCGTCGGCGTTTTCAAAGCCGGGAAACTGTCTGACCCAAGTGGTCAGCATTTGCAGGCGGTGGTCCATAGCTCGGGCGCGTATCCTGAAGTAATGAGTGAGCTTAGAGCAAAAGTTAATAGAGGAGTATAAAGAGGGTAAAATGGTTTTGCAGCGGAGTTTCGTCTATCGGGTTCCGTTTCCGTTAACAAGCTTCAGGGGCACGTGTAAACTAGGCCGCTGTCATTTGTGTATTTGTGCTTCGTCGCGCTATCCACAAACCTCTATGCACCCGGAACAGGAACCTTGCTACCGTGCCAACGTCCGACAGCTATCTGCAGGCGCAGAAAGGCACAGTACAGCGCTGGTTTGCGAGCCTGCTTACAGGATTTTCTCTGATGTCAGGGGCGGGGTTTTCCGCAGCTGAGGGCGCGCCATCAGCTGCGGAGCTGGACTGGCGCCCCAAAAGTCAGCTTCCAGATACTGTAAGGAATTCGCTGCCGGCATTTTGTTCGGGAGGCTACCTGCCTTCCGGTGCAGGAGAGAACGCTACCGGAGTGTTTGGTGACGAGAATGCTGACGGTGACGATGTGCCGTTGCAGGCAAGCGGCCTGAATGCCCGTTACGAAATGGATAATGAACTTTATCTGCAAGGTGACGTTCGGCTCCGCCAGGGCAATTTTCAGGTAACGGGTTCTGAGGCGCGCTATAGCCAGAGCAATGGCCAGGTCTCCATTCAGGGGCCATTAGTAAGCCGTGGTGACGGATTTCTGCTGACGGGGGAGCAGGCCGAATACAGTGTTGATTCTGGGCGATTTGATATCAACACAGCCACCTTTCTTTTACATGGTCCGGAAATGCGGGGCAGTGCCGGTAGCCTCTCACGGGTGGGTGCGGACACTGTAAATATACGCGATGGCATGCTTACTACCTGCGGCCCTCAACAAAACGACTGGGCGATTGTTGCGTCTGATATTAAGCTGGATCAGGCCGAGGGCGTTGGCACGGCAAAACACGTTCGCCTCGAGGTCTTAGATGTTCCGGTTTTTTACTGGCCTTATGCCAGCTTCCCTATAGATGATCGCCGAAAAACGGGTTTCCTTTACCCGCAGTTTGGATCGTCCAGCGCCGGCAGTGGTGCGTTTTTTGCGGCACCTTATTACCTGAACCTGGCACCCCATTACGATGCCACGATTACGCCTCAGTACATTCACGGCCGTGGCCTGTTCAATGAGGTGGAAGGCAGATACCTCAGTCCTTGGGGGGAGACTAGCCTGCAAGTGGGTTACATCGATAACGATTCGACTTACATCGACGAAAATCCCGGTGAGGACGGACAGCGCTGGGCCTTAGATGCTTCTACTCAAGCGAACCTGGGTGCTGGCTGGCGTGGGTATGGCGATTTTTCGGTAGTCAGTGATGAGGATTACCTTAGTGATTTGAATCGTAGCCTGGAGATTAACCAGGCCACCCACCTGCAACGGAGGGGGGGCGTGCGCTATCAGGATACGAATCAGTATTTTGATCTGTATCTGAATGACTACCAAACAGTCAGTGAGCGGATCGCAGACGTGAACAAGCCCTACGCCCAACTGCCAGATGCCATTTATGCCGGAACCGCCGAAGCCGGCTGGCTTGAGGCAGGTTTAGAAAGCCAGTACACCTGGTTTTACCGGGACAATAACTCGTTAACCGGGCTCGACAAAGCCAACGGCCAGCGCTTGCGAGCGCGTCCTGAGCTGGCTTTGCCGATGCGAGCGCTCTGGGGCTTCAGCCGTCCGTCGGTCAGTCTCGATTACACCCGGTATGAACTGGACGATTATAGCGCCGGGGATGGCCAATTTGATCGCACGGTTCCTGTCGTGGAGTGGGACAACGGTTTGTATTTTGATCGCCAGTCGAGCCTGTTTGATGTGCCTTACAATCAGACCCTCGAACCCCGACTTTATTATGCTTGGGCTGATGCGGAGGCTGATCAGAACTATATTCCGGCGTTTGATACAGCCCTACAAACCTTTCGTTTTGAACAGCTATTCCGGCCAGATCGTTTTGTTGGTGGCGACCGGGTAGGCGATGCGAATCAATTGACCGTAGCCCTGACCAGTCGATTCAATGATCTGGTGACTGGCGCAGAGCGAGCCCGTTTCAGTATTGGTCAGGTTCAGTATTTTGACGATCGAAACGTTACGTTGTTCGGTGAAGGCGGCGGTAATCGCAGCCGCTCACCGTTGGCCGGAGAGGTGGTACTTAACCCGTTAAAGAATCTGCAAGTCCGCTCTTCTGGGCTGTGGGATCCGGATACCGGTGATACCGAAGAGGGTCGAAGTCAGCTGGTTTTCCACACTGAAGATTACCGGTATCTTGCCAGTATTGGTCATACTTACAGCAAGGGTGAGTTAGAACAGTCGGATATTGCGGCGGTTATCCCCGCAACAGACCGTGTTAGTCTGATCGGCCGCTGGGTGTACGATTCGGACCTGGATCGTACTGTAGGGTCCCTTGCCGGGATTGAATACAACAATTGCTGCTGGAGCGTTCAGGTGGTTCACCAGAATTATCTGACCGACGATCAAGAGCTAGACAGCCGTGTGCTATTCCAGATTCAGCTCAAAGGCCTGGGCGGTAGCGGAGGTTCTTCAACATCGATCTCCGAGGCCATTTACGGTTTTGATGAGCGCGAACGGCGCCGCTTTGGAACTCCCTAATTGGAGTCTCACAACTGGTACCCCCTGACGACAACCGTGCCATTCCGGTACTCTAGCCGCAGGCTCATATCTTCATTATAGAGGTGATTATGAAGGCGACGATTCGCCAAGGTTTACAGACACTGCTGATGTTGTTGGTAGTGGCGCTTTCTTTTTCGGCCCAGGCAGAGCGCAAACTGCTCGACCAGGTGGTTGCCATTGTTGATGACGATGTAATCCTCCAGACCGAGCTGGAAGCAAGAATTAACACCATCACTGGTCGCCTTAGTACTCAGGGCACTGGTTTGCCGCCACGTCGTCTTCTTGAAGAGCGGGTTCTGGAGCAGTTGATCACCGAATCTGTCCAGATACAGATGGCAGACAAAATGGGTATGCGCATCAGCGATAACGAGCTGAACGAAACTCTGGCTAACATCGCCGATCGTAACGGTATGAGCCTGTCTGAGTTTGAGAATCAGCTAGCCACTGAGGGCGTAAGTTACCGCCAGGCTAGGGAGCAAATACGCCAGGAAATGATTACCGGGCGAGTGCAGCAGCGCCAAGTGGGCAATCGCGTACGTGTGACGGATCGGGAGGTTGAAAACTACCTGCAGGCACTTGAGAGCAGCGGCGGTAACGATGCGGAATACCGCCTTGCCTATATTTTTATCGAACTGGATAACCCAGCCGATGGTGCCGAGGTAGATGCAACCCGTGAAAAGGCAGAAGAGCTCCGCACGGCTATTTTGGATGGCCGCGATTTCCGCGAAGTGGCAGTTGCCGAATCCGACGCTAGCAATGCGCTTGAGGGCGGCGATATGGGATGGCGTAGCGAGCGTCAGCTGCCGTCACTGGTTGCGCCGGTTGTGCCAGCACTGGAGGTTGGAAAGCCTTCGGATGTTCTGGAGAACAACAGTGGCTTCCACCTAGTGATGGTGATGGACAAGCGCGGTGGTTCGCAGAAGCAGGTCATCCAGCAGAACCGGGTACGTCATATTTTGATACGACCCTCTGAAGCTATGACAGATGTCGAGGCCGAAACCACCATTCGCGACCTTTATCAGCAGATTCAGGACGGCGCTGATTTTGCCGTGGTGGCACGCGAGTTCTCCGACGACCCGGTATCCGGCTCCGACGGTGGCAATCTTGGTTGGGTGAGCCCTGGCCAGATGGTGCCCGGGTTTGAGCAGGCCATGAAAGAATCGGATGTAGGCGAGCTCAAAGGGCCGTTCCGTTCCCAGTTTGGCTGGCACATACTTCAGGTTGAAGAGCGCCGTCAGAAGGACGTCAGCGGTGAGGTAATGGAATCGGAAGCTCGCCAAGCGATTTATCAGCGCAAATTTGAGGCCGAACTGCAGAACTGGCTCCGGGAAATTCGCGATGAAGCCTTTGTTGAGTTTAAAGGTGACTATGCAGAAGAAGACGCAGAGGACGAATCCAGTAACGAGCAGGACGCCGCAGAATAATGCGTGATGGAACGGTTCTGGCTCTGACTGCCGGGGAGCCAGCAGGCATAGGCCCTGAGCTTTGCCTGCAGTTGGCCACGGAACAGCGTGATGCCTGTGTTGTCGTTGTCGCCAGCCAGCAACTGCTGAGCGAAAGAGCCAGGGTGCTGGGTCTCGACATTACGTTGCATCCCTGGCAGCCAGGTAGCACACCAAAAACGGCTGCCGGCGAGCTGTCGGTGCTGCACGTTGAAGGCTGTGCATCCTTCCAAGCTGGCAAGCTGGATACGGCTAACAGTCGCTATGTTCTGGACACTCTGACTACTGCTGCCAAAGGCTGTTTGGGGCGTGACTTTGACGGCATGGTTACAGCACCGGTTCACAAGGGTGTTATCAACGAAGCAGGTATTGAGTTCAGTGGCCACACCGAGTTCCTGCAGGAGCTCTGCGGTGTGGAACGAGTGGTCATGATGCTGGCCACAGAAGAGTTACGTGTAGCGTTGGTAACGACTCACTTGCCTCTTAAAGATGTGGCCGCAGCGGTTACGCCGGAACGATTGACCCAAGTCGCCACTATTCTCAATGCTGACCTGAAAAAGTTTTTCGGCATTGAGCAGCCAAGGATTCTTGTGGCTGGCTTGAACCCCCACGCCGGTGAGGGCGGCCATCTGGGTCGGGAAGAAATTGAAGTGATTGAACCGACTCTTGAGAAGCTTCGTGCCGATGGCCTGCAGCTAACTGGCCCACTACCGGCTGATACTCTGTTCACGCCCCATTGGCTTGACGATGCCGATGCCGCACTGGCTATGTACCATGACCAAGGGTTGCCCGTTCTCAAGTTTCAGGGCTTTGGCCGTGCGGTAAATATCACCCTGGGCTTGCCCATTGTGCGCACTTCAGTGGATCACGGCACCGCTCTGGATCTCGCCGGTACCGGCAAGGCCGATGCGGGTAGCCTGCACACTGCTATTCGAGTGGGCGAGCAAATGGCACGCTCCCTCAAATCTGTTAATCGCAAAGCCCCTAATTGAGAGAACCTTGAGTGAGTAAAAAAGCCGGCCATCAGGCCAGGAAGCGGTTTGGACAGAACTTCCTTCACGATCCGGGTGTGATTGAACGTATTATTCGCGCCATTCACCCGAAGCCGGATGATGCCATTGTAGAAATTGGCCCCGGCCTTGGTGCCATTACGGAGGAAATTCTGGCCGTTAACCCCAAGCTTCAGGTGGTGGAGCTGGATCGCGATCTGATCCCCGTGTTGCGCACCAAGTTTTTCAATTACCCGGATTTCCGTATTCATGAAGCCGACGCGCTGAAGTTTGATTTCAGCCAGCTTTCAGACGAAAAGCCACTGCGCATTATTGGCAATTTGCCGTACAACATTTCCACGCCACTGATCTTTCACCTGCTAGCTCAGGCCGGTGTCGTGCAAGATATGCACTTTATGCTGCAGAAAGAAGTGGTGCAGCGGATGGCCGCGGTATCTGGCGACAACAACTATGGCCGGCTGGGGATTATGACCCAGTATTTTTGCAAGGTTCAGCCATTGTTTGAAGTGGGTCCGGGCGCTTTCCGGCCCGCGCCGAAAGTTGATTCTGCCATCGTGCGCTTGGTTCCCTATACGGAACTTCCGCACCCGGCGAAGGATCTCGGCACGCTGCAAGCGGTGGTAAGAACCGCGTTTAACGCTCGTCGAAAAACTCTGCGCAAAGCACTGGGCAGTTTGGTGACGGTTGAGCAGCTTCAGGCGTTGGGCATCAACGATGGCCTGCGACCAGAAAACCTCAGTTTGGCAGACTATGTGAGCATCGCAGATATGCTCGTCGCTGAAAGCGGCCATGTGCAAGGCACTGAAGGCAGTAGCGAGGACAGCCATGACTGATTACGCCATCGGCGATATTCAGGGATGTTATGACCCTTTAAAGTCTGTTCTGGCTAAAGTGGATTTTTCGCCTTCCCGGGATCGGCTGTGGGTGGCCGGTGATTTGATTAATCGGGGACCGTCGTCCCTGAAAACATTGCGCTACATTAAAAGTCTAAGCGATGCCGCCGTGGTAGTTTTAGGCAATCACGATCTGCATCTCTTGGCTGTGGTTCTTGGTGGTCACGCACCAAAGCGTAAAGATACCCTCACCGAAATACTGAATGCCCCGGATTGTGACACGCTGGTGCATTGGCTGCGCCAACAGCACCTGTGTGTGCATGACTCCGAGCGCAACCTGGTCATGGCCCACGCGGGGCTGCCGCATATCTGGAGTCTTGAGCAGGCCCTGGCTTATGCCCGGGAAGTGGAAGAGGTGATTCGTGGCGACCAGGCTTCGGAATACTTTTCCCTGATGTACGGCAACAAGCCTGAAGGGTGGAATGGAAATCTCACCGGTATGGATCGTTGGCGGGTCATCACCAACTATTTCACCCGTATGCGTTTTATTGCCAGCGATGGCAGGCTTGAGCTCACCGCTAAAGAATCTGTTGGGACCGCACCCAAAGGCTTCGCCCCTTGGTTTGAGTTTCCCCGCAGGGATGACCTGCGAGTGATCTTCGGGCACTGGGCGGCTCTTGAGGGCCAGACTGGTATTGAGCGATTTATCGGCCTGGACACCGGCTGCGTATGGGGTGGTACGCTCACCATGATGAACCTGGATACCGGAGAAAAAATCCACTGTGACTGCTGAATCCGAAAATATGCAGGCACCCGGCCTGATACGCTTCCCTATCATTGTCGGCGCTTTTTTTGCTCTTACGGCTGTGATGGCGGGGGCGTTTGGTGCCCACGGACTGCGTAATCTGGTGAGCGAGCGTAGTTTGGAGGTTTTTCAGACAGCGGTTACCTATCAGATGTACCACGGGATTGCGCTGGTGCTTGTTACGCTGTTGTCTGGCCTTGGCCTTTCAAGGCGTTTGCTGGGATTTTCCGCCGGATTCTTTCTAGTGGGCATTCTGCTGTTCAGTGGCAGTTTATATACACTGGTACTGACAGATATACACTGGGTTGGCCCGATTACGCCCTTGGGCGGCCTATGCTTTATGATTGGCTGGGCATTATTGCTGGTGGCGGGCGCATGCCTGTCAGTGAATAGAAACAGAGGATAAAATGCTATGCAGGTTCAGGTAAATGGTGAAGCTCTTGCGCTTCCTGCCGGGGCCACGGTTGCCGCCTTGGTGGAAAAAATGGCCCTAACGGGTAAGCGGTTGGCGGTGGAGGTTAACGAAGACATAGTGCCCCGAAGCCAGCACCCAACATTTGCCCTAAATGACGGCGATCGAATTGAAGTTGTGCACGCCATCGGCGGCGGCTAATGCCGTTCGGCCAGACAGAAAGTTGGCCGAGATGCACCCGTTTTGAAGCACTTTCATTATCACGTTCTACCAACCGGAAACACCATGACCGAGAAATCAGCGATCCAGTTACCCGAAGACAAACCCCTTGAAATTGCGGGCCGCATTTACCAGTCGCGGCTGCTCGTGGGCACGGGTAAGTACCGCGATCTGATGGAAACCGGCCACGCTGTCGAAATGAGTGGTGCCGAAATTGTGACTGTCGCCGTTCGTCGTACCAATCTGGGGCAGAATCCCGACGAACCCAACCTGCTGGATGTGATCTCACCGGATAGCTACACCATTTTGCCCAACACGGCTGGCTGTTTTACGGCCAAAGACGCCGTGCGCACCTGCAAACTGGCGCGTGAACTGCTCGACGGCCGCGATCTGGTTAAACTGGAAGTGTTGGGCGAAGACAGAACCCTTTACCCAAACATGCTTGAGACCTTGGCCGCCGCCGAAGAGCTGATCAAAGACGGCTTCAAGGTAATGGTTTATTGCTCTGATGATCCCTTGTTGGCCATGCGTCTTGAGGAAATGGGCTGCATTGCGATCATGCCGTTGGGCGCGCCTATTGGCTCCGGCCTGGGTATCCAAAACCGCTACAACATCCGGCAGATTATCGAAAACGCCAAGGTGCCCGTGTTAGTGGATGCCGGTGTTGGCACCGCATCCGATGCCACCATCGCCATGGAATTGGGTTGTGATGGTGTGCTGATGAACAGTGCCATCGCCCACGCCAAAGAACCGATCAGAATGGCCAACGCTATGCGCTTGGCCATTGAAGCAGGGCGTGAATCGTATCTCGCAGGCCGGATGCCCAAAAAGCTCTACGGTAGTGCATCATCGCCCCTAGATGGCACCTTCTTCTGATTCCGATTCTGATAAAGAGCGTTGCAGTCTTGCTATGACGGACCAGAAACCCAGTCGCAGAGAAACCATTCTCCATGCTCTTGTGCAGCTCCTGGAAAACGATCCAGGAGCTCGAATCACTACCGCTGTTCTGGCTAAATCCGTTGGCGTAACAGAGGCTGCGTTGTATCGTCATTTCCCCAGCAAACGGAAGATGTTTGAAGCGCTTCTGGAGTTTGCTGAGGAGGCTGTGTTTTCCCGCTGCCAGGTGATCCTGCAGGAGCGCGAAGATGTGCGAATGCGGTTGCAACAGTTGATGCACTTGGTTTTGGTATTCGCCGAGCGCAACCCAGGGTTGTGTTGTGTGCTTACCGGTGATGCCTTGGTCGGTGAAAACGAGGCATTGCGAAAACGCGCGTCTCAGTTCTTCGAGCGCCTGGAAACCCAGGTGCGGCAAACCCTGAAAGAAGGCGAAATTCGCCAAGGCTTGCGTCCACGCACCAGTGCGACTCGGGGTGCCGATTTTGTTCTGGTGTTCATGGAGGGCCGGATTCAGCGGTTTATTCGCTCTTCCTTTTCGCGGTTACCCTCCACAGACTTTGACGAAAGTTGGGAGTTAGTTGCTGATGCTGTTTGGAGCTGACTGTTTTGCTCTCACTCATACCCAGAAGCAGAGCGGAGAATTTGGCGTATAGGCTCCCAAATAGCAGGCGCTGAAATCAGGATGTCTCGGCCCCAAAGGTCGGCGGGATAACCATCAGGGACTTCGCTGAAGTGGCCAGCAGTCGCACCTGCTTCCAGGGCAATCAGGCGGGCGGCGGCGAAATCCCAAGGGCTGACGTTTTCGTAGTAGATGTCCAATCGACCGCAAGCTACCCAGCAGATATCCAGCGCGGCAGAGCCTATGCGGCGTAGGTCGCGGCACTGGTGGATCATTGCATCCAGGCGGCTCATCAGCGGGGCCAGGTTGTCTTTGGTGTAGGGAAAGCCGGTGGCAAAGAGTGAATCCCGTGGAACCGTTGCACCGCTGTGGCTAATGGCGCTGCCGTTGAGTGTGGCGCCTTCGCCTCGGGTGGCGCGAAACGTTTCACCGGGGAAAGGCGCATGTACTACGCCCGCTTGTACGCGGCCGTTTTCAGCGTAAGCAATGGATACCGCAACCTGCGGGTGACCATAGGCGTAATTTACCGTGCCATCGATGGGGTCGATGATCCACAGAGGTGTGTCCAAATTCTCAGCCTGGCTGAGGTCAGGCATGGTTTCTTCTGACAAGATGCGGTGGTCGGGGAAGCGCTTGCGGATGGCATCGGTGATGAACTCATCAGCCATGATGTCGGCATGGGTGACCAGCTCGGTCTGCTGTTTGTAGTCGGTGCGTAGGGTGTTATTGTCACGCTCCCTGCGAATCAGTTCACCGGCCTCCAAGGCCAGATCTTCAGCGAAATCGGTAATACCCTGCAAGGAAACAGAATCAGACATAGCGCCCCCGTTAAGACTCTAAAGAGTGAGGGCGCTAGTCTACCATGGGGCTGGATTAGAGGCTGTTCAGCCAAGCCTCCATCTTGTCCATGGCTTTCACAAGGCGCGGGCCTGCCTGCGCCACAAAGTCATCAGCCAGTTCCTGGTCGGCATAATCGCCGCCGGCCAGTTGCAAGGCCCGAGCACCGTCGAAATCCACGAATGCCAAGCGCGCGGCCAGGTGATCCGGCACAAAGCCGAAGTCGCTGGCGGGCAGAATCGCAACGCCCGTGTTCTCCAGCAGCGACTGGCAAAACGCTTGGCTGGTTTTGATGTCTTTTCTGAGGAGTTGATCGCGGAAGCTTGAGAAATCCGGGAACAGATAAAATGCGCCTTCGGGCTTTTGTACAACCGCACCCATGTCGTTCAGACGGCGGTGCATGTACTCGCCAATCACTTTAAGCACTCGGCGTGATTGCTTGAGGTACTCGTCTATGTCCTCACCACCGTTAAAGGCTGTGATGCCAGCATGCTGTATGGGTGCGCTGGTGGCCGTATAGGTTTCGCTGGCAATGATCGCCATGGCGTCCTGCAAGGGGCGCAGTTCTTTCGGGAAAATGAAGGTGCCCAACCGCCAGCCGCCGGCACCTGCCCATTTGCTCAAACCGGTGCTGACAATGGTGCCTTCGGGATAGTAGCGAGCGATGGATTTGTGCTTTCCTTCGAAGTGCACTTCGCCGTAGATCTCATCCGAAAGCAGGATCAGCTTGTACTTGCGGGCCACGTTGGCGATGGCGAGCAACTGGTCGTCTGTGTAAGTACAACCGGTAGGGTTGGACGGGTAGTTAAGAATCAGAATGCGCGGGCGGGAAACGTCGTCTCGACACACGATGTCCAGTTCTTCAGCAGTCAACTGCCAGTTGTTATCGGCGTGTGTGGGAAGCCAGTGCACCGAGCGGCCAATAATACGGGCCTGGGGCGCGTAGGAGACCCAGCTTGGGCGCGGAATAAGCAGGTCGCCGTAGTAGGCCAGTTGTAGGATGAACAGCAGTTCCTTGGAGCCAGGACCAATCAGCACGTCTTCCCAAGAGCTCCGCATACGTTCACTGCGGTTGATGTAGCCAGAAATGGATTCGCGCAGGCTTTTAAGGCCCTTAACGGGAAGGTAGTCCTTTTCGTGGGCGTGCTCTTTGAGCGCATCCACCACACGGTCAGGCACAGGGAAAGGTGACTGCCCAAGCCCGAGCTTGATAATGTCTTTGCCTTCGGATTTGAGCTGGTTACTTAGCTCGTTAATGCGCAGGGTGGCGGAGGGCTGAATGCCCCGAACGTTCAGGTTGATCGCAAAGCGTTGGTCGTTTTGGATGTCCATTTTCCCGGTCTGTTGGTTGAGAGTGGCCCGAACAGTATAGGAAACCCAAACATATTTGTGGGCGTTGTGCGGATAGGTGATTGCCGAAGCAGCATCTTCCCTAGTGATCGCGAACCCAGACCTCTACCCGTCCGTTGCGCCTTTGGCCGCTTGTGCCCCCAGCCATGCCAACGGGCATGTACTGACCATATCCGGTGTAACGGACATCATGGACACTAAAATCCGAGAGCGCTTTGCGTACTGATAGCGCGCGTAATTCCGAGATCATCTGGGCTCGTAGCTCGTTGGTTTGTTGATCGGCAAAGCCAATAAGCATCAGATCATCGGCACTGCGTTTTTCCCTGTTGAGATACCCGGCAACCCGCCTCAAATCTCTTTGTGCCTTGTTGTCCAGTTTTGTGCGTCCTTCCGAGAACCGGAAATTGACCGTTAGTCGCTTATAGTTTTGTGTCAGTAGTTTGAAGGTGGGTGGTGTGTTAGCGGCCAAGTCGGGTTTGACGGCCATGGGGTTCTGGGAAACAAACCCCGATTCCGCAACGATGGTTTGGCCCTCCGCATTCAGTACGAATTCTACAAAGTCTTTCGCTACAGCCGTTGTGGCATCGCCAGGCGTATACATGAACAAGCGCCTGGAAAGCGGATAATCTTCACTGGCCACGGTGAGCCGTGATGGTTTCAATGCCGGCGCGTCACCATCTGAAATCGCCAGCACTTTGCTTTTGCGTACCGAAGCCAGGCCAGAGAAGCCAATGCCGCCGGGATCCGAGCTGACATCGTCAGAGAGCCGGTCGTTTGATTCGTAGCGCCTGGAGGAAGCATGCAGGGGGTAATGTTTGCCCAGCACCAGGCTCTTGAACGTGTCCCAGGTGCCAGAGCGATCATCTCGCGCGTACAGATTAATGGGTAAATTGGCGCCGCCGACCACTGACCAGTTTTTGATCTCTCCCGAGAATATCCTGGCCAGCGAGTCGATACTCAGTTGATTGACCCGATTTGCCGGGTGAACCAGTACTGCGAGGCCGTCAATGGCAACCACATGTTCGCTTCCGGGATCTCTCAGATTGGCTCGCCCAGCCATTAGCTGCACTTCTGCGGGTTTGACCGAGCGGGAGGAGGCCCAGATATCGGCATTTTTGGCCGCCAGCGCCTTGAAGCCTGTACTGGAGCCGTGGGCCGCAACCAGAACTTGAAGGGGCGTGTTTCCCAGGCTTCCAATCAGGAGCTTTTCGTTGGGTTTGTCATTGCTAAGGTGTTGGACAGGATCCTTGCCTCGACTTCTGAGAAAGCCCTCGACAAGCATGGGGGCCAGCCTTGCCCCAATCGTATTGGAGCCGTGAATCTCCATTTCTTCGGCGTAGCCAGCAGGTGTATTAAAAATCAAAAGCAGGCAGAGCATCCCCGTTAAAGTGCTCTGCCGAGCCCGGGGTGAGGGGCATTTTTTCATCATAAAGCCTCATGGCAACAAATAATTAACGTTGCGGGAAGAATGAGGCAGAATTATTACAGGAATGTTTCAGTGGCCATTGGTGGTGATAACAACTGGGATCGAGCACCCGAGAGGTCAGGAGAACCGGTGAGGGTCCAGATCCATATGCAGTATTCGAGGGCCTAGCATGATAACCCGGCCGCTGTAGCGCTCTTCGCCGGTGGAGGTGAAATCAAACATGAAGCGACGCCATACGCGTATTTGGCCTTGGTCGTCCCGCTTGAACCAGATGCCCCTTAGGTAGATGGCATCATCAAGCAGCATCACGTCCATGGTTTTGCAGTAGCGGTGTGCGGCTTGGAGCACGGAATCCTTTATGGCCTTGGCGCGCCACCAGTACCAAATGGTAAAGCCTGCAACAAACAGCCAGAACAAGGTTCCCAGAGTCATGATAAAGCTACGATGGCGGCAATCTTCCAATATGAATAGCGGGTCAGGGTGTCAGATTACCCGGATGCCTGCCTGAATGCCAAAAAAACCCGGTTCACCATAAGGTGAACCGGGTTTTTAGTTTACCGGTTGGCCGTTAAGAGTTCGTTGGCGCCGGTGTTTGAGCTTCGATCTGCTTCTCTTTGTGTTCGTGGTGATCGCGAGCCAACAAAATGTAGAACGCTGGCAGAACGAAGACCGTGAACAGAGTGCCTATGCCAAGCCCGGCTGTGATCGTTAGGCCAATGGCAAAGCGGCTCTCGGCACCTGGGCCGGCGGCTATCAGCAGTGGCACCATGGCGAAGATCAACGCCAGCGATGTCATGATGATCGGCCGCAAGCGAATAGCCGCAGCTTCAATAACAGCCTCTACTTTGTTCAACCCTTTGTCTTTTTGCAGTAGGTTGGCAAATTCCACAATCAGTATGCCGTTTTTAGAGACAACCCCAATCAGTGTAATCAGACCTACTTGCGTGTAGATGTTCATAGTGGCGAAGCCAAGCACGATAAACGCCATGGCACCTGCCACCGACATGGGAACCGAGACTAGGATAATGATCGGATCCCTCCAGCTTTCGAACTGCGCTGCAAGCACCAGATAGATAACCAACAGCGACAGGAAGAAGGTGACGATCAGTGCACTGCCCTGGTTTGCCAGCTGCCTGCTCTGGCCAGTGTAGTCGTGGGTGAAACCTTGTGGGAATATTTTCTCCGCGGTTGTTTCGATATATTCCATGGCTGCACCGGCTGATACACCCGGCATAACAACACCTTCCAATGTGAGGGAGTTCTGCTGGTTGAACTGTGTACGATCTGATGGTTCTACACCGTGCTCAAAGCTAACAACGCTACCAAGCGGTACCAAAGTGCCTTTGCTTGTGCGGATGTAGTAATCGTTCAGCGCTTGCTCGTCGAGCCGGAACTTCTGATCTACTTGGGGGATAACCTGATAAGACCGGCCTTCCATACTGAAGCGGTTAATGTAGCCACCGCCAAGCATGCTGGAAAGTGATTGCCCCACGTCCTGCATAGAGAGCCCAAGGTCGGCGACCCGGTCTCTATCAACTTTCACACGTGTAACCGGGCGATCAAAGTTGATCGACTTCTTCAGGAACATGAAGTTACCACTGCCCATGGCCTTGCCAAGCAACTGATCGGCCACTTCGTCGAGTTGCTCATAGCTGCTGCCAGTGGTGATAACGAACTGGAACGGTAAGCCGCCTCCGGAGCCAGGAAGGGCTGGCATCGCGAATGCTGCAGTTTGCAGGCCGGTCACGTGTTTCAGCTCTGCGTCCAGCTGAGGCTGAACCTCAAACTGAGAAATGTCGCGCTTACTCCAGGGTTCCATTTTGAAACCGCCAAACACCGCGTTGGGCGCGGTGATGCCGATAATCATGAAGTCTTCTTGGTAACCTGGCACCGTTGCTATGCGATTTTGAACTTCGCTACCGTGTTCTGTCAGGTAGTCCATAGTTGCCGTTTGTGGCCCAAGCCCCTGATAGAAAAGAATGCCCTGATCTTCCGTGGGGGCCAGTTCGTTCTGGCTCATCATCACCATGAAGTAAATTGAGCCCAAAATGACCAGTGCAAAGAACACGACGACGGATTTGGTTTGCATCAGCGAGCCGAGTACCGCTTTGTAGCCCGAAGAGATATGTTCGAAGGCATTCTCAACCAAGGTTTCAAATTTGCCCGGGTTACCGTGAGGTTTGAGTACCATGCCGGAGAGCATCGGCGAAAGCGTGAGGGCAATGATGCCCGAGACGACAACTGTGCCGGCCAGGGTGAAGGCAAATTCGGTAAACAGCGAGCCCACCAAGCCGCCCATAAAGCCGATGGGTGCATAGACGGCAACCAAGGTTGTGGTCATGGCGATAATCGGCACAGCCATCTCCCGAGCACCGTGTATCGCCGCATCAAGCCGTGATTCGCCTTCCGCAATATGCCGGTGTATGTTCTCCACCATTATGATGGCATCGTCTACCACCAGGCCGATGGCTAGCACCATGGATAAAAGGGTGAGCAGGTTCAGAGAGAACCCGAAAAGCAGCATGATAAAAGCACCGCCAATCAGCGACAGCGGAACCGCAACCGAAGGCACGATGGATGCCCGGATTGAGCCCAAGCACAGGAATACCACTACGAGTACGATCCCCATGGCTTCCAGCAGGGTGCGGATAACCTCGTTGATAGAGTCTTCAATGAAGTCAGACGAGTCGTACGCAAGCCGCACCTTCATTCCCGCAGGCAGCTGGCTTTCTATATCTGGCAGGTCGTCTTTAACCAAGCCCGCGACTGTTAGTGGGTTGGCACCTGGGGCCAGGTCGATCGCCACAAATGTGGCTTGTTTGCCTTTATACAGTGCCAGTTTGTCGTAGGTTTGCGATCCCAGTTCTACGCGTGCAATATCTTGAAGGCGAATCTGAGTACCGTTTTTCTCCTTAACAACAAGATTCCGGAACTCGTCCGGGTCAGACACGTCTGTGTCGCTGGTCATGCTGACTTCGGTATAGGTGCCTTTGGTGTTGCCTACAGCTGCTTGGTAGTTGTTGGCGCGTAGCTTTGCTACCACTTCCTGAGGCGTCATATCGACGGCGGCCAGGCGCTCTGGATCAAGCCAGATTCGCAGCGCAAAGGGGCTGCCCAATATGTTTGCTTTACCAACACCGGCCAAAGCCTGAATTCTAGGCTGCACAACCCGCGTCAGATAATCGGTAATCTGCGGGACCTCGAGGTCGTCGCTGTAGAAGGCAATGTACATCAGTGCCGTGGAGTCACCCGTTGTGGATGTGATAACAGGGTCTTGGGACTCTGCAGGCAGAACGTTGCGCTGGCTGGCCACCTTTGCCTGGATTTCTGCCAGTGCCGCGTTGGCGTCGTAGTTCAGGTTCATCTTGGCTTCAATGGTCGACACACCCTGAGAACTGGTAGACGTCAGGTAGTCGATGCCACTGGCCTCGGCAATCGCCTGTTGCAAGGGTGTGGTGATGAAGCCCTTTATCAGATCGGAACTGGCGCCAGGATAAGCTGTTGTGACTGTAACGGTGGTGCTCTCAAGCTCAGGATACTGCCGGATTTCCATTTCCATGGCAGCCCGGACACCGAGCAACAGAATAAGAAGGCTAACCACCGTCGCCAGTACGGGACGGTGGATGAAAATGTCGGTGAATCGCATTACTCAGATGCCTCCTGCGGCTGCTTTTCTTCGGCCTTGACGTCATCCTGAATGACAACCTTCTGGCCAGCGCGGAGTCTTAGCAATCCTTTGGAAACGACTTGATCGTTTGCTTCAAGGCCGGAAACGATCGCAACCCGGGTATCTCTGGTTTCGCCGGTTTTAACAGACTGGCGGCTGACGATAAGATCACCTTCGTCGTTTTCTTCCACAATAAATACGAAGTCCCCGTAAGTGTTGTAGGAAATCGCGGTGCGTGGAACGGTAACCACCTCATCGTCTTTGGGCTGCTTTGTACGGATGGTTGCAAACATGCCAGGCCGCAACAGTTTGTCTGGGTTGGCGAGGGTGGCGCGAACACGTACGGTGCGGGTCTCCGGATTGATGGAGGTGTTAATAGCGCTAACCTTACCCTCAAACTGCTGGTTAGGAACGGCGGCAACGGTGGCGACAACGGAATAATCTCGGACAACGTTCGCCAGGTTTTTTTCCGACAGGGTGTAGTCCACATAAATCGGGTCGAGCATATTCACTTCAACAATTGGCGTGCCGGTGGCGATGTACTCGCCCTGATCCACCATGCGAATGCCCAAGGTGCCGTCAAAGGGCGCACGGATCACTTTTTTGCTCAATTGAGCATCTGCCTCATTTACACGGGCTTCGGCGGCGTCGAAATTCGCCTTGGATTCGTCGTACTGGGACTGGGATACAGCACGCTTGGGTAGCAGATCGGAAATGCGTTTGAATTCCTGCTCCGCCAAGTGAGCTTCTGCCTTGCGAGTGCGCACAGCCGCTTCATCAATTGCGGTGTTCAGACGGATGAGAATATCGCCTTTTTTAACCGTGTCTCCAGATTCAAAGTTAATGCTCGCAATAACCCCCGGAACCTCATTGGCTACCTCGATGCCATTAACCGCTTTGATGCTGCCCACCGCCTTGATAGAAGGTGTCCAGCTTTCTGTCCGGGCCACCGTGGCTGCAACTTCCGCTGGCGGCTGGGGCTTGGACAGCTTTTCTCCCATCTGGCCAAACTGGTAGAACTTGTAGCCGAAGATGCCGCCAAGCACCACGCCAAGGAAGATGATTGCAATCAGGAAGCGGGAAGCTGTGCGCATAGTTCAGGTCCTGGAAATCTCTGTCTGGTCCGGGGTTTGCGGTGAGCGGGAAGGGAAACGAAGTTGCTCGGTTTCCCCGCCAGGTCGTTGCATAACAACAGACTGTTTGGATGCGGGAATGATTGATTCACGACAAAACGTAGCATTCTACAAAATTTAGGGTGTCGTTGTCACCGGATTGTAGGCATTTATGGCTAGCATTGTTGTTACATTGAGTGCCAGACTTACGATCTTTTTGCAGTAAGGGATCAATCATGCATTGGATACTGGGAATCGCGCTGGCGGCAACCGTCTTTGTGGTTCTGAAACAATGGGGCGGATTGTCGGCGGAAAAGAAGAAAGCTGCAACCTGGAAGCTGATTCTTATTGGCGGCGGCGTCATGCTACTAGTGATGGTTTTGACGGGCCGAGTGCATGTGCTGACTGCCACCATAGCCGCATTGATCCCCCTGCTGCGCAAACTACCGGAGCTTGTAAGGTTCTTCCCAGCGCTGAATCGTATTTTTACTGGCAATGCTAATGCAGAGCCGGGCAGCGGGGCAGGGCCAGATTCGGGGTCGACTGGGCAGGCACAAGGTCATGGCATGACCGAGCGTGAAGCCTGCGAAATACTGGGTGTCACAGCGGCCTGCTCAAAAGAAGACGTTGTTATGGCGCACCGCCGCCTGATACAAAAACTGCACCCGGATAGAGGTGGCAATGATTACTTGGCTGCCAAGATCAACGAAGCCAAGAGTGTACTGATTCGTACCAAGGCGTAGGCTTCAGTGTACTACCTCAACTTTTACCTCAAAGCTCCGGTTGTCCGACCGACTGCTTTTAACACTGTAGGTAATACCTGACTGTTTACTGGTGGATTGAGTTGAGGCGCTGCCTAAAGAGACCCATTGGCCAGGTTCCACTCTGCGAATCGTGACCAGCGCCTGGGTTTCATACCCGTCAAGTTCTGCGGGGTCCGCCTCAAAAGACGTGATGTTCAGCTCTATAGCGCGGTCTGAAATAACCTGCGGGCTGACAACAAACCCGCTGCGAGTTTCCACCTGTTCAAAAATGGCGGCGGGGTTTCTGCCACCACGTACCGCAAAGGGTAGCGTTCGCACTTGGCCCGAGGTGATGTGGGCAGACTGGCCATCCATCACCATCAAGCTGCGCTCCTGGGTGCCACCGGTGCTTGTAACCCGGCGTTCCACCGTTACGCCAAGATTGTTTCGTGTTGTGGTAACCCCTCCACCAGAGCGTTTGCCGCCGATGTCTTCCGTAGATCGCACGGTGATTCGAAGCTGGGCTTGGGCTACGTCGAGGGTTTCAATTAGGGTGCCGATTTCATCCAGCAATTGCTGGTTGCCGCGAATCACAAGTTGCTGGCCCCGGGCAGTGATTGATACAGGTTCGCCTTGATACAGTTCCCGCACTTGGCTCGCCACATCGTCACCTGGCCGGTTGTTGAGCTGGTAGGCACGGGATTCAGCGTGGGCAGAACCGGTACCGGAGATGAGTGCCAGCACGAGCGTAAAGAAGAACAGAACGGCAAAACTCCGTAAGTTCAGTGTCATTTCTGGTTCCCTTGCATCAAAAAATATCCGAAAAATCCAGTCTACGGGTTGCCAAGTTGAAAACCCGGGGTATATATTGTTTAGCATGAAGACGACACAAGCGATCTGTCAATTGAATGTTCTGCAAGCTTTCGGCCAAAAACCGATGGCGGCAGTCGCTGCTGTTTTTTGCTGGTGGTTTGGTTATGGCTTTTATTTTAGCCAGCGCCAGGGCCGCCCATAGCATCTTCAAAAAACGAACAACGAGGATGGCAGCCCGGCGAAAAACCAGGCTGCCGTCGGACTCAGAAAGCCCCGACTGGTAGCCCAGCCGGGGCTTTTTTGATTCTGACGCAGGGAAATGGGAACACAGATATGAACACGCCTTTGAACACAGCCGGAGAACGCCAGATGATGGGCTCCGCGATAACGTATCGGCAGGAAATCGCACTGCCAACGCCGGCTGAATTACGGGCACGTTTGCCTGTCGACGAGGGGTTTGCTGAGCAGATAGATGAGCACCGACAAGCCGTCCGGAGCGTTCTGCATGGTACAGACGAGCGCACGCTGCTGGTGGTTGGGCCTTGCTCCATCCACGATGAGGTTGCAGCACTAGAGTACGGCAAAAAGCTGAAAACCCTGGCGGATGCAGTTAGCGACCGGTTTCTTGTTGTGATGCGCGCTTACTTGGAAAAGCCCAGAACCACGGTGGGCTGGAAGGGGTTGTTGTACGATCCAGAGCGGACAGGGGCGGGCGACCTTAACGAGGGCCTGTTGCGTTCACGCCGCTTGCTTTTGAACTTGACTGAAATGGGCCTGCCATTGGCCACTGAGGCTTTGAGCCCTTTTGCTATGGATTACCTCGGAGACTTGGTGAGCTGGACAGCCATTGGTGCCCGCACCACCGAATCCCAGATTCACCGCGAGATGGTCAGTGGCCTGCCTATGCCGGCGGGGTTCAAAAATGGCACTGATGGTGGCACCGCCGTGGCCATCAATGCCATGAAATCTGCTGCTCACGCACACCATCATATTGGTGTATCCAGTACTGGCACACCGGTTATGGTTAGCTCTCGGGGCAATCCGGATACTCATCTGGTGTTACGTGGTGGCCGGGGGATAACCAATTACGATGCCGCCAGCATTGAACGCGCGGTGCAGAGCCTTTCCGGTGCAGGCACTTGTGCTGCAATTATGGTGGATTGTAGTCATGACAACGCCTGCAAGCAGGCCAAGCGGCAGATCGATATTGCCCGTGAGGTGATGCAGCAAAAAAGGGCTGGCAATAGTCAGATTCGTGGGTTGATGCTGGAAAGCTTCTTGGAGCCGGGCCGGCAAGACGATGGCGACGACCTTCGCTACGGTTGCTCTATTACCGACCCATGTTTGGGCTGGGAACAAACAGAGGTTTTGCTTCGTTCGTTATAAAGAGCAGGAGTCAGTTTTTACACGTACCGCGTAAAGCAATTCCGGGCTCTATACTGAAGCACACACTGTTGAACGATTCACTTGGGTTCTTGGTTTCGGTAACACCAGTCTGGAGACTGTTTTATGGAAAAGCGAGAAGTTGACGTTGCCATTATTGGCGCAGGCACTGCAGGCATGGTGGCCTATCAGCGTGTGCGAAAAGTTACAGATAAGGTTGTGCTGATTGAAGGTGATCAGTACGGAACCACCTGTGCCAGGGTGGGTTGTATGCCTAGTAAACTGCTGATTGCCGCCGCAGATAATGCGTATCAGATGGCGCAGGGGGAATTGTTTGGGGTGTCTGCTGGCGGCATAACCGTGGATGGCAAGCGAGTGATGGAGCGGGTGCGCTCAGAGCGCGATCGTTTTGTAGGTTCGGTTATCCGTTCGGTGGAAAAGTTCCCGGAAGAACACCGCATCATGGGGCACGCCCGATTTACCGGCCCCAATCGCCTGGTTATCGACAACGAAACTGAAATTCATGCTCAGCGGATTATCATCGCAACGGGCTCCCGCCCCAACATTCCCGGATTTTTGAAAGAAGCGAAAGATCGCCTGATTGTTAACGACGATATCTTTGATTGGCAGGATCTCCCCGAATCGGTTGTAGTGTTCGGGCCAGGCGTGATCGGGCTCGAACTGGGTCAGGCACTCAGCCGTTTGGGCGTGCGGGTACGCATGTTCGGTGTAGGCGGCGCAGTTGGGCCAATCCGTGACGATAGCATTCGAGAGTATGCACTCCAGCGCTTTAACGAAGAGTTCCCCCTGGATCCAGATGGTGACGTGAAGTGGGTTGAAAGGGTTGATGGCGGAGTGGCCGTCACGTTTACCGACCGTAGCATCGACGGCGGTGCTGGTGAGAAAACAGAAATATTTGAGTACCTGCTCGCCGCCACCGGGCGTAGGCCCAACGTAGACGGCCTGGATATACAAAATGCGGATATTGAGCTGGATGAAAAAAGCATGCCTGTGTTTGACCCGCATACACTACGCTGTGGGCTGAGCCATATTTTCATTGCCGGTGATGCCAATAACGATTTACCGCTGTTGCACGAAGCCGCCGATGAGGGTCGGATTGCAGGGAATAATGCGGCGTCTTATCCAGAAGTTAGAACGGGTAAGCGGAGCACCCCCCTTGCGGTTGTGTTTACCGACCCCCAAATAGCTAGCGTGGGGCTTACGATTGATGAAGTGGATAAGCATTGCGCGGGCCGCTTCGCCGTAGGCGAGGTATCGTTTGAAGATCAGGGCCGTAGCAGGGTGCTCGGAAAAAACAGTGGTCTGCTTCGGGTTTACGGTGAGCATGGCAGTGGGTTGTTCATGGGTGCGGAAATGTTTGGCCCTGCGGCGGAGCACATAGCGCATTTGCTGGCTTGGTCTGCGCAGCGACGGTTGACGGTCAGTGAAATGTTGGAAATGCCGTTTTATCACCCGGTCATTGAAGAGGGGTTGAGAACCGCCCTGAAAGATCTCAACCAAAATCTCAATATCGGACCGGCTCCAGAGGAAGGCTGCACAGATTGTGGGCCGGGTGTATAGCCGGTTTCTAGTATAGCTTCATGGAGCGATTAGTTCGCTCTATGAGTTGAATTGGATAACTAAACTTCACGGATATACGGAGCCTAGGCTAAGGTAGTGCTAGTTTCGATTTAACAGCCACGAAGGAGGCATGTAATGGGTAAGAATTTTATTGGTCTGGATGCGGAAAAAACAGTAAAACTGGCCGATTCTCTTAACGATCTGCTATCCAACTACCAGATTTTTTACATGAACGTGCGTGGTTATCACTGGAACATCAAAGGTGATAATTTCTTTGAGCTTCATGTGAAATTTGAAGAACTGTATGACGACCTGTTGCTCAAAATTGATGAAGTTGCAGAGCGTGTTCTAACACTAGGACACCGCCCAGCCCATTCATACAGCTCCTATATTGAGCGTTCGGAAGTACCCGAGCAGAAAGATGTTTCTGATGGTAAGCAAGCCATGGAAAATATTCTCGATAGCTTTGCCAAGCTCATTGGCAAGCAGCGGGATCTGCTGAACCTGGCCGGTGATGCGGAAGATGAGGGCACGGCTTCGTTGATGAGTGACTACATCGCTGAGCAGGAAAAAACTGTTTGGATGTATCGCAGCTACCTGGGCCGCTAAGCTCACCGAACGCATGTATCTGGCGGCCAGTGGCCGCCATTTTTTTATCTGTAAAAAATGCTCAGCGTTACGAGTTTGCTGCTAGGGGTGTCACTTCCTGGTGCAGAAACCATTTTTCAGTCACCACCTTGCGGGTAAACCAGTGGGAACGCATCAAAGTGCTCGCCAGTGGCATTTTAATCCAGCTTGGGATCTGAAAACCTTCCTCTGTTGTGGATTCTCTATGGCCAAAACGATTGGCAATGGCATCACCGTATGCCTGCAGGGAGGTAGCAGAGAAATCCGGTGCGCGTCGGATTACATCAGCCGCCAACAATGCGGATTCTACGGCCGGGCGAATACCTTCTCCGCTTTGGGTATAGGCCAGCCCGGCCGCATCGCCAATCAACAGCAGCCCATCGTCTACCAGTGGTCTCCCAGCGTGGTCGTAGAGTAAATAGGCGTGGCCTTTGAAACGGCTGGATAGATCCGCAGGAATACGCCCAGTGGCTTTCATAGTGTCCACGAACTCTTGCAGGTGCGCGGTTAGCTTGTGGTTATCCTCCCGTCCCAAGCCCACGTTCAGGTAATTACCCTTGCGAAAGACCCAGGCGTAGCCTTTGAGATCCCGACAAAACCAAAGTTCCGGAGTGTCCCCTTGGGCTTCACAGGTGCTTGCTTGTTCGTTGGTCATTTCGAATTCTACTTCCTTGGCCGCCACCACGGTTTCATGGCTTCCCGGGCCATCGCCAATTAGCTTGGCAACCGGGCAGAAGTGCCCGCCGGCGCCCACCAATAACGGAGCGACCCAAGTATCATTAATCAGCCAATTGCCGTCTTTTCGGGTAATGCTTTTGACTGGGGTGCCAAGATGTCTGGGTGTGTTTGTGTGCCCCAGCAGATAATTATCAAATTCACAGCGCCGGATGCCATAACTGACCACGCTGCCATGATCATTCTCAACCGCCGATTGCCCCATCATGCCGATTCGGAAGCGGCGGATGGGTTGAAGCGTGCGGCCATTACCGTATTCGACCAAATCAATATTCAGGGTTTCCATAACCGAAGGCGTTACCCACCCAGCGCAGGTTTTATCCCGGGGGAAGTCCTGTTTATCGATTAATAGCGCGCGCTTGCCGCTATCTTCAAGGGCTTTGGCTAAGGTGCTTCCTGCCGGGCCAGCCCCGACGATAATCAGATCGTAAGTTTCCATATCCGGTAACCTCAGATGTGCTCGGGTGTGGCGGGAAAAGTGTAGAGATCCTGCCGGGTTGCCGGCAGTTGGTTGTTGTTGCCGTGGGTAAACACAACCTGAAAAAGTTGCAGTGACCCTGCCCGGAAAGCGGCAATAGAGCCGGCCAGATACATGCGCCAGGCCCGGGTAAAGTGCTCGTCGTACATTTCGCAGACGGTTTCTTCTGCCGCGTTAAAACGTTCCATCCAGGCACTCAGGGTGTTGGCGTAGTGGAGCCGAAGGTTTTCTACATCCAAGACGGAAAAGTCACCATGTTCGCACAGCGCCATGAACTCGCCGATGCTGGGTGGGTAGGCCCCGGGGAATATGCGTTTTTCGATCCAGGCGTTCATCAGCATTGGCCGATTGCGGCCAATGCTGTGAAGGAGCGCTATGCCATTGGGCTTCAATGACCGCTTGATCAGCTCAGACAGGGTGAGATAGTGCTCCTTGCCTACATGCTCCAGCATGCCGATCGAGACGAAGGCGTCGTACTGGCCTTCAATGTTGCGGTAATCTTCTTCAATATAAACAATCAGATTCTCCAGCCCCTGTGTGCGAGCCTGCTCGCGAGCGTAGGCCACTTGCTCCCGGGAGATGTTGTAGGCGTGGACAGTTACCCCGTAGTTCCGCGCCATATAGCGGGCCAGCCCACCCCAGCCGCACCCGGCCTCCACCACGGTCATACCTGGCTTTAGCCTGAGCTTTCGGCACACGTGTTCCAGTTTTGCTAGCTGTGCTTGCTCTAGGCTCAACTCGGGGCGCTCGTAGTAGGCACAGGTGTATTGCATTTCGGCTTGGTCTAGCCAGAGCCGGTAAAAGTCGTTGCCCAGATCGTAATGGTGGTGAATATTCTCCCTTGCTTCAGACAGGCCAGTTGCGCGGGGAGCATGGTTGCGCCACAGGGCCTCTAGCCATCGCGGCCATTTCTGGCGGGCCTGATGAATCGTGCGATAAAGAGTTTCCATCAAATCAGGCAGATCGCCCTCTACACCTAAGCGCCCCGCGCTGTATAGATCGCCAAATGCCAGATTGGGGTTGGCAACTAGTGTGTAAAGCGCCTTTGGGTCTGCGAGGTACACTGTAAACTGGGCGGCTTGTTCTGGAGGTTCAATGACCTCGTTATTCCAAAGCCGGAAGCGAATCGGGGGAGAACCGGCCATGCGAACCAGCTTGGTTACTAGCCATCTTTCATAGGTGTGTGGCGCACGGTCTACATGAGTACCCTGCAAGGGAAGGGTCAGGACATGGGATTTGTCGGCTTGTTCATTGAGCTCGGTGCTCTTGGTGCCTTTTGGGGCACTGTTCTGAACACTATTATGGTTCACGGATATTGTTCCCTTTTTTGCCTTAACATTGCTGTCTTGGCTGGCGGCTATGCGCCAAGGCTTGTCTCGAATACTTGTCTGAGAATTGACGGCTGTGTACTTAGTATAGAAAACGTTTTGGCTTTGTCAGGTGCGAGGAAGGGCGGGGTAGAGAAGGGGGCATGGGATATGAAGCGAGATAGTGAGCTAGCGCAATGTGCGACCGGGTCAGGCGACCCGGTCGCAGGCAGGTCAGTACGAGGAGCTCATGCCGAACCACTCAGGGAAAATCACAATCATCGCCAGCACCAGCACCTGTATGAGGATAAATGGTAATACCCCCTTATAGATGTCGACCGTTCTTACTTGCGGTGGTGCGACGCCTTTAAGGTAGAACAATGCGAACCCGAAAGGTGGGGTCAGGAAGCTGGTTTGCAGGTTCATAGCGATCAAAATGGCAAACCAAAGCATGTTGATGCCCATGGCTTCGGCCACTGGCGCCAGAATGGGCACGATGATGAAAGAGATTTCTACAAAATCGATGAAGAAACCCAGCACCATAATGACCAGCATAGCGAGGATGATAAAGCCCCACTTCTCGCCAGGTAGAGCCAGCATCCACTCTTCCAACAGATAGTCGCCACCGGTGTAGCTAAAGACCATGGAGAAGGCCGTGGCACCGATCAGGATGGCGAACACCATGGCCGTCACTTTCACCGTATCTTTCGACGCGTCCCAAACCATCTCGAATGAGAACTGACGGTAGATGATGGCCAAAACAATCGCGCCGATACCGCCCAGCGCTGAGGATTCTGTAGGTGTGGCAATGCCCGTAAAAATCGAACCAAGCACAATAACAATCAGAGCCAGCGGCGGAATGATGGCCAACAGCGCATTCATAATTTCTTTTTTACGGGAAATGCTGTTGTCCGGCGGCATGGCCGGAGCCGTCTCTGGTTTGAAGCGGGTCATGATCAGGATATAGGCAATATAGAGCCCGATAAGAACCACGCCAGGCCCGACGGCTGCTTTGAATAGATCGCCTACCGGAAGCCCCAGTACGTCGCCCAGAATAATCAGAATGATGGATGGCGGAACTATCTGGCCTAGCGTACCCGCTGCGCAGATGGTGCCGGTTGCCAAGCGTTTGTCGTATTTGTGGGCAAGCATGACAGGCAAAGAGATCAGGCCCATGGCAACCACGCTTGCGCCCACCACGCCGGTGGAAGCCGCGAGTAGAGCACCGACTAAAATGGTAGAAATCGCCAGGCCGCCGGGTAGGCCGCCAAATAGACGGCCCATGGAAGTCAGTAGCTGCTCAGCCAACCGGGTACGCTGCAGGATAACGCCCATGAAGATAAACAGCGGCACAGCCATCAGAACGGTATTCTGCATAACGCTCATGATGCGATAAGGCATGAAGGCGAACAGATCCATGCCTTCTGCAAATATGCCAAAGAATAAGGCGACGCCGCCAAAGGTGAAGGCAACAGGGAAGCCCAGCATCAACATGAAAAGGGCAACGAGGAACATAATCATACCGATCATGCGAGCCCCTCCCCGCCGTTCTCATCTTCGTACTGTTTTTCACCAGACATAACGCGCAAAGCGAACGTTGCCATGTTGAGGCCAGCGATGGCGATAAAAAATGCAGTGATTGGGATAATAGACTTGATGATCCAGCGTTGGGGCAACCCACCAGGGTCGCCACTGCCTTCGCCCATGTTGTAGGAGTCCACTGCAAAATCGTAACCGTACATGCCGATAAGCCAGGCGAATGGCACCACAAATAACAGAGCGCCTGCCAGGTTTACACAGGCTTTGGCTTTGTCGCTCCATTGGGTATAAAACACGTCGACTCGAACATGGCCATCCGTGCGCAGCGCATAGGGAATGCCGAACAGAAACACCACTGAATAAAGGTGCCATTCCATCTCTTGCATGCCTATGGACACTTCATTGAACGCGTAACGGGCAACAACGTCGTAAAAAACGTTTCCGGCCATTAGCAGCATCGCGACACAGGCAACCCAGCCGCAGAACATGGACGCGCGGGCAAGGCCCTCATCCAGTTTAATAATCCACTGCATTCACAATCCTCCGCCAGGGGGCTGGCGATTCTGCTATTGCTATAAACAACAAAACCGGGATCACTTTTAGAGCGAACCCGGCTCCATTACAGCCCCTATATTACTCTACTGTGCCCATGGTGTTTAGATATGCACGCTCAGAAATATCGGTATAAGCGCGGCTCTGCTCCAGATAGTCGTGTTGGGACTCCACAATCCGGGCTGCCTGTTCGTTGCTTTCAGACGCTTCTTTCAGGAGCTTTTTGTTGGCATCAAACATAGCCTGAAAGATGTCCTGTGGGAACTGCTTGATTTGCACATTCGGAAAGTCTTTCTTGATGCTGGCCTAGGCTTTCGCATTTTCGTGCTGTGACATTACCAGCATATCGTAGGAGGCTGTGCGCATGGCAACTCGCATGATTTCCTGCAAGTCAGCTGGCAGTTTTTCCCACACTTTCTTGTTTATTATGAACTGAAGCTCAGTGGCTGGCTCGTGCCATCCGGTGTAATAGTAATCGGCAATCTGCTGGAAACCAAGACGTAGATCCAGAGCCGGGCCTACCCACTCAACCGCATCAATGGTGTTGCGTTCAAGCGCTGTGTACAGCTCGCCTGGTGCAATGTTGGTTGGGTTAACCCCCACTTCTGCAAAGACTTCACCGGCAAAGCCTGGGATGCGCATTTTCAGACCTTTAAGGTCATCCAGCGATTTGATTTCTTCGCGAAACCAGCCGCCCATCTGAACGCCGGTGTTGCCACCTGGGAACGACAGCATGTTGTGGGGCTCATACACTTCTTGCATCAGTTCCATGCCGCCGCCATGGTAGAACCAGGCGTACTGTTCCATGGCGTTCATGCCGAATGGCATGCTGGTGAAGAACAGGGTTTCGGGTACTTTGCCTTTCCAGTAGTAGGACGCAGAGTGGCCCATGTCGTACTGGCCAGCCTTCACCATATCAAACACACCCAGAGGGGCTTTGTGTTTGTTGGCGGAATCTATGCGGATTTTCAGCCGCCCATTCGACATTTTCTCGACGGATTTGGCGAAGTTTTTGGTGGTGTCACCGAAAATCGGGAAGTTTGGGCCCCAGGTCTCTGCAAGCTTGAGGGTGAATGTGTCCTGAGCCAATGTCTGGGTCGAGGCGAAAGTTGCTGCCACGGCGAATACCGCCGCGGAGAAAACGGAACGGATTTTCATTGCTCTTGTGTCCTTTTGTCATTGTTTTGGGTCGAGCTAGGCTTTCTTAAGGGAGCCCTAAAACCAGTTCACATTAGCAAGTATTTTGGCCCGGCGAAATAAAAAACATCTCGGTTACGACCTAGGTCGTAGGCCTTGTTAGAGGTCGTTCATCCGGCCTATTTGGCTGGCCAGTTGCTTGGCTTCATGTTGTTCATGAGCCAGCAGATCTTCCAGCAATGATTTGGCGCCTTCGATCTCCGCTTTGCCTATCAGCGTGTCGTACAGGCTCGTAATCTGGTCGTGGAAAGCGAAGATGCCCTGGGAGATGTCATCGAAACCCATGGAGGCATATCGCCCATCGCAGATCTCGTCGGGTATGACTGGCTTATGTTCGAGGTAGTCGTAGATGCGTGTTTGCAGCACGTTTGGTTCGGCCTGCTTTTCGAATTCACTCACCGCCGTCGCCAGTGCAATTTCGTGACTGGCCACATAATCCATCAGAGCGCAGGCGCGTTCATTGCTGTTTTGCTCGGCAGACTCCCGCAAACATTCTGCAAGGCGCAGGTGCATCTGTCGGGTCCAATCAATGATGTCTTCAAAGGTTTTAATTTCCATGGCCAAGCTCCATTAATCAGGTGCGTGTTCAAACGAATGATCAAAACTTAGTCTAGTCAACAACCTTTACCGGTGCTCCTACTGTCTGAGCGGTTTCCGTGCGGCTGCGCCAAGCACGGAACTGTCGTTGAGCCGGTTTTTCGATGAAGTAGTGGATCAATGAAGCCAGCAGAAGAGCGGTGACAATAGCCAGGCTGACACCTAGCCAGCCTGGCAGGCCGGCGTTGTAGCTTAGGGTGATTACACCGTAGCCAATATTTTGGTGCACTAGGTAAAGACTGTAGGAAAGACTGCCCAGCCACAGCAAGGGCTTGTTTGCCAGCCAGTTCAGGCGACCCGCAACGGCCAGGGCGAACACGGTAAAACAGCCCAGTACGAATAGACTGTATGGGAGTTTGTAAGCAAACAGGCCATGGCAAACAGCAAGCGCAAGTAATATTGCATCACCAGTTGCCGGACGGCCGTATCGGTGAATACGGAAAATCAGCATGCCGCCAATAAACAAGGGGGCGTATTTAACGAACATCAGATCTTTGATCAGAAACTCGAGGCTGTCTGGTATTTGTTTCCACCAGATAACGCCAGCGTAGCTCACCAGCATCCACGCCCAGAAGGCCAGCCGCAATCGTGACCAGCCGCGCAAGGTGTAGAACAGCAAGGCCATCCAGCTGTAGAAGGTCACTTCTATTACCAAGCTCCAATAAGCGCCATCTACATGCTCTGCGCCCAGATATTCGTGCAGCAGAGTTGCGTTGAGTAAGGCGGTTTCAAGACTAACCGCGCGGCTTTCCGGCCCAAAAAGATGCACGGATATGAAGGTAAGGGCAATGCCGGCCCAGAGTGCCGGCATGAGTCGGACCCCCCTGGCCAGCCCAAACCAGGCGGCATTACGGGTGCGCTCAAGGGTCATGAAAATGACAAAGCCGCTGAGAATAAAAAACAGGTGCACACCGTAGCGACCAAACAGCAAGGTGTCTGTGAGTAGCTGAGGCAATTCGAATGAATGACCGAAGAGCTTGTCGTAATAGGGCAGATAATGAAAAAGCACGACCCCAAAAGCGGCGAGGCCTCGCAATGCATCAAGACTGCCCAGCCGTGCTTGGGAAGAGCTCATAGAAGTTTCCGTCAGAATTTCGTCTATAGTAGCCTGGTTTGAGCGGCGACAATACGGATGAGATATACCATTCTCTTGCCGCAGGTATACCATGTGGTAATACATCGAGCAGTCACAGGGACAGAGCCATGAGCACAACGCTGGGGATTATCGAGGGCTTCTACGGACCGGTATGGAGCTGGCAGGAGCGACAACAACTGGTGCGTGCACTGGCGCCACACGGTTACGGCTTTTATCTCTATGCGCCAAAAGCGGATGTTTTTCTGCGCCGGCGGTGGCAAGAACCACACCCGCCGGCGATGGTAGCTGAGTTGTCGGAGTTCGGTCGGTTTTGTCGCAAGCAGGGGCTGCGGTTTGGTGTTGGACTGAGCCCGTTTGAGATCTTTAACCAATTTGATGATGCTGCCCGTACTGCACTTGCTGCGAAGCTTGAGCTGCTTGATCGCATAGGTATTGATGAGTTAGCCATTTTGTTCGACGACATGCGTGCCGATACGCCAGCACTGGCCGAAACTCAGGCGGATATCATGCACTGGATCCGTGAGCGCACACAGGCCAAGTACCTCTCAATTTGTCCCAGCTATTACTCTGATGACCCGGTGTTAGACCGGGTGTTCGGGGAGCGGCCGCCTGGCTACTTAGAAACTCTTGGGCGTCGGCTGGACCATGATATTCAGATATTCTGGACGGGTGAGGAAGTTTGCTCTCGCGAGATTTCCCCCGGGCATTTGAAGCGTGTGGGTGAGCAGCTAGGGCGCAAGCCTGTGCTTTGGGATAACTACCCGGTAAATGACGGCGATCGCATGTCCCGGCACTTGCATTTGCGGGGTTTTACCGGCCGCCCGGCTGCCAATGGCGCGTACTTGGCGGGGCATGGCATTAACCCGGCCTTGCAGCCGGTGTTGACCACGATTCCTGCGATAACGTTGGCAGAATCCTACCGTCAGGGCACGGAATATCAGTACGGGCATGCGTTTTTTAGTGCGGCGAAAGAGGTACTTGGGAGAGAGTTGGCAAAACAACTTCATGCTGATCTGCTGGTGTTGCAGGACGCCGGGCTTGGGCGTATTGGCGAGGAAAAACGGCAAAGCCTGATGCGAACTTACGATGCCTATGATCACCCGGCAGCCAGCGAAGTTCTGCGCTGGCTGGTGGGGGAGTATCAGGTAACTGACGAGATGGTTCAGACCCAGTAATGCCGCACGGTCTTATTGCGAGGCGGCACTTTCGTAAATAGTACTACCGTAAATAGTACTGAACCGTTGAAACCACCCGCACGGTCTTTGCCGGTTGCTGTTGCTCGGAAATCCCCGGCGCCTGGTCTCGGGCAAGTATCTGGAACACGCCTTGATTGGCGCGGCGCAGATCCCCCAGCCCGGTGTTGGCGTCTTTGGCAAACTGGCTGGCTGATTCGCGGGCGGAGGCTGTGGCTTCGGCAATCATCTCTGGTTTGATTTCATTCAATCCATTAAACAGATAGGTGGGGCCGCTTGGTCCATAGTCGGATGACAGCACCACGCCAGAATCAACCAGTTCGCTGACAGCCTGAGCAGCCTGTTGGATTTTTTCGATGTCGTCGCTGCGAACCATCAGGGTTTGGCTGATAATAAATTTTTGTTTGCTATTGTCGTCCTGGTACGGGTTGGCACGGGTATCCGTAACATCCAGCCGCTGGAGTTCCACAGCACCATCGCCGATGGCCTGCAGTTTCAGGAACGCCATGATGGCACTGCGGCTGCTGTTCGCTTTCTCCTGGGCCGCGCTAAGGGTGTCCCCCGTGCCCACAAAACGGATCGGCCACAAAGCAAGATCGGCCGTTACTTCCCGCTCCGCCACGCCTTTCACCGTAACGTACCGGTCGCCGGTGCGCAGATCGGTTAGGCCATCACTAATAAACGAGGCAGAAACAATGGCGGCGATACCCAGAATTAGGGCAGCAATGACTTTCATAGAGAATCTCCTTGGCAGGTCTCTTTAGAGGGTCGATGAAATCGGGCAGACATAGCCTTTTGTTCGCGCGCTTCGTCGCGGAACGCTTTGGGCAGCGGTTGAGTGAAGTAGAGATAGTCGCCCTTATGTCGACTGCTATGCAAGGGCGCTTCGCTTGCGCCGGCCGGCCAGGCTACGGGTGAGATAACCGCAACCGAAATATCCGGAGCCCGTTGCTTGAGTAATGCAACGGTTCCCAAGTGTTCTTCGCTGTGGAATGTGCCGGTGGTGTGAATAACCTGGTGGCCAGGATGAGCTTCGCGGGCAGCCAATATGCGGCTGGCCATAGTGTTGTCCCGCAGTAGCTGGGCTTTGTATGTGTTGTTCATCCGCTCACCCATAGGGTCATCTGCCGCGTGGTGGCTGCGAGCAATAGTCGCAGTGAATTTTTCGCGGTAGGCCGGTGTGTCCATAAACGGGCGGTTCGGTAGCTGTTCCCGCCCGGTTCTGGGCAACTTTTCCAGATAGCCTGCCCCTTCTCGGCCGACGCAACGTACCACCGTTGCGGGCGCATTGGCTGCAATCACTGGGAGACCATGCTGGCGTGCGAATTCTATCAATGGCCGGTAGGAGCCACGGTAGTTGTCCCAGGCACTGCTGTCTTCGATCATTTCAGTCTCGCCAGTTTTATCGTTCAAATAGGCATCCACGGCAGCTTGGTTATCCATGTTGAACTGTTCCATGGACAGCACCTGCAGAGGGTTCTGGCGGAAGAGTGCAGCCTGAAGCTGTGACTGTAAAAGGTGAGAGGCCTGGTGGCCGTGGTATTCGCCAATCACAACGACATCGGTTGAGGCAAGCCTTTGCGCGAGGGCTTTGATATCCAGTTCGGCACCGTTGCTTGCGTTGATCACCCGAGATTCATACAGGGTTTGTGGTCCGGATACGGTGTTGCTGTGGTTATCATGAATCTTGGCTGCACACCCGCTAAGGCTGGCAAACAGGGTCAGTGGCACGGCGATGAATAATTTTTTCATGGCAAAATTATATATGATGTAAAGCCTCGCTACTGCATGCATTCCTAGACACGAGGCCAGTATGCCCCATCGCGCACACCTTTTTTCACTCCGGCTTGCCCACGGATTCCGGGAGGCCTGTATTGATCAGCCATATAACGGTCGCCGTTTTCTGCGCGACCTTATGGCAGGTGTTACCGTGGGTATTATTGCGATCCCACTGGCTATGGCGCTGGCTATCGCAAGTGGTGTTGCGCCCCAATATGGCCTTTATACGGCGTTCATTGCTGGTTTTATTATTGCCCTCACCGGCGGCAGCCGCTTCAGTGTCTCGGGGCCCACGGCGGCCTTTGTGGTTATTCTCTATCCCATCGCTCAAGCCTATGGCCTTGGCGGTTTATTGTTGGCCTCGCTGATGTCTGGCGTGCTGCTAATCATTATGGCGGTTATGCGGCTCGGTCGTTTTATTGAGTACATTCCAGAATCTGTCACGCTCGGGTTTACCGGGGGTATTGCGGTGGTGATCGCCACCTTGCAGGTAAAGGATTTTTTCGGTCTTTCTGTGGAGACCATGCCAGAACATTACTGGGACAAGCTGGCGGTGCTGGTGCAAAGTTTTCCCGCGCTGGATGTCATGAGTACGCTGGTTGCGCTGGTTACGCTTGCGGTGATGCTGCTCTGGCCACGCCTGAAAACCCCGGTTCCGCCACATTTACCAGCGGTGGTGATCGGAAGTCTGCTGGCAATTTGGTTAAACGCGAACGGTGCCGCGGTGGATACCATAGGGTCACGCTTCAGCTATCTGCTGCCCGGCGGCGGCACGGGTGCAGGTATTCCGCCTGTTTTGCCGGAGTTTGCTTGGCCCTGGCAGCAAGCGAATGCTAGTGGTGATCCGATTGGGTTGTCTTGGAGCATGGTGCGAGAACTGCTGCCGGCGGCCTTTGCCATTGCCATGCTTGGCGCCATCGAATCCTTGCTCTGTGCTGTGGTGCTTGATGGCATGACCGGCAAACGCCACAGTGCCAACAGCGAACTGATGGGGCAGGGGCTGGGCAACATTATCGCGCCATTTTTCGGCGGCATTACCGCAACCGCCGCTATTGCCCGTTCTGCTGCCAACTATCGCGCCGGCGCAGAATCGCCCGTCTCGGCGATGATTCATGCCGCCGTGGTGCTTCTGGCGTTGGTGTCTTTGGCCGGTGTGTTAGCTTACTTGCCCATGCCCGCCATGGCGGCTTTGCTGATTATGGTGGCCTGGAATATGAGTGAGGCGCCCAAAGCCGTGCACTTGCTGAAGACAGCGCCGCGCAGCGATGTACTGGTTTTCCTCACCTGCTTTTCGCTCACGGTGGCGCTGGATATGGTGATTGCCATTACGACCGGTGTTTTACTGGCCGCGGTATTGTTTATGCGTGAAATGGCCGAGATGACTAAGGTGACGGATATCACCAGCGGCAAGCGGGTCAACGAAGAGGGTTTGCCGGCTGGCTGGCGGGTGTTCAAAATAAATGGCCCGCTGTTTTTTGCAGCGGCAGACCGTATTTTTGGCGAGCTTGCAGAGCTTTCGCGAAACGTTAGAGGAATCATTTTGTATATGGATGGCGTTACTGTACTGGATGCTGGCGGCCTGTCTGCCCTCAACAAACTGATAGCCACCTGCCAAAATGACGGCACCCGCATTGTGGTTGCTGACTTGCAATCCCAGCCTCAGCGAACGCTTGCACGCGGCGGCGTTGGGCCGGTAGAAGGGGTTTTGCAGTTTACATCCACGTTGCGCGAAGCTTTGGCACTGCCCTTGTTATCCAGAACTCATCAGAACTCAACGCCTTCCAACCTCACCGGGCTAAACGAATGAAAAAAACCGCCATGCTGCCGTTTCGAGTTGTTGATCGTGTGAAGTTTGTTGTTGAGCGACAGCTGGTGAAAGGCGTTGGCTTCCAGTTGCTGGTGGTGGGTGTTTTTATTGGGATCATTTCCCTGATCGGTGGCTTGCTGGTTGTGCCCCAAGGCGGCGACTTTGATGACCCTGGGTCTGCGGTTTGGTGGGCTTTTCTTCGTCTGACCGACCCCGGCTATTTGGGTGACGATGTCGGCACATGGCAACGCCTTGTCTCAACACTGCTGACCATCAGTGGGTACGTGGTGTTTATGGGTACCCTGGTGGCCATCCTGACCCGCTGGCTGATTGCCAAAATGGCGGATCTTGAACGTGGCCTTACCCCCGTTACCCTGAAAAACCACGTGGTGGTACTTGGGTGGGGCAGCCAGACCCTACCGCTGCTTGCCGAACTGTTGGGCTCTTCCGGCCGAATGCGCCGGTTTTTGGCAAGACATGACGTTCAGAAGCTGAATCTGGTGGTGTTATCTGAAGAAGCGTCGGCGGTGCAGGTCCATGAGCTGCGCAATGAGCCAGGCATTGGCAGGCGGGTTCGCCAGATCATCTTGCGCTCGGGGCTGGCTATTCAGCCGGAGGCCTTACAGAGAGTTGCCTGTTTGGATGCCGCAGCGGTGATCGTGCCCAGCGCGGCATACGAAGTTGGCAGTCTGATTACCTCGGATGTGGAAACCGTTAAAGCACTGCTGTCGATTGCGGCGCAGGCAAGGCAATACCATGCGCCTTTGCCCTATGTGGTGGCGGAGATTCAGGATATCCGCAAGTTACCCGTGGTTGAGCGGGCCTACCCAGGTGCGGTTGAGGTGGTGGCCGGCAACGCCACCATCAGCCGTCTGTTGGTGCAAAACGTGTTACACACGGGTTTATCAGAAGTGTACAACGAGCTACTTACGGCCGGTGAAGGTAACGAGATTTACATTCGGGGCGGTGAGTCCGTAGCTGGCCTGACGCTTGGGGAGTTGGCGGCTGAGCGCCCGAGTGTCGTGATTCTTGGTTTGCTTCGTTATCGTGAGCAGGGCTGGGATATCCAGCTGGCGGCGCCGTCGGCTACCCGTATAAACACCGAGGATCGGGTCGTGATGATGGCCCGGGATTACGCTGAAACAGATGTGGATCCGAAAGCGCAGGCTTTGCCCCAGATAAACCGTGGCGAAGCCAAGCGGGCTGCGCGGGGGGAGGGGCTAGAAGGGCGCCGTATTCTGTTGCTTGGCTGGAACCGAAGAGTGCCCAGTCTGATGGCCGAGTTTGCCAGTTATGGCCCTGGGCAGCCCTTGGTGGATGTTGTCTCCGCTGTGCCGATACCTGAGCGTGAGCATGCACTCACTCGTTATGCCGTTGGAACATCTCTCGAAAACTACAGCCATGTCGAAGCTGATTACATGGTTGAGGAGGAATTGCGCCGGATCAATCCTGCCAGTTACGACACTATTATACTCCTCAGTAGTGACCGGCTGGCCTCGGGTGAGGAAGCGGATGCGCGAACCATGGTGGGTTACCTCCAGCTTGAAGACATACTGGCAGAATCGCCTGGCCGGCCGCAGTTGATTATGGAGCTTAGCGATCCGGACAACCGGCACTTGCTCTATGGCCATCAGAGCGAAATGCTCATTAGCCCGATGATCCTCAGCCATATTTTGGCGCAAGTAGCGTTGCGCCGTGAACTTAGAGTGGTGCTGGACGAGCTGTTTACCGTTGGTGGCGCTGAGATTCGATTCCAGAACCCAGAAACCTATCCGTTGCCGGCGAGCGCGGATTTTCACGTGCTGGAAAAGGTACTGGCTGCGAGCGGTGAGGTGGCTCTTGGCGTGCTCCGTGCCACTGCCGATGCTCGTGGCCGGTGCCTTATGTTGAACCCGCCGCGGAGGCAGTACCTGGATTTGCAGCCCGGCGATCAACTGGTTGTGCTCTGCCAGTCCTGAGGCTCGCCGTGGTGAGCAGCCCCCTCTGGATTCATTCATAAGAAAAATGCTGAAAATAGATTATATAAATTTCAATTATAAATATTAAGCCATTAAAGTACTTGGCAACGCAGCTAAATCATCAACCTAAGGATCGAAATCATGCCTTATTCAAGCGACATAGATGCCATTGCTTCCGTACTGAAGCAAAACCCGACCTGGAACGCGATTAACCCTAAGCACGCCGCTCGTATGCGCGCTCAGAACAAGTTTAGAACCGGTCTGGATATTGCCAAGTACACCGCAAAAATCATGCGCGAAGACATGGCTAATTACGACAATGACAAGTCTCAGTACACTCAGTCTCTGGGTTGCTGGCACGGTTTCATTGGTCAGCAGAAGATGATTTCTATCAAGAAGCACTTCAACAGCACCAAGCGTCGTTACCTGTACCTGTCTGGCTGGATGGTTGCTGCCCTGCGTTCCGAGTTCGGCCCGCTGCCTGACCAGTCCATGCACGAGAAAACGGCCGTTTCTGGCCTGATCGAAGAGCTGTACACCTTCCTGCGTCAGGCAGATTCCTGGGAACTGAACCACCTGTTCCGTGATCTGGAAGCCGCTGAAAACGCGGGCGACACTGCCAAGGCAGAAGAGCTGATCAAGCAGATCGACAACCACGAAACCCACGTTGTACCGATCATTGCAGACATCGATGCCGGTTTCGGTAACGACGAAGCGACCTACCTGCTGGCTAAGCAGATGATCGAAGCCGGTGCGTGTGCTATCCAGATCGAGAACCAGGTTTCTGACGAGAAGCAGTGTGGCCATCAGGACGGCAAAGTAACCGTTCCTCACGCCGACTTCCTGTCCAAGATCAACGCTGTTCGTTTGGCGTTCCTGGAGCTGGGTGTAGATGACGGTGTTATCGTTGCCCGTACTGACTCATTGGGTGCTGGCCTGACCAAGCAAATCGCTGTAACGGACGAGCCGGGTGACCTGGGCGACCAGTACAACAGCTTTATCGATGGCGACGTAATCGCAAATGCTGAAGACATCAACAACGGCGACGTTGTGATCAAGCAGGGCGGTAAGCTGGTTAAGCCCAAGCGTTTGGCTTCTGGCCTGTTCCAGTTCAAAGAAGGTTCAGGTGAAGACCGTGTCGTTCTTGACTGCATCACCAGCCTGCAGAACGGCGCTGATATGCTGTGGATCGAGACCGAGAAGCCCCACGTTGGCCAAATCGCTGCCATGGTTAACCGCATCAAGGCAGAAGTTCCAGATGCCAAGCTGGTTTACAACAATAGCCCATCGTTCAACTGGACTCTGAACTTCCGTCAGCAAGTATTCGACGCGTGGACTGAAGAAGGCAAGGACGTAGCAGCATATGATCGTTCTAAGTTGATGAGCGAAGAGTACGACAGCACCGAACTGGGCCAGTTGGCTGACGAATGGACCGCTAACTTCCAACGCGATGCGGCTCGTGAAGCGGGTGTGTTCCACCACTTGATCACTCTGCCGACTTACCACACTGCGGCACTGTCTACGGACAACCTGGCCAAAGGTTACTTCGGCGACCAAGGTATGCTGGCTTACGTTAAAGGTGTGCAGCGTGAAGAGATCCGTCAGGGTATCGCCACTGTTAAGCACCAGGACATGGCTGGTTCTAACATTGGTGACGACCACAAGGAATTCTTCGCAGGTGATGCTGCGCTGAAAGCCGGTGGTGGAGACAACACGATGAACCAGTTCTAAACGAACGGTTTAGTTGTGACTCCCGGGCATGCTCGGGAGTGTGAAAAAGCCTCGCGAATGCGGGGCTTTTTTGTGTGGGATTTTCGGTTTCGACACCTGCTTTCGTAGGCTACATGGCTGAAAAGCCAGCATAAGTATCTAACATCATAGGTTTCCTCTAATCGTGGTGTTTCAGATCTGGAACAGGTTGCTGCATAGAAAGCGGTTTTCTAATCTTATGATATCTATAATTGATGATAAAAATCAGTTGGTTGTGCTTTTCTTTTGAAACTGGCACGGGAATCGCTGTCTCTCTAGTGTGGATCTGAACCCTGATTTATCCAAAAGCTAGTGAGTTGGGTCGAGATCCCTGATAAGCCAACAACCTCAAAGGAATTGACGTTATGAACACCAATAAAAGCATGCTAGCGATTGCAATAGCCTTAAGTATGGGACTCTCAGGAGCGGCATTGGCCGAAGATGACCAAGGCGGGGATGGAAGCCCGAACACTAACGCGGATAATACCTCCAGCGCCTCAACCAACTCCGGCAATGACAGCTCTACATATTCGGACAGCTCAGATAACTCAGATAGCTCGGATAACTCGGATAACTCCGACAACTCGGATGGCAGTACCAACCTGAACGACGCGTTCAAAATTGCCGACAGTGGCAATGATATGTCGGATAACTCCGATAGCTCTGACAATTCAGATAGCTCGGATAATTCTGACAGTTCAGATAACAGCACCAGCTTGAACGACGCGTTCAAAGTTGCCGACAGTGGCAATGACATGTCTGATAATTCAGACAACTCCGATAACTCCGATAACTCGGATAATTCCGACAATTCCGATAACTCCGATAATTCGGACAACTCGGACAACTCGGACAACTCCGATAACTCTGATAACTCGAATAACAGCACCAACGATTCGTTCAATACAGCTGACAGTGGTAACAGCGACAGCTCTAATAGCAGCACCACCGATGTGAGTCTGTCACTGGATGTGTTCATGAACAACGCCGACCTTGATGGCGCTGTGAGTGGCACTACCATCACCTACGGCGATGCGAACGGTAGGAACTCCTACACAGACGCCCGTGTTTCCAACCGCATAGGCGGGGGCTCGGCTAACTTCACTGGCGTTGGCGCCTTTGCCCAGAACGCCGGCGTGGGTAGTGTTACCCAGGCCAACGTGAGTGTTATGTCTAACCTGTCCGCAGGTGGCGGTGGTAGCGAGTAAGCAAAGCGGGCCACACTTCAGGGTGTGGCCCAGCTGCTGTCGGGAGACACGTTATGACTAACGTCATCAGAGGGGTTTTGAAAACCGTGTGTTTGTTCGTTGCTATGGGACTGGCTGGCACAGTGGTAGCCGAAGAATGGATGGCGCTACCCACGATGAGTGCAGATCAGCTAGAGGATACCAGCGGGCGACAGGGGGTTCCCCTCCAGTTGCAACTCAACGAAAACCACCAGAATGGTGTGGTTACCGGAAATACGCTGTCGGGTTCTTCAACGACCGGAGACAACTTGATCTCAGATCAGGCATTCGGAAACATGAGCGGTATTGCCACGGTCATTCAGAACACGGGTAACCAGGTGGTGATTCAGGACAGCACACAGGTAAACATTCACATCAATCGCTGACAGGAGGTGGGCCATGATGAATCGGATGCTTGTACTATTTACAGTGGGAGCTGCGATGCTCTGGTCCACCGCTTTTTCCAGCACCTTTATGCTGCCGGGCGTGGGTGGCCAACTTCAGTTGGGGGTTCAGAGTTTCAAGGAGCAGCGTTTCAGCTCGGTCATGCAGCAGCAGTTCGATTTTAGTTGTGGCTCGGCTGCAATTGCCTCTCTACTTTCTTACCACTACAACCACGATGTCACTGAGCATGACGTTTTTTCTGGAATGTTCGCGCTGGCAGATCCAGAAAAGGTCCGCCTTGAAGGCTTCTCTATGCTGGATATGAAGCACTTTCTGGAGGCCGAAGGCTATCAGGCTGATGGCTTTCGTATGCCGCTATCGGGCATACGAGATAAGGTTCGTTTGCCGGTTATCGTGCTTTTGAACATGAATGGGTTCCGGCATTTTGTTGTTATTAAGGGAATCAGTGAAGACGAGGTGTTTGTTGGCGATCCAGCTCGCGGGCTTCAAGTGTATCCAAGAGCGGAGTTTGAAGATTATTGGAATGGCGCGGCTTTTGTTATTCGCAGCCATATGCAACAGGGACGTAGCACATTTCTGACAAGCGGAGACTGGCCACAAGTTGCTCGGGCACCGCTGTCTAAGGGGCAGGAAGGGCCGTCACTTGGTCACACACTGCCACATTGGCCATCCACGAGGGAGTGGTAACGCCATGGTTAGCATGCAGCGATGTGCACTGATGGGGCTGGCCTTTTTCCTCACAAGTGTGGCTATGCCGGCAGGGGCTGACGGCCTGCTTCTGTCTTCGGCTTTGAGCGACGACGAGCTTGCGTCATACAGGGGGGGCTTTAGTTTGGGCAACTTGGAGATTTCGATTGGGCTGGAGCAGGTGGTTTCGGTTAACGGTGAAGCTCTGGCGATCAACCGACTAACCATCCCTAATCTGAATCAGATGGTGAGTGGGCAGGCGTTACCGCATCGGATAGATACGGTGTTAGGTATCATCAACTCCGGGCAGAATGGACAGGCGCTGGTATCAGCTGCGTCGGGTGCCGGCGGGTGGATGACACTGATTCAGAATGACTTGAATGGGGCGGTCATTCAGAATGCGCGACAATTGAACATCGAACTGAATAATCTGGGGCCTGGTTACCGCATTCCCGATAGCCTGCGTAACCCCATTCTTCAGTTTCTTGGGCGTTGAGCATCGTGCATCGTGCGCACGATGCTCCCAATTTTCTAGAGACTAATAGGCAGTTTCAGTGTGATCTCACTGTTCGGCGCATTTTCCGTTACACCCACGCTAACAGTAAGGCTTAACGTTGTATTGGATGACAATCTCTGAGAAAGCCCGAATGACAATGAGCCAATCTGAATGCTGTCAAAGTTAGCGCCAAAAAGATCAAAGTCGCGCTCATAGGTTGTCTTTCGGATAATCGAGTGATCGTAGCCAAGACTGAATGACGTGCGTTGATTGAAAGCGAACCCCATGCCGAAGCCAAATCGGATGATATCACCCGGGTCAACGGTGTTGCCGTTCTCAAAGCCCTTCTCGTCTTTTAACGTATAAACATAGCTTAGGTTGCCATAGAGCACAGCAGGGTCTGAAGGGTAAATGAATGATACACCAGGCTCGAAGGACCAAAATCCCGAGCCTGTTGGACGTTCTTCAAGTTCTATTCCAATGGCGTTGCCGTTGTTATCCCTAACGACACGCTGATCGACGTCGTATGGGCTATCTCCGGTGGGTGCTTTTGCGCGAAATGAACCGATAACGTAGGGCCAACCTCCCAGGCCATCGTTTAGCTGGTAACGTAATGACACGTCTATGTCTCCCAAGCCTTCGCCAGAAGACTCCCACAGTGTATCCACAGGCGTACCTTCAAACGCTTGACGCTCTCGAAGATCTTCGTGAATGCTCAAGTAGGGTGTACGTATGGCGGCTTCAAAGCGGCTGGTAAACCCGTATTTCAGAGACAGCGCGCCAACAAAAATATCCCGTTGAACCTCTGAAATATTGATCAGGCCTATCAGAAGGGCAGGAATTACCGTATAGCCCTCCACCGCAACCTGGGTTGCGTTGCTGTGGGCGTAAGAAATAGATGGCTCAATGGTGAAGCGGCCCGGGTGAGTGACAATGCCTCGGTCAGAGGTGATTGAAGCGATATCCGAGGCTTGTTCTTGAGATCGTTCGGCTTGGGTGGGTGTTTTCCCGACCTCGTCTTGTTCTGGCTTTGCGGCACTGATTGTAGGAATTATGCACACGCTGAGAGTGAGCAATAGGTGAGATTGGATTTTCATGGCAAGTCTCCCTTTCGGACAGGGTTAGGACGGAGGTTTTGGCTATGAGAGCCAAGTTTGTACTTGTTAAATAGCCGGTAAAGCGAAACCCGCGATATGTTCAGAATCCTCGCAGCTTCTGACATGTTGTAGTTTGCCAATCTGAGGCTGCATAACAGCGCCTGCCGATCAGCCCGGGCGCGGAACTCTTTGAGACTGATGTTGGAGGAGACTTTCGAACCGGAACCGAGGCTGGCCAGACCAAGATCGGAAGCCTCGATGACCAATGCGTTGCTGAGTAACGATCCCTGTTGTAAGCAGTTTTGAAATTCCCGGAAGTTGCCTGGCCAGGAGTGGTTCACCAGGCTGTGAATAGCCTCGTTGCTCAACCGTTTGGGCTTTGTTCCCGGAGAAGACATTGCGAGTAGTGCGCGGGCAAGGGTTGGTATGTCCTCTCGCCTGTTTTTCAGCTCCGGGAGTGTCACTTCTAAGCTGCCAAGGCGATAGTAAGCATCACTACGGAAGCGCCCGAGCGCTATTAGATCGGGTAGTGATTGACTGGTGGTGGTGATAATTCTGCAGTTGATCGGTATTTGTGTGTTGCCACCGACCCGTTCAATATAGCCTTCTTGAAGAAACCGCAAGATGGCAGATTGTTGTTCAAGCTTAAGCTCGTTGATGCCAGAGAATACCAGCGTGCCGCCATTCGCCTGCTCAAGCCGGCCTGGCCGAGAACTCAGGGCGTTGGTAAAGGCTCCCTTTTCATATCCAAACAGCTCGCTCTGGGTAAGAGTCGCAGGCAAGGCCGCGCAGTTAATGGTCACCAGTGGGCCGGTAGCTCGGGTGGAATGCGAATGAATGAATCTGGCGGCAGCGTCCTTCCCAGTGCCGCTTTCTCCGGTAATCAACACTGGCTCTAATGTTGCCGACAGGCGCCTGAGTAGGCTGCGAGCCTGCTGGATGGGTTGAGAGTCTCCCTGCAGTGCCAGCCACTGGTAACGATCGTGTGCAAGGTTGTTGATTGGTTCCAGAATGGTTGCCATGCCCCACAAGTGGCCCAGCACGGTATTGATGCGCTGGAAATCCACGGGCAATGTATGGAAATCGGAACAGTAGAGTGTGATTAGTCTAGCGATATGTGTTCCGCGTACGGGCCGTTGCGGAGCGATAGCGACCCAATATCTCAGGCCGAGCGTCTCAAGCCAGCATTCGGGCAGCGGGGTGTCTTTTTCTGGGAATGTTGGAAGCTCCAGTACACCCACTCTGGCCTCATCGGGAACAGTAGCCAGTAGGGATACAGGCTCATCAAGATTGAAATCGATCAGGTTCCAATTTGTTTCCAGTTCCTTTCGCACGCAGGTTTTGCTGTCTGCCGCTGACAGCCAAACAAGCGGTCTCTTTTCCACCATGGCAAGCCTCCACGGGAGTGGTGCCTTGGAAATTGGACTGCCAGTCGTTCAGAATTATGTTGTTTAACCGGTACGGCGAAAGCTCCGGCACACGGCCCTGTGTGACCCGCCATGGCATGCTGCATGCAGCCATGTATATTGCTTTATATTTCGTTTGGTCAGGCAGATTGTGTGCCAAAGAATATATAGGTAAGGCTATACAGGCGGTTGCGAATTTTGGATGTTTGGCGGGCCGTAAAACTGTAAAGTTGGCTGACATTTCTAGGGTGACTGTTACCCATCCTGAAGCAGGAGATCGCCCTTGAGTATTGAGCAAGGTATTGTATTTTCGGTGCTCGGAATTACCCTTGCCATGTTCGTATGGAACCGCTTGCGTTTTGATGTGGTGGCGATGCTCGCATTGCTGGCGGTAGCCATTACGGGTTTGGTGCCAACTGAAGAGTTGTTTGCGGGTTTTGGTCATCCGGCCGTGATTACCGTGGCGGCTGTTCTGGTTATCAGCCAGGGGCTGGTGAACGGTGGCGTGGTAGACAACATCGCACGCCTGCTGGGTAAGATCAGCCATCGCCCGACGCTTCAGGTGCTGACGCTGACCAGTGTGGTGGCCCTTTGTTCTGGCTTTATTAATAACGTGGGTGCACTTGCGTTGCTGATGCCTGTGGCCATCTGGATGTCACGGGAAGCGGGGCGTTCGCCTTCACTACTGCTGATGCCTCTGGCCTTTGGATCACTGTTGGGCGGCACCATGACGCTGATCGGTACGCCGCCCAATATTATCATTGCATCCTACCGTGAGGGCGGCACCTTCGGATTGTTTGATTTTGCACCTGTCGGCGTGGCGATTACGCTGGCGGGGATAGCTTTCATTACGCTTATTGGCTGGCGTTTTACGCCCCGGCGAGAGGAGAGCTCGACCAATGGAAAGCTGTTCAGCGTTGGTGAGTATGTTACTGAGCTGCGTATTCCCGCTGACTCTCCCCATGCGGGCTCAACGCTGCACAACCTGCTTACCGAATCCGGGGACGAGCCAGACGTTGTCGTTCTTGCGTTGATTCGAGGCGAGCAGCGCCAAGCTGTGCCTTCCACCTACAAAGTCATGCATGAAGGAGATGTGCTGTTGGTGGAGGCCGACACCACCAGCTTGCAGGCATTCCTTGATAACACCGGACTTGAGCTTGCTTACCAGGCTATCGATGATCAGGAAGCAGAAAACGCCAGTGAGAAGAATAACGACAGCACCGTAGCTGCCACCCGAGACGAAGAAAATGAGGAAGACGACAAGGCAGCCTCTGTCCGTATAGCCAAAGGCGAGCTTCACTTGGTGGAGGCGGTGATAGCGCCAGAGTCCTCGCTGGTTGGGCAAACGGCCAACCGGCTGCAGTTACGGGAGCGCTATCAGCTCAATATTGTTGCCGTAGCCCGACTGGGTTATCGCCTCAAGCGACGCTTGGGAGACATACGCTTCAATGCCGGCGATATATTGCTGGTGCAGGGGTTCGAGGATTCTCTGGGCGGCACGTTGGCAGAGTTGGGCTGCCTGCCGCTGGCAGAGCGAGGTCTGAGGTTGGGCTCTCCCCGCAACACCGTCATGGCCTCTGGCATCTTTCTGGCTAGCGTTGTCGCCATTGTTGCCGGCCTGCTTTCAGCCCCGGTCGCGTTGGTAGCGGGAGCGGTTGCTATGGTGGTGGTGAAACTCATGTCTGCAGCGGAAGCTTACAAAGCGATTGATTGGTCGGTAGTTGTATTGTTGGCGGCGATGATTCCGGTCGGCCAGGCGATGGAGACCACTGGTGGCGCTGAGCTGATTGCCGCGCAGATGCTGGTGCTGGGCGAGAATCTGTCAGTTGTCTCGGTGCTGGTGATGATACTGGTGAGCACCACGTTGTTGTCCAACGTCGTAAATAATGCAGCGGCAGCTATTGTGGTTGCGCCTATCGCTCTGAGCCTGGCCAGTGAACTACAAATACCTTCCGATGCAGTGTTGATGGCGGTTGCCGTGGGGGCGTCATGTGCTTTTATGACGCCCATAGGGCATCAGTCCAATGCGCTGGTGATGGAGCCTGGGGGCTACGAATTTGCTGATTACTGGCGCTTGGGTTTGCCGCTCACTGTGGTGGTCACGGTCGTTGCCGTGCCAGTCATCATGCTGGTCTGGACCTGATAGTATGAAAGTGAATCAAGCTTAAGGAGGCATGATGGAAGCAGAGCAGATGCAAAAGGCTGGATTGCTGGTGGAACTTGCCGTGACGCGCAAGCGAACGCGACAGCTCATCACATCATTAGACGAGCAACAGCTTGATATTCCTTACCACCCGGGCGTGAATCCACCGCTTTGGGAAATGGGACATGCCGCTTTTTTCTATGAAGTGTTTGTGTTCAACCTTCTGGATGGCGATACCAGCTTCGACTCTTCCATGGACGAGCTGTGGGATTCGTTCCACATTGATCACCAGGATCGCTGGCGCAGGGATCTTTTTCCCGGCCTTGAAAAAACCCTGGCCTATTTCGACCATGTTTACGACAAAATGGCGGATCGTATCGAACACTCGCCACTGACAGACCGCGAGCTGTACTTGTATCGCTACGCCATCTATCACCAGAACATGCACATAGAATCATTGGTGTGGTGCCGCCAGACTGCTGGTTACGCGCCACCGCCGGGGGCAAGTTGTGGCCGACCAGCGCCTGGCGAGTTACAGGGCGGCTTGCTAGAAGATGATGTTGTGGTTCCTGCCGGCGACTGGTTGATTGGCATGCCTGGGGACTCGGGTCAGTATGCGACGGAGGATTTTGCGTTTGACGCAGAAAAACCTCGGCATGCTGTGAGCCTGCCTGCGTTTGCGATTTCCCGGTACCTGGTTAGCAACCGCCAGTTTATGGCCTTTGTAGAAGACGGTGGTTATCAAAAGCCTGAACTATGGTCATTTGGCGGTCAGAAATGGCTGGGAACAGGCATCGACATGGCGCTGGTGCAAGGGGAAGAGAACCCCCTACTGATACTCCCCCGGCAGCCTTTGTACTGGCGCCAGCATGGGGGCCAGTGGCAGGAAAAACTCTTTGACCAATGGCATCCATTGAATCCCGATGCGCCAGTAACTCACATTAGCTACTGGGAAGCAGAAGCCTATTGCCACTGGACGGGTCGGCGCCTGCCCACTGAGCAGGAATGGGAGGTGGCGGCACTGGGTAACCGGAAGGGTGAACCGTTCCAGAGATATCCCTGGGGGAACGAGCTACCCGACGCTGTGCGGGCGGATATGAGCGCAACCGGTATGGCGCAGAATCCTGTGTTTGATTACCCGGCAGGAGACAGCCCTTTTGGTTGCCGGCAAATGATTGGCTCAGTATGGGAGTGGACCAATAGCCAGTTTTTCCCTTACGACGGCTTTCGCAAAGACATGTATCCGTTCATGTCTACGCTCCAGTTTGGCGACCACAAGGTAAGCCGCGGGGGCAGTTGTGCCACGTCGCTTAGCTTGATTCGTGGCACCTATCGCCAAGCATACCTGCCGCAGCGAAACGATGTTTATACTGGCTTTCGGACATGCGCTTTGTCCACAAAGTAGTCTAAAGCCTCTGGGTACTTTGGCCCTTATGAGGCCAGCTCGGATTTCGTCGGTGCTTGCCGGTCCAGTAGGTGACTCGCAAGCGCCACACCCGTCTCGCTCATGGTTAGGTAGGCGTCATCCGCGCCCGCCTCCTGGATAAGTCTGGCCTCGTCTGGGTACATGGTGTGCGCGACGATGTAGCCGGTAAAGCCAAGCTTTCTCAGCATGCGAGCCGCAATCAGTTTGGCTTCAATATCACTCATGGCAAGAATGACAGCCTCCAACGACGGCATATGCAGACTCTCCCAGAAGGTGTTGTCTTCTGCATCCGCATAGATTACGTTGCGCCCTTCCTTTTGGTGTCTCGCCACTTTTGGGGGGTCTGAATCCAGCGCCATCAACCGTGGCTCTGTTGCTTGCAGCCAATCGTAGGCTGAGGTGCCAGTGCGACCCATGCCCATCACCAAAACACGGGTGTCGCCAAGAGAAATAGGTTGTTCATCTGGGTGCCTTTGAGTGCTCTCAAAGGGAACAAGTCGATGGCTCAACCGCTCATAGAGTGGGTGGGCGAACCGGTTCAGTGGGGCCGAAATCAGGAAGGACAGCGCAACCGTTATTGCCAGAGGAACCAGCCATTCGGGTAGTGCTATGCTGGCTACAATCAGCCCGAACTCACTGTAGTTGGTGAGTGAAAGCGCGGTCAAAAAGCCGCTGCGGGCCCGCAGGCGGAACAGCAGCATCAGGAAGAAAAACAGAATACCCTTTAGCGGCAGAACGAAGGCTGCTACCACGGCAAAGACAATAGCGTTGGTGCCTGGCAGGCCCCCTATTCCGATTTGCAAAAAGAAGCCAACCAGAAAGATCTCTTTTACGCTCCATAGGGATTTGGCTAACTCCTGGCTTCGAGGATGATTTGCCAAAATAGCACCAAATATCAGCGCGCCCAGCTCTGAGCTCAGCCCCACCGTTTCAAAGCCCATACCGCCAAGTACGAGCGCCAACAGCAGGCCTAAAAGCACCAGAAGCTCATCGTGCCCACTGGCATCCAGCAGCTTGAACAACAACGGCCGCAACAGGGGCAGGCCAAATACAATCAACGCCCATTCTGAGGGGGTCTGGCCCGCAGCCAGGCTCATTACCAGTAACGCAATCAAGTCCTGCATGATAAGGATGCCGATGGAGACCCGGCCGTGGAACGCTCTCAGTTCGCGTTTGTTTTCCAACACCTTTGCAGCAAGCACTGTGGATGAGAAAGAGAGGGCAACCGCCAACATAAAGGCGACGTACCAGGTGGTATCCAATAGCAGGTAAAGCCCCGGCGTAAATACAAAGCAGGTGATGGCAAAGTGTAGCAGGCTACCGCCGATAACCTCCGGGCTGATAACCGACTTGAGCTTGAGCTTCAAGCCCACCGTGAAAAGCATCAGCAATACACCCAGATGGGCGATGTGGGCAAGTGCCGCTGTAGGTTCTGGATAGAGGGGAATGGATGGAGTGGCCGCAATAGCGCTGAGAACGAAACCCGCGCCCAGATAACCGATTAACGGCGGCAAGCCAATGGTCTTGATCAGCAGACCAAGACCAAAGGCCAAAGAAATCCAGATAGCTTCAGGCATGAGAGATTCTTTCAGGGGAAACGAATTATATTTCTCATAAGGCTACCTTGTTTTCACTGACCGTTGAAGTGGGGCCTGTCGCAGGGGCTGAGCGTGGGTTTGCTTGCGGCAAAAAAACGCCCGGCCAAAGGCCGGGCAAAATACACAGAATGATCTCGCAAAAGATACAGTTGTGTTCTGAGAAACTAGAAATCGACGCTCATGCCAAGGTAGGCTGTGCGTGGCAGGTTCGGGCGTGCGCCGTAAGGTGAACGGGAAACAATTTTCTGGTCGTCCATCAGGTTGGCAATTTTGGTGAATACCCTTGCACCAGGGGCCACTTGATAGCTGCCAGAGAAGTTGACCACCGTATAAGCTTCGGTTTTGTCAAATTTTGTGCTGCCAGCTCTGTTGCACTCGCCGTTGATGCACATCTCATCCACGTAAGCCAGGTCCACATAGGCATCCCAAAGCTCACCACTGCGAAGGCCGGCGCGAACGTTAAATACCTGCTCCGGCAGGTACGCCAGGTTGTCACCGTCCAGAACGCTGCCGTCATCGCTATCCTTGGTGATTTCTGCATCCGTGTACGTCCACGTGGCTGATAAAGGTGCGGTAAGGCCACCTCCCAGTGGTATTTCGTAGCCCACTAAAGTTTCCAGCCCGGCAATGGTGGATTCGCCTTTGCTGATAGAGCCGGATGTTTGCGAGCCGCAAGGGTTGGCCAGGGAGCAGTACTGAACGGTGTTGCTGTAATCACTGTAGAAAGCGATGGCTTCGCCGAAGAACTCACCCCGATGCAGTCGCACACCGGCTTCGTAGTTAATGCTGATTTCCGGGTCGACGTCGGTGCTGCCAGCACCAGCTGGACGCATGCCACGATGTACGCCGCCTAACAATATAACCTCATCGTTTAAATCGTAAGTCATGCCAATACCGGGTAGTAGCTCAGAGGTGCTGTTTTTAGCACTGCTGCCAGCCTGAATGGTGGTGCGGTCAACATCGGCATAGCGTTTGGCCTGGGTTTCGAAATCTTCGTAGCGAAGTAACGCAGTGACTTCGAGACGATCCGTAACGTCAATTCGGTCAGCAATGTAGGCGCTCCAGGCTTCCGCTTCCTCAATGCGGTTGTCACCGCCTGTGGGCTGCGTTGTACTCACGTAAGTGATAGCTGGTTGGCCATTAAAAATTTCCTGGCGGAAGTTATCCACTGGCTGGAAACGGTCCACTTCGTCTTCGTGATAACGCACGCCAAAGGTGAGGTTGTGATCCATGCCAGCAGCACTGGTCATCCAATCTGCTTTGAAGTCTAACCCTTTGGAGACGTATTCGCGGCTGTTGCTTTTCACTTCAAGGTCGGCTGCGATATTTCCATGCAATTGGCCAATGGCCGTTGGATCACCGCCATTTGCGCTGCTTATGATGCTGCCGAGGCTGGAACCGCCAAGGGAGTTAGCTTTGTACCAGTCGCGTTTGAAAGTGTTGTAGTAAGCGGTAGTGGTCAACGCCAGTTCGGGCGACAGTTCCACCAGGTAGCGGGCCATAAAGCCGTTGCGCTGGTTATCCATGTTGTCCAGTTCTGAAGCGAAGTAGCGCTGATTAGGATCTTCGGCGAAGTCTTCATCAGTCAGCCCCAGATAGGTCTCGTTGCTCAGCTCTTCGCTGTAATCCACTTTCAGATCCAGCTGGTGATAAATGTCTGCATCGGGCGCTGAATTCAACCTGAGTTTCGCAACAAAGTCCTGTTTGTCGAAACCGCTTTCACGATCAGAATATTGAATGTCTTTGAAACCATCGTTTTCCTGCTGGTGGGTTTCGATCATCCAGCCGACCTGGTCTGTGCTGGCCCCATACCAGGCATGGATGCGCTTGCTGCCTTCTTCGCCTATTTCCGCTGTTACGTGGCCCGCGGGGCTGTCAGGAATGGGTGTTGATCTCAGGTTTAACGCGCCACCAACGGTTGCGGGCCCATAGCGCAACAGGTTAGGGCCTTTCAAAACCTCTATACCACTCATGCGGCCAAAGGAAGGGAAGTAATAAGCGGCTGGTCCGGAGTAGGGTGCCGGTGCCATTAATACGCTGTCTTCCATCAAGGTAATGCCAGATGAGCGGCTGGACCCGGATCCACGGATGCCTATGTTCGGGCGGAGACCGTAGCCTTCTTCTTCGCGCAGATAGGTACCAGGAACCTGCCGAATAGCTTGATTTATATCGGTATATTTCATTTGCTCCAGTTGCTCGCTGGACACCACGTGAGCAGAGCCGGGCAAAGCCGATGCTGTTTCAGCATCGCCAATGATGACCAGTTCTTCGAGGTTCTGCTCTTGCGCTGTGGTGGCCAGTGAGGCCGAGGCTATAGCTATTGCGAGAAGACTGCGAGAAACACGGTATTGCATTAGACACTCCGGTTACATTGGGTTAACAATTTGGCCATGATACCTAAATGATACCTAATTGCAAATGCATCTCATTTATATTCATTTTTAAGTTTAGATTTTGTTTTAGATTTAAATTGCCAGTTTGTGTGCACCAGTCGTTATCCAGACTTTTTCCTCTATGCTCATGCTTTAGTTAGCTTTTTAAGGTTCTATGAGGAGTTTCGGGAGGGGAGGCGAGTAGACGCCTGCGGGGCTTCGGAGGTTCTCAGGTAAACAATGTTGAACGAGCAGGTCCTGATATTGCCGGGTTACCCAATGTAAAAAGCCCGGTCAATGACCGGGCTTTAATTCGAAAAGCGTGGCTGGGATCAAGACCCTTCCCGGGCAATAGCCCGATAGGCAATGTCGTTGCGGTAAAACACGCCATCCCAGCGTATTTTTTCGGCGAGTGCGTATGCCCGTTGCTGGGCTTCAGTCACCGTGTTACCCAATGCAGTTGCACAGAGTACCCGGCCGCCACTGGTGACCACTTGGTCGCCATCAAGCGTGGTGCCTGCATGGAACGCCTTCTCCCCCTCGGTTTCCGTTTCTGGCAAGCCAGAAATAGCGTCGCCTTTGCTGTAGCTGCCAGGGTAGCCTCCCGCTGCCAGAACAATGCCCACGGCGGCGCGCTCGTCCCAGTCAGAACTGCACTGATCCAGTTGGCCGTCGATGGCTGCCTGGCAAAGCTCTACGATATCTGACTTCATGCGCAGCAGGATCGGCTGTGTTTCGGGATCACCAAAGCGGCAGTTGAACTCGATCACCTTGGGCGCTCCAGCACCGTCGATCATCAGGCCGGCGTAAAGAAAGCCCTTGTACGGGTGGCCTTCTGCTGCCATGCCGCGCACAGTTGGATAGATCACTTCATCCATGATCCGCTGGTGCACGTCGGCGGTTACCACTGGTGCCGGGGAGTAGGCTCCCATGCCACCGGTATTCGGGCCGGTATCACCGTCGCCCACGCGTTTGTGGTCCTGAGAGGTGGCCATAGGCAAAACATGCTCGCCATCGACCATTACAATGAAGCTGGCTTCTTCACCGTCCAGGAATTCCTCAATAACAACACGGCTGCCGGCGTCGCCAAAGGCATTGCCAGCGAGCATGTCACGGATAGCGTTTTCGGCTTCCTCAAGGGTCATGGCGACGATAACGCCTTTGCCAGCAGCAAGGCCGTCTGCTTTGACGACAATGGGGGCGCCCTGTTCACGAACATAGGCCAGGGCTTCGTCTACGTCGGTGAAGTTGCCATAACCCGCTGTGGGAATATTCTGGCGGGCGAGGAAGTCTTTGGTGAACGCTTTGGAGCCTTCCAGTTGTGCCGCTCCAGCGCTGGGACCAAAGACGCGCAGGCCGCGCTCTTCAAAGAGGTCTACAATGCCGGCAACGAGAGGCGCTTCTGGGCCAACGATGGTCAGGCCTACTTTGTTATCGGTGGCAAATCCTGCCAGGCCTTCAAGGTCAAGAACGTCAATATCGACGTTCTCAACACCCGGCTCGTGGGCGGTGCCGGCGTTGCCAGGTGCGACAAAAACCGTGTCCGCATCCGGCGACTGGGCTGCTTTCCAGGCCAGTGCATGTTCACGACCGCCGCTGCCGATAACCAGAATATTCATATCTCGTTGCCCCGTGCTTTTTAAAAGAGTTAGTGCAAAGTGTTGTCATAAGTCTTATGACAACGCAGGGCGGAGTTTTGCCCCTGCCCCGTTTTTCATCAGTGCCGGAAATGGCGCATACCAGTGAATACCATAGCAATGCCATGCTCGTTGGCGGCATCGATCACTTCCTGGTCGCGCATGGAGCCACCAGGCTGTATGACGGCCGTAATGCCAGCTTCGGCGGCGGCGTCAATGCCATCCCGGAACGGGAAGAAGGCATCAGAGGCCATAACGGAACCTTTGACTTCCAGATTCTCATCGGCTGCTTTGATACCGGCAATCCGGGCGCTGTAAACACGGCTCATCTGGCCTGCGCCAACACCAATCGTGCGGCCAGCGCGGGCATAAACAATGGCATTGGATTTAACGTATTTCGCTACTTCCCAGGCAAACAGAAGGTCATTGAGCTCCTGTTCAGTTGGCTGGCGGTTGGTTACCACTTTCACGTCGCTCATGGCCACCATGCCCAAATCACGGTCCTGGACCAGCAAGCCGCCGGTTACGCGTTTATAGTCCATTGACTGGGCGCGCTCACCGCTGAGGTCGCCACAAGCCAGCAGCCTTACGTTCTTTTTGGCTGCGACCAGTTCTACAGCCTCGGGTGCGATGGTGGGGGCAATAATAACTTCGACAAACTGGCGCTCAATAATCGCCTTGGCCGTTTCCGCGTCCAACTCCCGGTTGAAGGCAATAATGCCACCGAATGCCGACGTGGGGTCTGTCGCAAAGGCCAGATCATATGCCTGGAGAATGTCGGCACCGATTGCCACGCCGCAGGGATTGGCATGTTTTACAATCACACAAGCTGGGTCTGCAAACGGCTTCACGCATTCCAGAGCGGCGTCAGTATCTGCGACATTATTGTAGGATAGCTCTTTACCCTGTAGCTGCTTTGCTGTGGCAACACTGGCTTCCTTCGGGTTGCGCTCGGCGTAGAAGGCTGCACGTTGGTGCGGGTTTTCACCGTAGCGCATGTCCTGCACTTTCACGTACTGACTGTTGAAGGTGCGCGGGAAATCTGCGTTTTCGTTGTCGGCTGTGCGGCCACCCAAGTAGTTGGCAATGGCGCCGTCGTAACCTGCGGTATGTTCGAAAGCTTTTACCGCCAGATCGAAGCGAGTGCTGTGGGGCAGCTGGTTGTCGTTGTCGTCCAGCTCTGCCAGAACCCGGCTGTAATCCGAAGCGCTTACTACAATGGCCACGTCGTTGTGGTTTTTGGCTGCTGCGCGAACCATGGTAGGGCCGCCGATATCGATGTTCTCGATGGCTGTGGCAAGGTCGCAATCCGGGTTGGCAACCGTGGACTCAAATGGGTAAAGGTTCACTACCACCATATCAATCGGGTCAATGCCGTGTTCGCCCATAATGGCATCGTCTGTACCACGACGGCCCAAAATGCCCCCGTGAATTTTTGGGTGCAGGGTTTTCACCCGGCCGTCCATCATTTCCGGAAAACCGGTGTAGTCAGACACTTCGGTAACAGGAACGCTGTTTTCTTTCAGAAGGCGAAAGGTGCCTCCGGTAGAGAGCAGTTCGATACCTCGGTCGGTGAGGGCGCGCCCGAACTCAACGATGCCGGATTTATCACTCACGCTGATTAGCGCGCGACGGACGGGGGTATTAGCCTGGTTTGCCATGGGGTCACATTCTTCACTTG
>NZ_JBQDKB010000003.1:0-98675 GCF_052094685.1 Marinobacter sp.
CCCCGATTATCTCATGTCGATACTGCTTGGTTAAGTCCGACAGGCTGCTAGCAGAAGAAACCAAGTTGATCAGCCAACTTAGCGAACAGGTTTTGGATCAGGCTTGCCGGGATGTCGGCCAATGGATCCGATCAGGCCACCAGGATCTCCGCCTGGCCGTCAACCTCTCCCCTATTGAAGTAGAGCACCCCCGGTTTGTAGAAACCCTAATGGAGCGGGTTAACGCCAACCAGTTCCCTCCCGGCAACCTGGAAATCGAAATCACCGAAAATGTGATCATGAATGACCTGGAACAGATCAGCCAAAAGCTTCGGGAACTGGCCGATATGAACGTTCGTATCGCCATTGATGACTTTGGCACGGGTTACTCGTCACTCAACTACTTGCACAGACTCCCCATTCACACTCTGAAAGTAGATCAATCTTTTGTTCAAGCCATTCGCGGTGGTGTCGATGATGCCTGCATTGTTAACGCCATTGTGGCCATGGCTCATGGCCTAAAACTGAAAATCGTCGCCGAGGGCGTGGAAACAGAGAACCAGCTGCAGTACTTACGCACCCTTGGCTGCCAGCAGGTACAAGGCTTCTTCTATGGCCCAGCACAACCCGCCTCAAACATCAACAAACTACTAACCCAAACAACCATTCGTACCGCCCTATCTGGCTGATTTCTTCTTCTCGCTCTCAATATATTGTCCTACACTCCTATTGAAAACCTTGACCCTGTTTGCAAAGCATTGCTTTGCGTTAACTTGTGTATCTGGAAATGCGCATTACTGCACATAATTTCCCTGCGCCGTTCACTAAGCTCGAACTCACAAGACATTGGCCACCGAAACGCCCGCCGCATGTCGTCAGGGCAAAAAGATAATAACGGCGGCAATATCCCAGCGAACAAGAACAGGCAGCAGTCATCATGCGCGACAAGTACCGTTACATCGGCCCCGTATACGATTTCCTCAGCAATCTCTACAGCGGCAAGAACATTCATCGCTGTAAAACCGCCATGCTGGATGTGGAGACTGTAAAACCCGGGGACCGCATTCTCTTTGCCGGTGTAGGCCATGGCCGTGATGCCATACGCGCAGCGGAACTGGGCGCCGACGTGACCGTTGTTGATCTGTCGGAAACCATGTTACGGAAATTTGGTGAAGCCCAAGAAAGCGACGCCCCTAACCTGACCATTGCCCGCATTCACAGTGACATCATGAAAGTAGCGGAGTTCGGCCAGTACGATATGGTTGTCGCCAACTTCTTCCTCAACGTATTTGACGAAACCATGATGGTGCGGGTTCTGGAGCACCTGATTCAACTTGGCAAAGCCGATGCCAACATTGTTGTAGGTGACTTCTGCTACCCAAGCGGCAATGTATTCTCGCGCCTGTTCAAAAAACTGTACTGGTACATGGCGGTATTCACATTCTGGCTGTTCGCCAACAATGCCTTCCACAAAATCTACAACTACCCAGAACACATGCAGCGCCTAGGGCTAGAGGTCACGGAGAAAAAGCACTTCAAACTGCTAAACATGGACTGCTACTGGTCCATTCTCGGCCGCAAACAGGTGTAACCGGCCGTCTGCAAAATAAAAACAACAGCGGAGAGTCATTATGTCGGAACAAACCCTTGTACTCGGCCAGGCCATAGGGCTTGAAAGCACTGCGTTTACATTCGCTGAGCGGGTAGGATACCTGAAGAAGTTTGGCGGCCACTCCCAATCCTTCTCCACGCTACAAGCGGGCATGCAATACTTCGATGTACCTGGCCTCGGCTACGTGGCCTACATGCGTAAGTGGGGCAGCACATTTGTTCTGTCCGACCCGGTGTGTGCCCCAGAAAATTTCGGTGATATTCTTGAGCAGTTCCACAAGCGTTACCCCAATGCCTCTTATGTTCAGGTTTCCAAGCCGGTGGTCGATTTCATGCATTTACGCTTCGGCTTGTATGGAACGCAATTTGGCAGTGAATCCCGCATTGATTTGGGCAAGTGGGCTCTCAGTGGCAAGAAAAAACAAATTTTGCGCACCGCACTGAACCAAGCAGAAAAGTGCGGAATAACGGTGCAAGAACGCTTCAGTGACGACCACACCCGCGAAATCTCGGAAGCATGGATTCGTACCCGAAAATGCAAAAGCAATGAGATTCGCTTTCTGATCCGACCTATGGAGATGGAGTATCGCGAGAACGAACGCCGTTTCTACGCTTACCAGGGCGGCAAGGCCGTGGGGTTTGTCTACTTCGACCCAATTTATCAAAACAACGAAATCATCAGCTACGTACCTAATATTTCCCGCGCCAACGCAAATTTCCGACAGGGTATTTTTTACACCCTGATGGCGCATGCGATGGAGGCGTTCAAAGCTGAGGGCATCCCTTACCTGGATCTGGGCCTTATCCCTCTGTCTCTTGATTCCGCGACAGAACATCAGGAAAGCCCGCTTCTGAAACGCATTCTGCACGGCCTCTACAACAGGGGGAACTTCCTCTACAATTTCAAAGGGTTGGAGTTTACAAAATCACGGTTCCGGGGCAACAACTTCAAAACCTACTGCTGCCATAAGCGTGGCATTCCCGTTCTGGAGTTTCTCGCCATGTTCAAACTGACCCAGGTGTTATGATTTCCCGAGCCAATTCCCAGTGATCGCATGCGGTTGCAGCGCCAGGCCAGTCATAAAACCGGCGATACCCTCCGGTGCGCTCCCTGAGAACAGAGCAGCGACCACTGGCGTGCAGGACATGTCGTGTTCGCCCACATTCACTGATAGGTGCACTTGCGCCAGAAGCCAAGCTACACGACGGGCAATGGCTTCGCCTGAATCCATCCAGAACTTTACGCCTGGTAGGCTCCGCTTTAGGTTGTCCAACAAAAGCGGGTAGTGAGTGCAGCCAAGAACCACAGTATCAACCCCGGCATCACGCAGCTCTACAACCGCAAGATCAAGTTCAGCTTGTGGCACAGGCACGCCGCGAACCAGACCTTCCGCCCACTGCACCAACCCTGGGTGGCCCACACGCTCTACCTGGCAATCGGCGGCAAATTCCCCGACCAGCTGATCTATATAAGGCCGACGCACGGTTGCCGGGGTGGCTAGAAGGCCTATGCAATGGTTTAAGGTTTGTGCAGCCGCCGGCTTCACCGCCGGCACGACACCAACCACAGGCACCTCTGTCATGGCGCGCAAGTGCGGCAGAGCGACGGTGCTGGCAGTATTGCAGGCAATGACAATAGCGTCACACGGGTATTGTTCAAGCGCCCGGGCAATCAGGGAGCAACAGCGCTCAATCACCACAGATTCAGGCTGGTCCCCGTAAGGGAAAGCCGCATTATCGGCTAGGTACACCATCGACACATGCGGCATGGCTTCATGAACACAGGCCGCCACACTCAGGCCGCCCACGCCAGAATCAAAAATCAGAATTCGGGAAGCCCCGGCTTCGCTCAAAACCCGATACCTCCGCCGGAAATTGCCCTCTCCATATCACGTATCAGGCGCCCAGAAATGGTTGTATCCGGCGGTACTGGAGGTCGGCTGCCGGGCAAAAACCAACCAGCATCCGCCAGTTCATCCTGTTGAAGAACCAACTCACCCCCGGCATAGTCTGCGAAGAACCCAGCCATCAACTGGTGCGGAAATGGCCAAGGCTGGGATGCCTGATACCGGATATTGGTCACATCCAGACCGGTTTCCTCTTTCACCTCGCGAACCACTGCTGCTTCCAAGCTCTCGCCTGGCTCAACAAACCCCGCGATCAGGCTATAAAAATGGCGTTTTGCGTGGGATGATTTTGCCAACAGGTAGCGACCCTCTTTTCGGATAACCACAATCACACAGGGCGCAAGCCGCGGGTACCACGGAATACTGCAGCGGCTGCACCATTTTGCTCTATCCCGTGGGTGAAATCCGGTTCCACCCCCGCATCGGCCACAATATTTATGGTCCTGAAACCACTGCCACACTTGGAAACCGGTACTGAGCATTGCCGCCGGTGCGTCGCTGATCATCATCAGCGCATCCCTCAGGGGGACAACGTCCTGGCCTGCAACCAAAGATTCTGGCATTTCCGTCACGAAAACCGGGCGACCATCGACACTTCCCAGGGAGACAAAACCGCCAGAGCCTGCATCGCCAAGGATGCTTTTCAGCGGCTGTAACCAGCTATTATCCGGTCTAAGAACACCAGAACCCGACAGCGCCAACACGAGATCGCTCTGCTCGGGTGCCTTGGTCGTCCAACCGGGGCTCCAATGAATCGTTGATGTCGCCATGTGCCATCGCACCTTAGTGATAAACGGACCAAACAGGAATGTAACATAGAGCGATGGCCATCAAGAACGCTGCCGTGGCTTCCCGGCTCCTACTCAACCAAGTAAACTTGGCGCCTGTTTTTCATCAGAGCGACATTTTATGCGTCTTTACCAGGGTATTCGGAGCCTGATTCTGACACTTTTCCGGAAAATTCTGTTTTTGTGGGTCAGGACAGACGTCAGCGGGAACAGCGTTGAGGTTCTGGGCCTGTCGCCCGACAAGCCGGTTTGTTACGTACTGCAGTACAGTTCGCTGTCTAGCCGCTTGGTACTTGAACAGGAAGTGATACGAGCACAATTACCCGGCGCCACGACATCGCTCCCGGTAAAAAACGGCCCTGCACACTCATTCTTTTTCCTTTATCGGCGTACCGGCGGTATGTTCCGCAGACGCCAAACGCCGGTTCCCACTTCTGAATTCCAGGCACTGGTGCATTACGGCCTAGAGTATCCCGAACAGGATGTCCAAATTGTTCCCGTTTCCCTGTTCTGGGGCCGTTCCCCAGATAAAGAAAAATCCTTAGTAAAACTACTTTTATCAGACACTTGGGCTGTCGCCGGCCGCCTTCAAAAGCTATTAATTATTCTAGTGCATGGCCGTAACACCTACGTGCAGTTCAACAAGCCTCTTTCTCTGAAGCACGTGATTGAAGAGTATCGCCACAATGAAGAGCGAGCCAACCGCAAGGTTGCACGTATTTTGCGCACCCACTTCCGCAAAGTCCGGCAGGCCGTGCTGGGCCCTGATCTGTCTCATCGCCGAACCCTGGTCTCAGGCCTGCTACGAACCCAAGCGGTAAAAGAGGCTATCCGGGAAACCGCAGCCAAGGAAGACATAGCGCCAGAGAAAGTGCGCGCCAGAGCCTATAAATACGCCGATGAAATTGCTGCCAGCATGTCTATTGTCGCCATCCGTATCTTTGAAGTGGCACTCGCCTGGCTGTGGAACCGCCTCTACAAAGGCATTGCCGTTAACAACATTCAGGTAGTAAAAGAGACGGCGCAGGACAACGCTGTGGTGTATGTACCCTGTCACCGCTCCCATGTTGACTACCTGCTGCTATCTTACGTGCTCTACAAAAACGGCCTGGTGCCCCCACACATCGCTGCTGGCATCAACCTGAACATGCCGATTCTAGGGCCTATCCTGCGCCGGGGCGGGGCTTTTTTCATGCGCCGTAGCTTCCGGGATAACCCGCTATATGCCACGGTTTTCAATGAATACATGCACGTTATGTTTTCTCGCGGCTATTCGGTGGAGTATTTTGTTGAGGGCGGCCGTAGCCGCACCGGGCGAATGCTACAGCCGCGCCCAGGCATGCTCGCTATGACGGTGCGCAGCTTCTTGCGAGATAGTCGCAAGCCGATCGTGTTTATCCCGGTGTATATCGGGTATGAAAAAGTCATGGAAGGACGCTCTTACCTCGGCGAGTTAAGAGGCAAGAAGAAGCAGAAAGAAAGCGTGTTCGGGCTTGCCAAAACCGCCCGTAAACTCAGCAGTTCCTTTGGCCGGGTGGCACTTAACTTTGGCGATGCCATACCTCTATCCGACGTACTAGACGATGTCCACGGCAGTTGGCGTGATGAGGCTTACAGTTCAGAGTATCGCCCCGCTTGGTTGAAGGAGGCGGTTTCCGAACTGTCACTGCGGGTCGCCTCGAATATCAACGCGTCTGTTGCCGTTAACCCCATTGGTATGATCGCAACGGTTCTGCTTGGCACCGAGAGGCTGGCCATGGATGAGGGTCAGCTTATCCGCCTTGCGGACCAATATGCAGATCTCCTGAGAGCATTTCCCTATGCAGAAACCGTGACCCTGCCCGAAGGCAATGGCACAGACTGGGTTACCTACTGCGAGTCCATGGGCCTGATCTCGCGCCAGCCCCAAAAGCTGGGAGATATTATCGGGTTGGAAGGCACCAATGCTACCCTGATGACCTACTACCGGAACAACATCCAGCATCTTTTCGCCCTGCCTGCACTGGTGGCTAGCCTATTCGAGAACAAGAGTTCCCTCGCCCGGGCAAGGATTGTTGATCTCGCAAGCGTAGCCTACCCCTATATTCAGTCGGAACTGTTTTTGAAGTATCAACCTGACGAAGCAAAAGCCGCCATCAACCATTGGATTGATGTGCTGATAGATCAAGGCCTGCTCATTGCCTTGGACAACGAGCGAATTGCCCGCCCGGAAGCAGGCACAGAAGCCATGCTTCGCCTGAGAGTGCTGTCACGGTTCATCATTCAAACCGTGGAGCGTTACCACATCACTTTGGGCATATTGCGCAAGTATGGCTCGGGCAAGATCACTGCTGCGGAACTGGAAGAGCAAAGCACACTATTAGCGGAGCGCATGTCGATATTGTTCGGCCTGAATGCTCCCGAATTTTTTGATAAAACGCTATTCCGAAACTTCATCGCCAACATGCAAAAAAACGGTGTTATCACTACCGATGACAAGGGCCTGCTCTGCTATGGCGAGGGTCTGGATGAGGTGGCCGACGATGCGCGATTGGTACTAAGTGTGGAGAAACGCCAAGCCATTCAGCAAGTGACTATGCTGGGCATCTAGACTCTCAGAAGGGTAGCGCCTTCGAGATAGCATCTAACGCGGCGGCAATGCGCGGATGGGGTAGATATCGTAGCGACTGCTTTTGCCCTCTATCCGCGTGCCTGGCTCTGGCCCGTGAATCGCAGGCGCTTTGCGGGGTCGTTTTACCGCGACCCGATACCTGGCTGCTGCTAAGGCAGCTGCAAGTAGCTCCTCCGAGTCGTCGTCATCCCCGACGATGGTTCTGAAAACCTGCATTTCTTTCTTTACCAATGCAGATTTGTCGCTGTGGGGGAACATAGGGTCGAGATACACCACGTCAGCGACGTGGCTCCCCTCCTGCGCATTAGCCAGCCAGTCGATACTGCTGCCTGCTTGCAGCGTCATACGAGCAACAACGGGGGCACAGTCCACATTCAACGCAGCCCGGGCCAACCCATCTGCAAGCAATGCATGAATCACAGGGTTACGCTCGAACAGACTTACTCGGCATCCAAGGCCGGCAAGTACAAAGGCGTCCTGTCCCAGCCCCGCGGTTGCATCTACCACATGCAAGCCGGCTTTGGTTTTCTGTAAACCTACAGCCCGTGCCACAAGCTGCCCCGTACCACCGCCATGCTCACGGCGGTACCCCATCTTACCGGTCACAAACTCCGCCCTTACCGGCCCCGGAGCGCCCTTTCCTGTTACTTGAACGCCTAGTCCATCCTCATCCAAAAACAACAACGCGCTGGCATGCCGTACATCTTTCGGGCGGACAATCCCCAAGTAAGGCAAGGAAAGATCTGAACTTAACGCCTGAGCCTGATGCTCATCACCAAACGGGCTTCTGGCAACGGCCAGTGGAATAAGTTCATTTGGGGAGGGAGTGTTCGAAGCTTTGGAGCGCGACATCAAATTAGCTACGACCGGGCAGTTTTTTCCAGGCAACTTCGTCCCGGATATATACCGGTTGCGCCTGTTCTGCGGGCACCGCAAGGTCATTACTGAACTTTACAGCGGCCAAGCGTGCGACCCAACTTGCTCGGGGAATGAGAGCTTCATCCACTGAGCTGATTTGGTTTGATACCTCATCAGGCATGTCGGCGCGAAAAACCCATCCCTGACCTGCGCCATCCCAATGTGTAACGCCAGCTTCTAAAACAACTCTGGAAGGCGGGCAAACCCGCTCTTCACCTAACAATTCGGGCAGGCCAGAACGATTTCGGAAGCAACCCCAATAGAGCTCGCTCATGCGGGCATCAAAGGCAACCGCAATGCCCTCATCCTCACTCACCTGTAGTGCGTCAATAGCCCCCAGAGCAACCGCTTCCAGAGAGGACACAGGCACAACTGGGAGGCCAAGGCCCCACGCTAGCCCCTGCACCACGCCCGTGGCAATGCGTACGCCGGTAAATGAGCCAGGGCCGCAGGCGAACGCCAGCGCATCAAGATCTTGTGGCTTGAGCCCTTGCTCCGCCAGCAATTCACGAACCATCGGCATTAGCAGGCGAGTGTGCCCCCGCGGGGCAAGCTCGAACTTCTCAATAACGTGACCGTCAGCAAAAAGGGCTGCAGAGCAGCCCTCAGAGGAGGTGTCCAGTGCCAAAAGTTTCACAGGCGTGAATGGCCTCGGTAGAACATCGATGAATTACTTGAGGCTAGCGCGAATCTGATCGCGAATGCTGTCAAGGCTGCCTACGCCTTCTACACGCACATATTCAGGGGCTACTTCCGGCTGTGTTTCAGCCAGGTCCTGATAATAACCAATCAAAGGCGCAGTCTGGTCGTGATAGATTCCCAGGCGCTTACGAACGGTTTCTTCCTTGTCGTCTTCACGCTGCATCAGCGGCTCGCCGGTTTCGTTGTCCTTGCCCTCAGCTTTGGGCGGATCATATTTTACGTGATATATGCGGCCACTGCCTTCATGCACACGACGACCCGAAAGACGGCTGACAATCTCTTCATCATCCACAGCAATCTCGACGACATAGTCGATAACAATACCCTGATCTTTCAGGGCTTCAGCTTGGGGAATGGTACGAGGGAAGCCATCCAGCAAATAGCCGTTTTTACAATCCGGCTGCTTAATCCGCTCTTCAATCAGCGCAATAATGATATCGTCAGACACCAAACCGCCCGTTGCCATCACTTCCTTAACCTGCTTTCCAAGCTCAGACTCGGCCTTCACGGCTGCCCGAAGCATGTCACCAGTGGAAATCTGGGGAATGCTAAAGCGCTCGGTAATGAACTGGGCTTGAGTACCCTTCCCCGCGCCTGGCGCGCCTAACATGATGATTCGCATAACGCTGTGCTCCCGTTTTCGTCATTATAGTTTAAAAAGTTGCGGCAAAAACCTATGTCTTTGCGACAACCTCTTCCCCCATGAAAAGGTGTCAGCCGAATTCGGCGATGGCGCATTATACGAAGTCAGGCACTTCAGAGAAAGTCGACCTCCGTATCATCTTCAGAAAACGGGTATGTCATCGAAACCAGAGGAACGAGCTCAGGTGACCAGTGACGATGCCAGAGCATCTAGCTCCGGTGCAACCTCATCAATCTCAGAGATCAATTCATTCGTAACTTTAGGCTCCAGTTCTAATCCATGCAGCAACGCCGGAATATCATCAGGATTGAACTCATCACCAATACCGCGCTCTTTAAGTAGCGCGTTGGCCAGTTGAACTATCATCACGTAGTTTTCATGCTCACCCTGATAACCCGCTTGCTGATGCACACCTGCTGCTTTGATGACAGGGCCAGGCAGCTCCCATAGCCGATGTAGAATTCCGCCAATGGCGCCATGCCCTACCGCAAGAATTTCTTGTTCTCCGCCCAGCCCAAATACCTGCTGTTCAAGAGACTGCATACTGGTTTCGGGATTGGCTTCCCGTAGCCTGTTTAGTTCTTTGAACTCAGTTGGGAACAGGTGACCCACCAGTAGCAGACCAAAGTTATGCAGCAAACCACACAGGTATGCCAAGCCTTTGTCAACCCCACAACGGGGCGCCAAGCGTTGGCACAGAAAAGCACAATACAGCGAGTGGCGCCAGAAGTTATCCATACCTAGTATGCCGGCTCTGGGCACATCGAACGCCCGAACCGCGGCAATACCGAGCGCAACATGAGCCACACGATCAAAGCCCAACACCCGGGTTACCGCCTCCTGAACAGAGTTGATTTGGCCGGGATAGTTGAACAAGGCCGAACGGGCATAACGCATAACCTGCGCAGTTAGGCTAGGATCAAACTCTATGAGCTCTCCCAGTTCACGGGCTGTAGCCTCGGTGTTGGAAGTCATTTTTAATATACGCAGAGCCAATGCCGGCATGGGCGGTAGCCGGTACAGCTTTTTCAGTTTACTGGCCACTTCCGACAGCGTGAGTGCGTCTCGTGCAACATCATTACCGGGGCCGCGGATCGTAAGATTCCCGTCCCGCGAACCGGACATGGCCATGCGCAAAGAGCGCCCATCCATTGCGACCAGGGAATTGTTTGTGCCGCTAGAAAACAAAACCCGCTCGAGCTGCACAATATCTTCGTCCAGCAACACCGACAAATCATAAGCATTGCCAACGGGGGGCGTAAATCCAGGATCACAGTCGCTGAACAACCGCATGGCTTGCTCCTCAGTGAGAGGCTGCAAGTGGCGGCTCGTCATTTGCCAAAGGGCTTCTGAGTTAAGGGTGCTGTCGTAGCTGTGAACGACCATCACAATGCCACTGATATCAATCAGAAGGGTTGCCTTGATCACATTGTCTCGGGCTTGCCCCAAATCAGACACAGCCGCATCTAGGCTGGAGGCCCGGGCGATCGGTTGCTCTTGGTAAGCTATGCCCTGTTGAATTAAAAACCTTTCCAGTCGAGCTGCGAGAGCCACGAGAATACTCCTGTTATCCATGGCGGGAGCAGCCCTATGCCTCCCCCTACTCCGTTCCCAGCCGCTTTAGCCGGTGTTACGCATGCCCGCGGAAATGCCCGCCATTGTAACTTTCAATGCGCGCTCTACCAGTTCCGGTACCTCGCCCTTGCCTTCGCTTTCACGGTCGCGCCTTAATAGCTCCGCCTGAAGATAATGCAAGGGATCTGTATAGGGATTGCGCACATGCATGGAGTGCGCAAATACGGGTTCACCCTCCAGCAACTCAGTTTGTTCCTTTAGCTCTAGAAGGCGCTGAACACAGCTCTCAAGACGCCTGCCCAAGCTGACTCCAAGCGCTTTGAGTTTATCATCGTCCAACAAGGTCTTTTCGTAATAACTCGCGATGCGCAGATCCGCTTTGGCCAGCACCATTTCAAGCATGTCTACGTAGGTACGAAAAAACGGCCACCCTTGCATCATCTCACGCAATTCGGGCAACCTACCTTCTTTAGCCGCATCTTCAAGCGCCACATCACTACCCAGCCAGCTGGGCAACATCAGACGCATTTGAGTCCAGGCAAAAATCCAGGGAATGGCGCGCAAACTCTCCACACCGCCACTGGCTTTACGCCGTGCAGGCCGGCTGCCCAATGCCAATTTCCCCAGAGCCTGCTCCGGAGTCACCTGGCGGAAATAGGGCACAAAATCCGAGTTCTCCCGAACCACTTCACGATAGGCGTCAAGGGAGCGTTCTGTTAACCAGTCCATGGTTTCACGCCAGCTATCTTCAGGCTCAGGCGGTGGCGCCAGGGTTGCCTCAATCACCGCCGAGGTGTACAGCGTTAGGCTTTGTACCGCCAGCCGGGGCAAGCCAAACTTGAACCGGATCATTTCGCCCTGCTCGGTAATACGGAAGCTGCCGTTCACCGAGCCGGGGGGCTGGGACAAGATCGCACGGTTTGCTGGGCCGCCACCGCGGCCAACAGTGCCGCCTCTGCCGTGAAACAGGGTCAGATGAACACCGTACTGGCTCGCCACCTGAGTAAGCTGTTCTTGTGCCTGATACTGAGCCCAAGCCGCCATAAGCTGGCCGGCATCTTTGGAGGAATCTGAGTAGCCAATCATGACTTCCTGCCGGCCTTGGCAATAGTCCCGGTACCAATCCACCTCGTACAACGCGGCCATACTGGCTGGCGCACCGCGCAGATCGTCCAGGGTTTCAAACAGCGGAACCACCCGCATGGGGAATTTCATGCCCGACTCGCGCAGCAGCAAGATAACGCTGAGCACGTCAGAGGGTTTACTGGCCATTGAAATAACGTACGAGCCCAGAGCTTCTGGCGTTTGCTGTGCGACCACTTCGCAGGTGTCTAGCACCTCACGTACTTGGGCGGAAGGCTCCCAATTTCGCGGTACCAGCGGGCGACGCCCTTGAAGCTCTTGCACCAGAAATGCCTGGCGCTCTTTTTCAGTCCAAGACAGATAATCGCCCAGACCAAGATACTCAACCATCTCGGCAACTGCCTCTGCGTGACGGGTCGCTTCTTGGCGGATGTCCAAACGAATCAACGGAAGGCCGAAGGTGTGGGCACGGCGAATTGTGTCCAGCAATGCACCTTTGGCAATGTGCTCAAGCCCACACTCAACCAACGAGCGATAGCACAGCTCCAGCGGAGCCGTCAGATCTTCGTTCTCGAAGAGGATGTCAGTGGCATTCGCCGTCTCGCCGTTCACGCGGGCCTCAGCCCAGTCCCGGGTATTAATTAACCGATCCCGCAGCTCCGCCAGTACCTGCCGGTATGGCTCCCGGGATTCGCCTGCAAAGCTGCGCAACTCATCATTGGCCTGCCACATAGATAGCTCTGCCCTGAGCGACTGGATATCACGGAGAAACAAGTCCGCGGCCATCCAGCGCCCCAGCAGGAACACCTTATGGGTTACCTTATGGGTGACATTCGGGTTGCCGTCACGGTCGCCGCCCATCCACGAAGCAATACGGACAGGTGATGCCTGTAAAGGCAGCCCTTTCCCTGTGGCGTTCTGAAGAGATGCATCAAGGTCATCAACAAACCGCGGCAGCGCCTGCCAAAGGCTGTTTTCGATGACCGCAAAGCCCCATTTAGCCTCATCCACCGCCGTGGGCCGTTCATGACGGATTTCATCCGTATGCCATGCCTCCTCAACGAGCCGAGATAGCCGCGCTGTAATCGCTTCCCTTTCATCAGGCAGCAGATCACTATGATCCAGGCTAGCAAGGCATTCAGACATTTCATCGTACTTCATGATCAGTGTGCGACGCGCCACTTCCGTAGGGTGCGCAGTCAGCACAAACTCTACACGCAAATCTGCCACACACTGGTGCAGCGCCTCGGCACTGACGCCGCTGTTTTTCAGGCGACCGAATACCTCAGCCAGCGGCTCCACCATAAGATCAGAGTGGTGATCACGCCTGCGGCGAATACCATGGTATTGCTCAGCCAAGTTCGCAAGGTTAAGAAACTGGTTAAACGCTCTGGTGACTGGCAATAGTTCGTCATCGCGCAGCTTGCCGAGAAGGTTGACCAAGCGCTGGCCTGAACCGCTCTCTTGCCGGCGGTCGGATTTGGCTGCAGCCCGGATTTCCTCAATAAGCTCAAAACAGTCCTGGCCTGGATGGCGCTGGATACTCTGGCCCAGCAATTCGCCCAGCATACGGACATTTTCACGGAGATCAGGGTGTAGCTCGGTCACATTGGCGCCCTTATAATTGACGGAGACAAAGTAAACTTACGATACTAAGGATTTACTGGAAAAGTCTATTGGCGTTTGGGGGATAAAGGCCTGTCAGCGCTTTTTTTCCACACCCTTAACGGATTGCCAAATCTCATCGAGCGCTTCGAGTGTTTCCGCATCAAACGAGCGGCCTTCTCGCTCCAGAACCTGCTCGATGGCCCTAAACCGCGCCTCAAACTTGTGGTTGGTGCGTCCAATCGCCTGCTCTGGGTTAACCTTCATGAAGCGCGCCAGGTTCACGCACACGAACAATAAGTCACCCAACTCATCTTCGACAGCGTCGTGATCACCCTGCCCAGATTCGGCAGCCTGCCAGGCCTCCTTCAATTCGTCGATTTCTTCATGGAGTTTGTCGAACACTGGGCCCACGTTGGGCCAATCGAACCCATGTCGTGAGGCTCGCTTCTGCAGTTTTTCCGCCCGAACCATCCCAGGCAGAGCCCGGGCGATACCATCAAGCCGACTGGGCAACGCTGCGGCTGCAGTATCTTCAGCTTGCTTTTTGGCCCGTTCCTCGGCTTTGATGCGCTCCCAACTCTCTTTGATCCAAGCTTCATCTGGCCGGTTATCGGGGTCAATGCGGCTTTCCAGCGTACCCTCGGGAAAAACATGCGGGTGCCGACGTACAAGCTTGCGCACCAGGTTGTCGACCACCGCATCAAAACTGAAACGTCCTTCCTCCGCCCCTATCTGGGAGTAGAAAATCACTTGAAACAGTAAGTCGCCCAATTCATCTTTCAGGTTGCCGTAATCCTCCCGCTCAATGGCATCCGCCACTTCGTGGGCCTCTTCCAGGGTGTGCGGAACAATGCTTCTGAACGTCTGTTTGGTATCCCAGGGGCAGCCAGTCTCTGGGTCTCGTAGCCTGGCCATTAGAACTTTAAGATCATCAATGGAATAGCTCATGCGCGCTTGCGCCTGACGTCGATAATATTAGGAAGGTTACGGATTTGAGCGAGCAACCGCGCCAACTGCTCCAAGCTATTGATTTCCACTGTAACGATCATGGTCGCGGTGTTGTCATCACGGTTTGATAGGGTATTGAGAGACAGAACATCACTTTTTGATGCCGACAGTACCTGTGTAATGTCCCGCAGCAAGCCGGATCTGTCATAGGCTTCAATCTCGATATCCACTGGGTATACAGAGGCCTGCTGGCCGCCCCAGCTCACCTCAATAATCCGGTGAGGCTCAACCTCCTGTAGATTGAGGAACGTAAGGCAGTCTTGGCGGTGAACGGTTACACCCCGGCCAACGGTGATATACCCACCAATGGCATCACCAGGCAACGGTTTGCAGCACTTAGCTACCTGGGTCTTTAGCTTACCTACACCCACAATCTGGATATCCGATTCTGTATCGTAAGGCTGGCGCCGCTGCGCTGTCAGCTTCAGATCCATCTGCTCGGATTTTGGCTCCAGCATCTGCTGGGCTACGTTAGCCACGTGTGCAGGGCGAAGATCACCCGCACCCACAGCGGCAAACATATCGTCGGCGCTGTGATAGTTCACTTTCAACGCCAGCTCACTCAGCCCCACATCGTGCAGTGACAAGCGCCTGAACTCATCTTCGATGATGGCGCGACCATCTGTTACGTTACGCTCGCGATTCTGCTGTTTAAACCAGTGGGTTACCTTAGCCCGAGCCCGGGACGTATGAATGTAACCAAGATTAGGATTCAGCCAATCCCGGCTGGGCGCGGGATTGGTCTTAGAAGTAAGAATGAATACCTGTTCTCCGGTTTTCAATGGGTATGTCAGCGGAACAATCCGGCTATCCACCCGCGCACCACGGCAAGCGTGGCCAATCTCAGTGTGAACCCGGTAGGCGAAATCAACTGGCGTAGCCCCCTGGGCCAAATCGACAACGTGCCCTTCGGGCGTGAAAACATAGACCCGGTCCGATACCACGTCGGATTTGAGGTGATCCGCCAATCCCGACAGATCGCCCAGCTCTTCCTGCCACTCCAGAACCTGCCGAAGCCAGTTGATTTTGGCATCATAGCCGGATGATTTATTGCCTTTGTCTGTACCCTTGTAAAGCCAGTGAGCGCACACACCAAGCTCAGCATCTTCGTGCATATTGTGGGTACGGATTTGGACTTCCATTACCTTGCCATCTGGCCCTATCACCGCCGTATGCAGGGACTGGTAGCCATTCTCTTTAGGGTTGGCAACGTAATCATCAAACTCGTTTGGAATATGGCGCCAGAGCGTATGCACAATTCCAAGAGCGGCATAGCAATCCCGCACTTCCGGAACCAGAACACGCACAGCTCTTATGTCGTATACTTGGGAGAAGTCGATGCCTTTTATACGCATCTTCCGCCAGATGCTGTAGATATGCTTGGCGCGGCCAGCAAGCGCAGCTTCAATTCCGGAGGCTTTCAACTCCCCCTGCAGGGTCGCAATCACACGGCGGATATAGCCTTCCCGGTCGAGGCGTTTTTCGTCCAGAAGTTTGGCGATTTTTTTGTACGCTGTTTCGTGCAGATAGCGGAACGAGAGATCTTCCAGCTCCCACTTGATGTGCCCAATACCCAGGCGATGAGCCAGCGGCGCGTAGATATCGAACACTTCTCGAGCCACTCGCATGCGCTTTTCTTCCGGCGCATTTTTAACCCCACGGATAGCGCAGGTTCGCTCGGCAAGCTTTATCAAGGCAACCCGGACATCATCAACCATGGTGACCAGCATTTTACGGACGTTGTCCAGTTGGCCTTCGCTCTGCCCGAGCACATTGCCTTTGAGAGGGTGATGTATAGAGGAAATGGCCGCCATCTGCTGCACACCATTTATCAGCCCGGCTATTTCATCACCAAATTCCTTGCGGATGACTTCAAGAGCAACCCGCTCCTCACGTACGGCGCGGTATAGGATCGCGGCAACGAGACTGGCCTGATCCAAGCGCAACTCTACCAGCACCTGTGCCATTTCAATGCCAATACGGAAACTGCTGGAGCCAGGTGCCCACAAACGGTCTTCCCGGAAGGCCTGCAAATCGATTTCAGCAGACTTTTCACAGGCCCGACGAAACTGTTCCACATCATCCAGGTGGGTTTGCGAGGCAATCTGCTGAACCCAACCCTCAATATCAAGCTGACCATCGCCGGTCATTGCGTAGTCTTCGCGAACTTTTACCATATCTGTCTTATTATTCCTGGTGATTCAACAGCAATCCCTTGCCGCATATAACATTCAGTGTGAGTCCAGCTCAAACAACGCAATAGACTCCACATGCGTGGTATGGGGGAACATGTCCATCACACCCGCACGTACCAAACGGTACCCGTTACGGGCCATCACGCCAGCGTCTCGGGCCAGAGTGGCAGGATTGCAAGATACGTACACGATGCTACGAGCGCCGAATGCAGTCAGGTATTTACAGATGTCCTCTGCACCGGAACGCGGCGGGTCGATAAGGATTTTATCAAAGCCCTCCTTCGCCCAGCTTTGGCCGGTAAAATCACCGTGCAAATCCGCACCGTGAAATGACACATTCTCAAGCCCGTTCAGTTCCGCATTCTCGCGGCCCCTGACGACCATGGCATCGTCGCCTTCTACACCAACCACTTGGCCGCCTTTGCGTGCAAGCGGCAGGGTAAAGTTGCCCAGCCCACAGAACAAATCCAGAACCCGCTCGCCTGGCTGCACATCCAGCCACTCCACAGCTCTGTTTACCATGGTCTTATTAATATCTGCATTGACTTGGGTAAAGTCCATGGGATGAAACTTCATGGTCAGATCGAACGCATCTAGCCGGTAACTCAGGCGCTCATCATCCCGGCCCGAAGATTCTGGCCAAATACGGTGAACGGTATCGGGGCCTTTGGGCTGCAGGTAGATGTGCAGGTCGTGGGCTTGGCCAAAACCAATAAGCTTTTCCCGATCGCTACTGCTCAGGTCCTCCATGTTTCGGAAAACCATCGCGGCAGTATCGTCGCCGCAGGCAACCTCCACTTGCGGGATACGGGCATAGGCATCCATGCTGTGGAGCAGTTCACGCAGTGGAACAATGCGTTCGCCAATACGTGGGTCCAGCACCACACAACGGTCGATGTCCGTAAGGAAGCTGTTCCGCTTCTCCCTAAAGCCCACCAACACAGATTCCCGCGCCCTAACGTAGCGCACGCCCATACGCGCCTTGCGCCGGTATCCCAATGTGTTATCCGGGCGCAACGGTGCAATCCACTCTTCCGGCTCAATGCCACCAAAGTGCGCAAACTGCTCACGCAAAGTGTTTTCCTTGAAACGAATCTGCGCATCACTGCTCATGTGTTGAAGGCTGCAACCGCCACACAGGTCGGCAAACTCGCAAGGAGGCGCTTGCCGATCGGGGGCCGATTCCAGCACCTCAAGCGTGCGCAACTCATCAAACTTGCTTCGGGTGGAGACCACCTTGGCCATAACTTTTTCACCCGGCAACGCACCATCCACAAATAGGACCTTGCCGTCCTGACGAGCTATGCCGCGGCCATCATGGCTAAGGGTTTCCACATCACAGCGCACGGGTTCCGTAGGAAGTACCTTCCTGCGTCGTCTGCTCATAGTCTGTTCTCTTGCTGTCGTCAGGTTTAGGCGCCGGGGAATACGCCGGTCGATAAATAGCGGTCGCCGCGATCACAAATAATGGCCACGATAATGGCGTTTTCAACCTGCTCTGACAGGCGAAGCGCGGCTGCAATAGAGCCGCCAGATGACACGCCGCAGAACAAACCTTCGCGTTCTGCCAGAGCGCGCATGGTGTCCTCTGCTTCTTGCTGACCAATGTCGACCACCTGATCCACACGAGCCGCATCGTATATGCTGGGCAGGTATGCCTCCGGCCAGCGGCGAATGCCTGGGATGGAGGCGCCCTCTGTGGGCTGTAAGCCTATGATGCTGATATCAGGATTACGTTCCTTTAGGTACCGCGACACACCCATAATGGTGCCGGTGGTACCCATGGAACTGACAAAATGGGTGACCCGCCCTTCGGTCTGCTCCCAGATCTCAGGGCCAGTGGTGCGATAGTGGGAAAGCGGGTTGTCTTGGTTACTGAACTGATCAAGCACCTTGCCCTTGCCATCAGCATCCATCTGCAGAGCCATATCCCGTGCCACTTCCATGCCCTCTTCGCCGCTCACGGTAATGATTTCTGCACCATAGGCTCTCATGGATGCTCTGCGCTCTTCGCTCATGTTGGCCGGCATAATGAGGATCATACGGTAGCCTTTGATAGCCGCGGCCATGGCCAATGCAATGCCGGTATTGCCACTGGTTGCCTCAATCAGCGTATCGCCCGGTTTGATTTCACCGCGACGTTCGGCTTCTTGAATCATCCCCATGGCCGGTCGATCTTTTACCGAGCCGGCGGGATTATTACCCTCAAGCTTGGCCAAAATCACATTGCTGGTATCGCCAGGAAGACGCTGCAACCGAACCAGAGGCGTATGCCCGACATAATCTTCAATGGTGGGAAAATGCATATGAGAACCCTGTGGTACACTTTTGGGTTGGCATGATACGCCTTATAGCCCCAGTCGCCCAATACGGCTTCTCGCTAAAACCATGACTGAAGGCTATATAAATAGTGTACTTCTCGGTTCAGCCGGCACTGATAGCAAACTATCTGTGCCCGGATGACCTACTATTACAAGGACGTAACCCGCATCGGCAAGCGGCGTTAAGTTATTTTTCGGGAATCTCGTATGCGACGTTGGGGCATTCGGAAAAAAGTGCTGGTGGTAACTCTGGTTCCCACTCTTCTCACAACTCTGATCCTGGGGCTGTTCTTCACCTACAGCTGGGTTACCAATATTGAGAGCCTGCTGAAGGATCGCGGCGAATCGCTTTCTCGCCAGCTTGCTGCCGGCTCAGAATACGGTTTATTCACGGCGAATCGCAGTTTGCTAAGCAGCCTCTCTACCGCCCTGCTGGAAGAACAGGATGTGCGCTCAATTACATTCTTCGATAGAGACCGCAGCCGCATGCTGCATACTGGCCCCGGCGGCTCCGACAACCTAGACAGCAAAAAGTTGGCTAGTGAACGTGCGAGCCGTATTGCCAGAACAACCAGCACCCGATTTGTCACCCCGGTTTTTCTTCAGGATCTGATGGTCCAATCCATGCTCGACCCGGACGCCAGGCAATCTGCGTTGCAGCACCGCGAGCCTTTAGGTTGGGTGGCTGTGGAGATGTCCCATACCCGCACCGAAAAAGAGACATACAAAGCACTGTTAATCTCTCTGCTGCTGGTACTTGGCGGGGTTGTTTTCAGCCTTCTGTTTGCGCTCCGGTTGAGCCGAGCCTTCACGGGGCCGGTGTTCGAGTTGAACGAAGCCGTGGCAAAACTCAAAGAAGGTAAGCTTGATACCCGCATCCATACAGGTGCAGGCCCAGAGTTCGAACAGCTTGAGTCCGGCCTCAACGCTATGGCCGAGGAACTGAGCAAGGCCCAGGCAGAAATGCAGCAAAATATTGATCAGGCAACCGAAGACTTGCGAGAGACGCTGGAGACCATCGAAATCCAGAACATCGAGCTGGATTTCGCGCGCAAAGAGGCCCTAGAGGCGAGCCGCATCAAATCTGAATTTCTGGCAAACATGTCCCACGAAATCCGAACACCGCTCAACGGCATCATCGGCTTTACCGAACTATTGCTCAAAAGCCCCCTGCCTCGGCAACAAAGGGATCACCTGAGCACCATTCGCAAGTCGTCGGAAATTCTGCTCACCATCATCAACGATATTCTGGATTTCTCGAAGATTGAAGCCGGCAAGTTGATCCTCGATCGAGTTCCGTTCCAGCTCAGAGAGATTGTGGAAGAAGTGATGGTTATGCTGGCCCCCGCCGCTCACAGCAAAAACCTGGACCTTGTACCTCTAGTGTACAACGACGTACCAGATAACATTATGGGCGATCCTCTGCGAGTTAAGCAGGTGATTACCAACCTAGTCAACAATGCCATCAAGTTTACCCAGACCGGCGAAGTGGTGCTTCGCGCAAGCCTTGAGGAGGAAGACAAAGAAAACAACCGCGTAACCCTACGCCTAAGCATTACCGATTCTGGCGTAGGACTGTCCCGCGCCCAACAACAGTCTCTCTTTAATGCGTTCAGCCAAGCCGATGCCTCAACAGCGCGGCAATATGGCGGCACAGGACTTGGCCTAGCCATTTCCAAGCGTCTGGTAGAAGAGATGGGGGGTAAAATTGGCTTGCAGAGTGAGCTAGGAAAAGGCTCTACGTTCTGGTTTACCCTAACCTCTGAGCTTTCCTCTAGCGGAGAGTCGATTGCACCCAGAGACGCCCTGCGGGGTGAACGAGTTATTTACTTGGAGCACCAGAAAACCTGCGGCCTTGCGATTGAACATGTTTTGCGTGATTGGGGCATGATCGTCGATCGCGCTACATCACCTGTCGCCATGCAGGAGAAAATTGAGGAGGCTCAGAAGAGCCAGTCGGGCTATGCCGCAGCCATTATCGGGATTACCCGGCACTTGCTTAACTCTAGCCAGTACTGCGGTTTGGTACGGACCCTGGAGATTGAACGTGACTGCCGCACACTGATACTTACCCCGACGCTGGAAATTCACGACACGCCCTTGTCGGGCTTGGCCAGCGGCCACCTCACCAAGCCGGTCTGTCGTGAGCCGCTCTATGACGAACTGCTGCTTCTGGTACACGGCATCAATACCTCCGGACAGGGCATTCAACGCCAGGATCATGGGGTGCGCCTGCCAGCTCCCGTAAACGCACCCAGGGTGCTGGCTGTGGACGATAACGACGCCAATCTGAAACTGGTCATGACCCTACTGCAGGACTACCAAATAGATGCCGAAGGCGCATCCAGTGGTTTCGAAGCCCTAAGCAAGGCTCGACAAAAATCTTTTGACCTTGTGTTCATGGATCTTCAAATGCCGGGCATGGACGGCGTGGAAACCACAGCCCGCCTTCGTGAAATGGACAACAGCAACCATAAAACAGCGATCATCGCGCTCACCGCACACGCCCTGGCCGATGAACAGGAACGCCTGGTTCGGCAAGGGTTTGATGGCTATTTGCCCAAGCCCATCAGTAGCGCGCAGCTGGCAGAAACTATACTCGAATGCACCGGCTACCAGTGCCAGCGAGCCGGCCAAACGGGCAGAATTTCTGTGCCAGAAGTTCGGGACACGAGACGTGCCTTGCGCCCTTCCACCCGAAAAATGCAGCGAGACTGTGTGAGCGTGAATGAGAGCATCCAGTTGGCTGCCGGCAAGGCGGATCTGGCTGAAGAATTGTTCAGCATGCTGCTTGAGCAACTTTCTACAGACTTCAGTACCATTGAACGGTTCTGGGACGGGGACGATCTGGAGAGCCTGCTGGAATGCGTGCACAAACTGCATGGAGCAACTCGTTACTGCGGGGTTCCGGAGCTGCGCTCTGCCGCACATCGCTTAGAAACGGCTCTCAAATGCTCATCACCGGACACGGAGCTACAGAAAAACCAGCTAATCTCAGCCATTGAGAGACTACAGATCTGGAGTGATCAGACCGACTGGCAGCAGATGTTCCGGCAGCACCATCAGCGAGCCAAAACCCACTGATGGCGAACTCTTACTAGAACAGATCAAGCCCGGCCGCGGGCCCTGTCAAGAATGGCGCCCATATCCCGGACTGCCTCTTTTAAGCCACAGAATACGGCTCGGGCAATAATAGCGTGGCCAATGTTGAGCTCATTGATACCAGGAATCGCCGCTATGCGCTCCGTGTTGTGGTAGTTCAGGCCATGGCCTGCATTCACAATCAGCCCTTTTTTACGGGCGTAATTCACCGCGTCAGCCAAGGCGTTAAACGCCACCTCTACAGCTTCGGCACCCACGGCCTCGGCATACTCTCCGGTATGCAGCTCGATAACCGGAGCACCGCAGCGCACAGCAGCATCAATCTGAGCGCGATCCGGATCAATAAAGAGAGAAACCTCCGCGCCTAACTTGGCAAGACGCTCACAAGCATTCGCCACACGCGCTTCCTGGCCTTCAACATCGAGACCGCCCTCGGTGGTTAGCTCTTCTCGCTTTTCAGGAACCAGGCACACACACTCAGGCTTAACCTTTTCGGCAAACTCCAACATGGCGTCCGTGACCGCCATCTCAAGATTCATTTTGGTCTGCAGCACTTCCTTGAGCAGCAACACATCACGATCCTGGATATGGCGCCGATCTTCTCTGGGGTGAATCGTAATGCCGTCCGCACCGGCTTCCTCCGCCACTATCGCTGCCTGTACCGGATCGGGATAACGGGTTCCCCGGGCCTCACGTAGAGTTGCAATATGATCAATATTGATGCCAAGCAATACTCTAGGATTCATGTCGTTCTCCCCTTTGGTGAGTGAAAAGATTTCGACTGTTCAATGGACGCCCCTGCAACAGGTAATCTGTGAGTACGCGCATAACCCGTTTAGCCACCCGGCGGCTTGCGATGGTTTCGAAATCGCCGCCGGCAAGGGCCAAAAGCGTATGTCCGGGCAGATTCCGCAACCGCACACCGACAGAAACCGCGGTGACAATTCCCTGTTCGGGGTCGTAGCAATAGGTCTGATTAGCACAGACAGGCTGATCGATATCCGTCGCCAAATCCCAAGCAAAATCGTAACCCAAGGCTGCCGCGAACGCCTGCTCAAACTTCCGTAGTACCGGTTCTACATCTGACGTTTTTGCAAGTAGAGCAAGGGTTTCAATATAAGCGGCAAACAGTGTGGGATGAGGATCTGCTTGGGGCAATACCCGCTGCACCAGCTCATTCAAATACAAGCCACTGTACAGGGACACAGTGCGACGCAGCGCAGGACCATCGCGCACATCTACCTGGGTCAGGGTTTTCAAGTCGCCGCGCCCCACCCAGTCCAACAGCAATGGCTGAAAAGGCTGAAGCTGCGCCTTCAGCGCGCTTTTACTACCGCTGGCACCGCGGGCCACCACAGATAGGCGACCGTGATTCAAGGTAAACAGATCCACCAAAAGACTGGTTTCCCGCCAAGGCCGGCGGTGAATCACATAAGCGGGCTCTTGTTCCTGCGCTCCTTTTCTCATAGTGCCTCAGGGGGCATAGCGGCCTCAGCGGTCGTGCATACCCAGACTTTTCAGAGCGCGCTCGCTATCTGCCCAGCCCCGCTTTACCTTCACCCATAGCCGCAACATGATCTTGCTGTCGAACAGGCGCTCCATATCGAGCCGGGCTTCCTGGCCAATGCGCCGCATCCGTTCGCCCTTATCACCGATCATGATCTTTTTCTGCCCTTCACGCTCCACCAAAATCAACGCAGAAATATGCAGTGTCTTGCCGTCGCGTTTAAACTCCTCAATTTCTACAGCCACGGAGTATGGCAACTCGTCACCAAGCTGACGGGTGATTTTCTCACGAACGATTTCCGAAGCCATGAAACGCTCGCTTCGGTCAGTTATCTGGTCATCCGGGTAGAAATGTATGCTCTCGGGCAAGAACCGCCCCACCGATTCTTCCAGCGGCTTCAGGTTGGTTTCCTGCAGCGCCGACATAGGAATCATTTCAGCAAAATCCCGTTTTCTGGAAAGCATGTCGAGGTGTGGCAGCAGCTTTTCCCGGCTCTCAATCCGGTCAACCTTATTTACCGCCAGAATAACCGGGCATTTAAGGCCACGCAGCTTTTCCAGAACCATTTCGTCCGCGGTGGTCCAAGCAAGTTGGTCCACCACAAATATCACCACATCCACGTCAATAAGCGCCGAAGTCGCCGCTTTGTTCATATACCGGTTCAGGGCCCTGGGCTCTTCTTCGTGCATACCCGGCGTATCCACATATATCGCCTGCACCAAATCCATGGTCTTGATGCCCAGTACCTGGTGGCGTGTGGTTTGCGGCTTACGGGAAGTAATGCTCAGTTTCTGCCCGAGAATATGGTTCAACAGGGTGGATTTGCCCACGTTTGGGCGGCCAACAATAGCTACAAAACCGCAGCGGCTATCTGGATTTTCTGGGCGAGTAATATCATTCATCAGGGTGTCTCCACGCCGAGTTGTTTCAGCGCGCTACGGGCAGCCTCCTGCTCCGCTACGCGACGGCTGCTGCCTACGCCACTGGTTTTTCGATCAAGCGATGGCAACACACAGGACACATGAAATGTCTGGTTATGCGCTTCTCCATCCACAGAAATAACATCATATCTGGGCAATGGGAACTGCCGCGATTGCAGATACTCCTGCAAACGGGTTTTGGGATCTTTTTGGGTATCCTGAAGGTCGAGCTGCTCTAACCGATGCTCGAACCAACGCAACACTTGCTCCCGACAGGTATAAAAATCACTGTCGAGATAGATAGCACCGATAACAGACTCTACCGCATCAGCAAGAATGGACTCGCGACGAAAACCACCGCTTTTTAGTTCGCCAGAACCCAGCCGCATATAGCTTCCCAGCTCAAATTCGCGACCAATCTCGGCCAGGGTTACACCCTTTACCATTCGGGCCCGCAAGCGGCTCAAGTGCCCTTCCCGAGCTTTATCGAAACTCAGAAACAGGGACTCGGCAATAACCATGTTAACGATGGAATCCCCGAGAAACTCCAACCGCTCATTGTTCTGGTTGCCATAACTGCGGTGGGTAAGCGCCAACATGAGGCGCTCGGGCGAATTGAATTGATAACCAATTCGCCGCTGTAACTGATCCAGGTCCGGTTGTGAACTCACTTGCCCTTCATCTCATATCGGTGCTGAAAGTGAACCACAGTATCCAAATTTCGGAAAAGGTTATTACGGACTTCGTAGTCCACATTGATCACTACAAGCTCACCGTCTTTCTCAACTGAAATATCCTTAGCATTAAACCCACGGATATTATTAACACTTAGGCTTTTGTTGATCAGTGTACGAACCCGCGCCGGCCCCATTTGCGACAAACCCTCTTTGCCATCCAGGCTCTCTAATGCCTCTTGAATGGTAAGGTCATCCATATAGGCTGGTCCTACTTTAATAACCAACGTTAGCAGGCTGCCAAAAAACAGCACCATGATTAGGATAACAAGCGCAGAGGCACCGCCCTGTCGATTCATGGCGGAGAGATTATTTTTCTTCATTACAACTGAACTCCAAAATAGTCAGAATTACTCAATACCGCCAACACGCTTGAAGGATGGCAAACTGGTGAAGGACGCCCAGTGCATCCAGATTGCAAATGCCTTGCCCACTATCAACTCATCGGGAACCGTGCCCCAATAACGGCTGTCGTTACTGTTGTCGCGGTTATCACCCATCATGAAGTACTCGCCTTCAGGGATTCTCCACTCGCCCTCGCCGGGGGCACCCGAGCGTCCCATGGTGTGGAAAATATCGTGCTCGGCCGTGCCCAAGTCTTCCCTACGCACTTCCACCGGCGGCAGACGTACAACAAACTCACTCTCAATCAACTGGTCGTTGATAAAAAGCTGCTTGTTGCGATAGCGCACAGTATCTCCGGGCAGGCCAACCACTCGTTTGATGTAATTGGTTTCGCGATCTACGGGATAACGAAATACCATCACATCGCCCCGTTCAGGATCGCCAACATCCAAAACCTTTGTTCCGACAACCGGTAGGCGCAGACCATAGGCATACTTGTTGACCAGAATAAAATCACCGACTTCTAACGTTGGCAGCATGGAGCCTGATGGAATCTGGAAAGGCTCCACCAAAAACGACCGGAGTATCAGCACAATCGCCAGAACCGGAAAAAATGACCGGCTGAGATCGACCAGATAAGGCTCTTTGGGCCCGTCTGCTTCATCCACAACGTCCACGGAGGACGCCGCAAGGCGACGCTTACGGAAAAATAGTATGTCTGCCAGCCAGATCAGTCCAGACGCGAAGGTCAGAACCACCAGAACCAGTGGAAAATCAATATCCATCAAGGTGCCTTTTAATTATCGACTTTCAATACGGCAAGGAACGCTTCTTGAGGCACCTCAACATTACCCAGTTGCTTCATGCGTTTTTTGCCTTCCTTCTGCTTCTGGAGCAGCTTTTTCTTCCGACTGACATCGCCGCCGTAACATTTTGCGGTGACGTTCTTGCGCAGTGCTTTTACACTAACCCTCGACACAATCTGGTTGCCAATGGCGGCCTGGATTGCGATATCAAACATTTGCCTGGGAATCAGCTCTTTCATTTTCTCAATAAGCTGACGCCCCTTGTAGTGGGACTGATCCTTGTGGACGATCAGCGCCAGGGCATCCACGCGCTCCCCGTTTATAAGCACATCCAAACGCACAAGGTTTGCCGGCTGAAAACGAACAAAGTGATAATCCAGTGAGGCGAACCCCCGGCTGGCAGACTTGATGCGATCAAAGAAATCCAACACCACTTCTGCCATCGGCAGCTCGTAAGTCAGCTGCACTTGGTTGGTCGTAAAGTGCATGTGTTTCTGAACCCCACGCTTCTCTTCACACAGGGCGATCACGTTACCCAGGTGCTCTTGGGGTACCAGAATGTTCGCTTCGACAATAGGCTCGCGCATTTCGTCAATCGAGCCAATATCAGGCAACTTTGAGGGGCTGTCTACCGACAGTGTCTCGCCCCGGTTATTCAGCACTTCGTATATAACCGTGGGCGCGGTGGTGATCAGATTAATATCGTATTCACGCTCCAGCCGCTCCTGAATGATCTCCATGTGCAGCATGCCCAAGAAACCACAGCGAAAACCAAAGCCGAGCGCATCGGAGCTTTCAGGTTCGTAAAACAGAGAGGCGTCGTTCAGGGTGAGCTTATCCAGTGCGTCTCGAAAATCGTTATAGTCGTCCGCACTTACCGGGAACAACCCGGCATAGACCTGCGGCTGAACCTTCTTGAACCCCGGCAACATAGGCGTATCTGCGGCAAACTTTTGATGCACAATGGTGTCACCCACAGGTGCGCCGTGTATGTCTTTGATACCCGCAACAACAAAACCTACGTCACCGGCTTCCAATATGTCGGTATCATGAGGTTTGGGGTTAAAAATCCCCACTTTGTCCGCATTCCACGCTTTGCCCGTAGATTTTATAACAATCTTTTCGCCTTTTTTCATAACACCCTGGGTAACTCGAACAAGGGAAACCACACCCAGATAGTTATCGAACCAGGAATCGATGATCAGCGCCTGCAGCGGGGCAGCTCGATCACCCTGGGGTGGCGGGATGTTCTGAATAAGGTCTTCCAGAACGTCCTCAACACCCATGCCGCTCTTGGCGGAGCAACGTACGGCGTTCGAGGCGTCGATGCCGATGATATCTTCTATTTCTGCGGCGACCCGCTCTGGCTCTGCCTGAGGCAAGTCCATCTTGTTCAGAACCGGAACAACTTCCAGACCCTGTTCAATGGCGGTGTAACAGTTAGCAACAGACTGGGCCTCCACGCCTTGGCCGGCATCTACAACCAGCAGCGCACCTTCACAGGCGTACAAAGAACGGGATACTTCATAGGAGAAATCCACGTGGCCTGGCGTGTCGATGAAGTTCAGTTTGTATTCATGGCCGTCCCGCGCGGTGTAATTCAACGTGACGCTCTGGGCCTTAATGGTGATGCCCCGCTCTCGCTCCAAATCCATGGAGTCCAACACCTGTTCGGCCATCTCCCGTTTGGTCAGACCTCCGCAAACCTGGATAAAACGGTCTGCAATGGTGGATTTGCCATGGTCAATGTGGGCGATTATGGAGAAATTACGGATTCGGCTCAGTTCAGTCACAGACAATGAATACTCATAAAAAAACGAAGGATTGAACCCGGAGAGGCCACTATCAGGACCCGGGGCCGGCGTGATTTTACCGGTTACCGGCCGCCATTGCTATGATCAGGAAATAAGCGGTCGCTCATACTGCCGGATCAGGAAACCAATCAGCGCGTCTTCATCCAGCGGGTAGCTGAACAGATTGCCCTGGCACTGGGTACACCCGGCCGATTTCAGGAAACTCAACTGCTGCGGTGTTTCTACACCTTCAGCCACAACCGTAAGGTGGAGCTTTTGCGCCAATGCAATAACCGCAGACGCCACATCCGTTGCACTGACATTGTACGGAATATCGCGAATAAAGCGGTGATCAATTTTTATTACATCTAGGGGAAGCTGCTGCAATGCAACAAGAGAACAGGAGCCAGCGCCAAAATCGTCCAGAATCAGGCAAACACCAAGATCATTGAGCGACACAAGAAGCTCGCGCAACATGCGAGGGTCTTCGTTCAACAACTCCACGGGCATTTCCAGTTCCAGCTTTTCAGGGGAGACACCGGTTTCGGTAATCACCTGCCGGACCATATCAAGAAAACGGGAATCTGTGACCTGCCGAACCGACAGATTTACCGCCATCTTTAGAGCTTCAAACCCTGCCCTCTCCAGCGCCTGCACCTGAATACAGGCTTGACGCAACGCCATTTCGCCCAAACGCACAATCAGCCCGGTTTCTTCCGCCAGACCAATGAACTGTTGCGCCGATACCAGACCCTTTTCCGGGTGATGCCAGCGCAGGAAAGCTTCCACGCCAATCACCCGCTCACTGATCAAATCTATCTTGGGCTGATAATGCAAAACGAAACGGTCACCTTCCAGAGCACTCGCCAACTCCTCTTGCTGCAGCAGCCGGCGCGCAGCTTTGATATTCATGGCGGGAGTAAAGAACTGATAAGTATTCCGGCCCATTTCTTTGGCCCGATACATAGCCAAATCTGCAAACTTCATCAGGGCGCCAGGATCTTCACTGTCGTGGGGAATCATGGTTATACCGATACTGACGGTAATGCCTACCTCATGGTCGCTCAAACGAACCCTCTGACAGAGCCTGCGCAGGATTGTTTCCGCAACCTTGGCGGCCGCACCTGTGCCACTGATTTGAGAGAGCAGCACAACAAACTCATCGCCGCCAAGCCTGGCCACAGAATCTTCTTCACGCACACAACCTTCAAGCCACTGCGCCACTTGGCGCAGAAGCTCGTCGCCGGCGTCATGGCCAAGGGTATCGTTAATACGCTTGAAGCCATCCAGATCCAGGAACATCAAAGCAGCAGGCTCACCGCTTCTGCGGCTCCGACGCACCACATTGTTCAGGCGATCACGGAACAGCTGGCGGTTAGCGAGCCCGGTAAGAGGATCGTAAAAGGCCAACCGATGCAATTCAGACTGGGCGGCTTTCAGCTGTGTCAGGTCTCGCAGGCTAAGGACCACACCGTTCACGCCAGGTACCGTCAACATGTCGGTATAGGTGCCTTCCATATCACGCCAGTTACTTGCAGCGTCGCAAATGCGCGCCCGGATAACCGGCATCTGCTTGCCCGGCGCTTGAACAGCGTCATCAAACCCTTGCTTCAATTGGGGCCAATCGTCTTCGTGTACCAGGCTATCCAGTGCAAGCGCCTGCACTTCGTCTGGGTTAAATCCGAGAATGTCAAAACTGGACGGACTGGCATAAAGAGGTGTGCCTGCTTCGTCCATAACCAGAGTTACGTTGGCGGCCCCTTCGGTAATGGCGCGATAACGTCCTTCGCTAATCTGTGCCATAAGGCGCGAACGAATCAGTACCAGCGCTATAATAAACAGTAGCAGGCTTATGGCAGCACCACTGCCAAGTACAATCGATGGACGCGGATCTGACGCCAGATAGTCGAAGGCAGGAGTGGATCGGGTTTGCAACTGCCAGTCCCGCCCGCCGTGGCTTACGGTCTGGCTCATTTCGAAGCTGAACTCATTGTCCAGTGAGCCGAGGTTGGAGCCGTACATCAGGTTTTCGCGGGCAACCACGCCATCATCGTAAATACGGACATCAAGAAACGGTGAAATCAGACCAATAATGCCGTCAAGAAGGTTGTTCATACGAAACGCACTGAACACAAAACCAGCCAACATCATGCGGCGCTCAGCCCGTATTTCCGGCACCTCCCCACCCTGATATACCGGGTAATACATCAGGAAGCTGGCCTGCCCTTCCGCCAGTTCTTCCTGCACCAAAACCACTTTGGCTGTTACCGTCGGAATGGCATCATCCCGCGATCGCTCCATGGCTTTGCGATGAACCGGGTCACTGAACGCATCGTAACCTAAGGCTTTTCTGTTGCTTTCTGTTCCTGGTTCAAGGTACACCATGGGATAGTAAAAAGGCCCTACTCCCAGCGGGTTAACCAGATATTTGTACACACCCTCTGCGCGCACCGACGCAATGTGATCGGCCATCTCCCGCACTTCAATACGTTCAACGTACCCTATACCCTGTATACCCGGGTAATAGCGGTTGATATCCACCTTATGAACGTATTCACGCCACTGTTCACGGGAAACCTCGCCGGCGACGGCAAAAAGTCCGGCACTGCCTGCCAGAACCTGCTCGTAGTTGAGCAAACGTTCCTCAATAGCCGTTTTCAATTGCAGGGACTGAGTACGAAACCGGGCTTCGGTGCGATCATCTACCAACCGGATTGAAAACTGCCAAGACAATACCGTTACAGCAATAGCCACAACCAGAAGCAGCCAAGCGAGCCAGCCATTGCGAAGTTTCAAAAGTTGCAGGAGGGGGAGATCCTTTCTGTTCATAATCTGACCTGGTCCATTCCGTGGCCGCACTTATTATTGTCGCAGGGAAGTATAACAAAAACCTCCAGACCTGTCGTTTGTAACATCAGACATGGAGGTTTTTTTGCAATAATATGACGACTGTTCAGACTTGGTCTATCAGGGCTTCATCACCAGATAGATAGCTCTGCCCTGGCGCACTACGCGAACAGAGACGGCCCGCCCTTCTGGCAGTGCCTTGACCGCCATCTGGAAGTCGTCAACCGACGTCACTGTTTTTCTGTTGATTTCAGTGATCACATCTCGGGCCCGAACACCGGCATTATAAGCTGCCCCTCTGTTTACAGCTGTCACAACAACGCCGCCGGACACGCCAATAGAATCAGCCAAGTCCGATGGCAATGGTTCAACAGTCAGCCCTAAAGGTGAGGCGGATGCATCACCTTCAGAAGGAGCTGCTTGCTGAGCACCATTCTCATCCGGCAGTTGGCCAATTTCCACATCCAGCGTGATTTCTTTGCCCCCACGAAGAACGGTAAGGCGAGCCGTTTCACCCACGGGAGTACGACCCACCAAAGGCGGCAAGTCTGAAGACAGCTGAACATCGTCGCCATCATACTTAAGCACTATGTCACCAGCCTCCAAGCCACCTCCTTGGGCGGGAGAACCATTCAAAACTTCTGCAATCAAGGCGCCCCTTGGGCGCTTGAGGCCGAAGGATTCTGCCAGATCACGATTCACTTCTTGAATCAGAACACCTAGCCAGCCACGGGAAACTGCACCTTTGTCCCGGATCTGACGAAACACGCTCATGGCATCGTCAATGGGAATGGCAAAAGAAACCCCCATGAAACCGCCGGAGCGGGTGTAAATTTGCGAGTTAATACCGATCACCTCGCCGTCAAGATTGAACAGCGGGCCACCAGAGTTACCCGGGTTAATGGCCACGTCGGTCTGGATAAACGGAACGTAGTTCTCGGTTGGAAGCGAACGGCCTAGCGCACTGACAATGCCGGCTGTAACCGTGTAATCAAAACCAAACGGCGAACCGATCGCAAACACCCACTCACCCACTTTCAGGTCTTTTGACCGCCCTGTTTTCACAACGGGCAGATCATCTCCGTTCTCGATTTTCAAAACAGCCATATCTGAACGGGGGTCTGTACCAACCAGTGTTGCCGGCAGCTCACGGCGATCATTGAGCCTTACGATAATTTCATCGGCACCTTCAACCACATGGTTATTGGTCAGCACATAGCCATCAGCAGACACAATAAACCCCGATCCCATGGAGCGGCTTGGCTGAGGCTCGCTCGGTGCACGACCAAAGGGTGACTGAGGGCTGCGAAAGAATTCCTGGAAGAACTCTGGCAACTGCTCGAGTTGCCGCTCATCAAAGGGCAAACCGTGAAAACGCTTATTCCCGGCAGCCGGCGTACTAGCTGTACTGGTGGTACTTATGTTAACGACCGCGCCAGCATTTTCCTCAACCAGCCCGGTAAAATCTGGCAATCCATTCGCGAGACCCGCTTGGCTCCACGCCATCAGCAAGATAGCGATCAGCGCCAGCATCAAAGACCCCTGCGCCTTCTGAGCATATGGCGCCGGGGAAAACCGGCTAACTGCATTTGTGGCTTTTAGCATGTCAGAATCCCCTGTATGTCATGTGAGCGAGTCGGAATGAGCAACCATTCCAGCCGGGATACGGTTTACCCGGAGCAATCTGGGTTCATAGCTGCCGGCGTTCCGGCGCTGTATTTGCCGGCTTATCAGAAAGCCGGAGGCAAGACCGGCCGCAGCGCCAAGCATAGCCGCAAAATCACTGCCCGCGAACAGATAATGCCCGATCATACTGGCCATCACCATGAGCAATAACGGAAGAGCATACACCAGCAATGAAGCGACCAGGAGTGCGCTTTCATCAATGCCAAGGGTCACCTCTTCGCCAACACAGGCGTTCACGGAATTAAAGACACGAACCTGATTGGCTCGACCACCAGTTGCCGCAGCCAGCACCTTCTGACCGCAGCCATTGCGCGCAGAACAACTTTGACAAGCGTTGGCGCGAATGGTCTGAACCCAAGCATGCTCGCCCGTAACGGCAACGACTTTGCCAGACTCCGTAATCATTAATCTCTCGCACCAAAAGCAAAGGCCTCATCAATCCGCACGGATTCGGCAACTTGACGGGCGGAAGTAGGTGGTAACTCGCCCACAACGGTCACCAAGAATGCTCTGTCTCCGTTCTGCAACTGACGCATATAGATGGTTGTTGCACCTACGCGGGAAGCACCGGTGGGCATGTGCACTGAGCCAGTGGGCTCGACAAACACAGAGAATGCCGCCAGCCCATCTGAAAATGCAACGGCCTGTCCTCTCCGGGAACTGGGCGCTGCGGCAGGTTCAAAACCGTCTGGGCGCCAATCAAGATGCCAGCCATGCATACGCGCTGTGCTTGAAAATTCGTCCTGAACACCTGCGTCATTCAAAGTGCGGGAAATTTCACGGCCTTCAGAGCGGATTTCGAACTCGCTGTCCGCAATATCCTCGGTAATCTCAAGATTGGTGAACTGAAAATGCTCCAGCACTTCACCACTAGCTGCTCGCACGTGGCTTTTCACCAACAGCCCAGTGGACTTTTCCAGCCACAAACGATGACTGTATCTATGTCGATCTTTGGCCGTCAGGGCAACAGTCACCACATCATAACCGGCAACACGGCCCTCACCCTTCAGCTCAGCACTGTACCAGCGGCTTACGGGAATCAGTTGGCTCGTAAATGCCTCCGCAAACGGCCCAGAAGGAATGATTTGCTCCAGCTGTACCTTGCCCTGTTCGGGGAGCACGCAGACCACATTCATATCTCGCCGCACAATTTCGCCACTGCCGCCATCCTGCAAAACCAGCCGTTCCTCCACGATACCCTTGTGAAAACGATGGGCAATCTGCATGGAATGTACGTTGGATCCCCTAGCGTATACGAACACACCGCGATAAGACGTCATATTCAAGGCCGGCCCCAACCGTTCAAGCCAGTAGGCTGCTGTTTTTTCTTCGGCCACCCCATATGTCGGCATGGCCAAAGCCAATACAAGCGCAAGGAACCTGGGCAGCGATAAGCTCAGATTGGAAGAACGGGCTTTGCTCATGGTCACCTTTATGACTCTCAATCAGTAGCCGCCGCTGGCACTTACAAGGCGGGCATAGCCCACCGAGCCTTGCCCGGCACCTACACTGTTATGCTGAGCGTGCTCTAGCAGATAGCGGTTCATGTATTCCCACTGCTGTTTATCAAGCCCCTGCAGGGCTACTTCCCGAACTGGCGCGGCCTCACCAGAATACATCGTATCGGCTGGCTCTGTTGCGGAGGCAGACGCCAGTTCATCCGTGGAAATCTCGCCGGATTCCCACCCGGCCCCGGCACCAAACCCTACAAGCAAAGCGGTCGCAATCATGGCAACAGCTGGCCAACGCCAAGGCTGCGGCGCCTCACGATCCGCGGCAACACTGGGCGCTCGCAACTGAGTGCGGCCATCCAGTCTTTCGCGCACGGCTGTACTCACATCCACGCCGTCCGCCGGGGAATGGCCTCCGTGCATCAGATCGTGAATTCCCTGCCATCGCTGCCACTGATCACGAACGTGGCCTTGATTCTCATGGGATAACAAGCGCCGAACTGACAGTTCGTCGGCTTCATCGTCCATCATGGCAGACAGTGTTTCTCGGAGACGATCATCCATAGGATGCACCTTCAATTACGTCACAGAATGGTTTAGCAAGGGGCCCAAGCGCCGATCAACGGCATCCCGGGCCCGAAAAATACGCGAGCGTACAGTCCCAATGGGACACTCCAGAATCCGCGCAATGTCTTCATAGCTGAGGCCGTCGTACTCTCGCAGTAGGAATGCTGACCGTAGCTCTTCTGGCAAAGCGGCTATCGCGTTACTAAGTTCATTTTGTAGCTGTTCGCGTTGGAGCAAACGTTCGGGCGAGGCAATATCCCGCAACCGTCTACCATCATCATAATTTTCTGCTTCAGCCGAATCAGCACTTCCCTGAGGTCTGCGACTGCGGGATTCAAGATAGTTCTTGGCGGTATTTACGGCGATGCGGTACAACCAGGTATAAAAGGCACTGTCACCACGGAAACGCTCAATAGCCCGGTAAGCTTTAATGAACGTTTCCTGAGTAAGATCCATCACCTCCTGACTGTCATAAATATACCGACTGATAATAGAGGCCACCCTCGACTGGTACTTTACAACCAACAAATCAAAGGCTGCACGATCACCGTTCCGGACTTTGCGAACAAGTTGCAGGTCGGTCTGGCGGTCTGGCTGCTCAGTTTGCTTTTGGTCATTAGGGGCCATGGGCGCTGCGCCGGTATCTATGCCGGTATTCTCCGGTTTTATGGCCAATTTTCCGGCCGATACGAGTTTCTGAGGATTCATACTCACTATCCGGCGCCCGTTTAGAGAAAGGACGACCCAGCCTATAAGGCAAGATCATCCGTTAGGCCAAATAGACAGCAAGCGTAAAGTTTAGTTCAATACACGTCTACATTATGGCCCGCGATAACGACCCGATGCCACAGTCCTATGAATACGATGTTCTCATTATCGGCAGCGGTGCTGCCGGTCTAACTGTTGCGCTTAATCTTCCGCAGCATTTGAAGGTGTGCGTGGTTAGCAAAGCCGACATCAGCAGCGGCGCCACACTCTGGGCTCAGGGCGGCATTGCTGCTGTTCTGGACGATCAGGATTCCACCGAAAACCATGTGCAAGACACACTTGTTGCAGGCGGAGGCCTGTGCAATGAAGAGGCCGTACGATTTACCGTAGAACACAGTAAAAAGAGCATTGAATGGCTCATTGAAACCGGCGTGAACTTTACTCGAGACACGGACGCACAGCTCCACCTTACTCGCGAGGGCGGTCACAGCCACCGGCGCATTATTCATGCCGCGGATGCCACCGGGCATGCCGTCTCTACAACATTGACAGCTCAAGCACTGGCGCGACCAAACATCGAACTTAGATCCAGCCGCGTTGCCGTAGATTTGATCACCAACCGCAAGCTGGCACTACCAGGCAACCGCTGTGTTGGCGCCTATATATTGAACCTTGATGACAACCACGTGGAGCTATTCCGGGCGCGCTTCACGGTGATTGCAACCGGTGGCGCCTCCAAAGCGTACCGTTACACCACAAACCCAGACGGCGCCTCCGGAGATGGCATTGCCATGGCATGGCGTGCCGGCTGCCGGGTTGCCAATATGGAGTTCAATCAGTTTCACCCTACTTGCCTGTACCACCCTCACGCCAAGTCATTCCTTATTACCGAGGCGGTGCGAGGTGAAGGTGGGTTACTAAAACTGCCTGACGGCTCCCGCTTCATGGATCGCTTTGACGACCGCGGAGAACTGGCACCACGGGACATAGTCGCCCGCGCCATCGACCACGAAATGAAACGACTGGGCGCAGATCACCTATTGCTGGATATCAGCCATAAACCGGCAGACTTTATTCGGCATCATTTCCCAACCATTTACGAAAAGTGCCTCGAATTTGGCATCGACATTACCCGGGAGCCCATCCCGGTGGTGCCCGCAGCGCACTATACCTGCGGTGGCATTGTCACCGATGAGCGAGCGCGAACCGACATCAACCAACTCTATGTGGTAGGCGAAGCCGGCTTTACTGGGCTTCATGGCGCCAACCGCATGGCGAGCAACTCACTACTGGAGTGCTTGGTTTATGGCCGCGCCGCCGCTGCTGACATTACACGCCGAGAGGCAGATATCCCGCCCCCTCCAGATGCACCCGCATGGGATGAAAGCCAGGTACGCGATTCCGACGAAGATGTTGTTATTTCCCACAACTGGGACGAATTACGCCACTTTATGTGGGATTATGTGGGTATTGTGCGCACAACCAAGCGCCTGCAGCGGGCCAAGCATCGAGTGGATTTGCTCTCAGGGGAAATTGGCGAGTTTTACAACAATTATCGGGTAACCAATGATCTGTTGGAGCTGAGAAACCTGGTAACTGTATCTGATCTGATTATCTGCTCAGCACTGCAGCGCAAGGAAAGCCGTGGCCTGCACTACACGCTGGATTATCCGGGACTCCTACACGAGCCTCGTGATACCGTGCTGATCCCCACAACCTACAGAACTCCTTCTCCGTAAAGAGAACAGCTAAGCAACCAAGAGAGCCACTATGCAAGACCCCAAAGCCCCCGCGGACAATTCAGACTTCAACCGCCTCTGGTGGCATAGCCGCCGTGGCATGCTGGAGCTGGATGTGTTGCTGATTCCGTTTTTGGAAGAAGCCTACCGGGATCTGGATAAGGAAGATCAGGCGCGCTATGAAAAACTTCTGACCTGTGAGGACACCGATATATTTGAATGGTTCATGCAGCGTAGCCGCCCAGACAATGCGGATCTCCAGCGTATCGTCGACATCATCCTCGCCCGTGTCCAGCCAGATTGATCTCACGCTATCTCGCTGTGGTGTAGCAGGTTGTCTGGCTGCTGCACCATGGTTGATCGCCAGCGCCTTCATACTTATTGCTGGCGCCTCTGGCAAACACTGGATGTACGCGCTGGCACCGCTCACCTTGGCAGGCGCCATCTTCCAGTACCGACTGAATGGGCTGCTGGCCGGGCCGTCGGCCGTTCTGGGGCTGCATCAGGATCAGAACACCCTCTACGCACGCTTAGGTAACGGGCAAATTCTGGCCGTGAATGCCTGTCCTGCGAGCCGCATCAGTTCAAAGCTTGTGCTCTTGAAACTGCAGCCAATCGCCTCCAGATCTGCTTCATATCCGGTTGTGTTATTCTCCGGCACACGGATTGCCGGTAACGTATCCGAAGATCAGTTTCGTCGCCTGAGAATGTGGCTCAGACTGGGCCGCGCTCAGCAAACATTTGAATAGTATTTTGCCCGGAGTTCTCCCATGACTGGTACAGACACACCTGTTTCAGCCACGCCTGTTTACACATCAGCCGAGTGCCCAGCGCCGGCTTCGGGCCGCATTCTGTTAACCAATCGCGTTCTGGTTCGCATCGCAGGCTCTGGTACCGACAAGTTCCTTCAGGGCCAGTTAAGCCAAAATCTTGATGACGTGAAAGCAGGTACATCACCCCGCGCCGCAGGTGCAACCCCAAAAGGCCGAGCCTACTGCCTAACGCGACTGGTTCGAGATGGTGACGACGTACTGCTGGACCTGCCCTCCGAGCTGGCAGAGCCAATTATGGCTCACCTACGCAAATACATGATGCTGTTTCGTGGCACATCCATGACGGCCGAAACCGACGGACACATCATCGGCCTGCTGGGCAACGATGCAGCCTCAAGCCTCGCCGGAGGTCATTTGGACAGCCTGGCATCCCCAGGAGACACTCTGGCACTGGATTGCGGATTCCTGATCCGCACAGAGAATACAGGTGAAGGACTGCCGCGCTTTGAGTTGTGGCAACCCACCGCAAATGATCCGGAACTGAACAGCATTCCAGAGAGGACTCTTGCCGATTGGCAGGCCTCTGAAATTGCGGCAGGCGTCCCCATGCTGAGCACCGCAACCAGCGAATCCTACGTGCCGCAAATGCTGAACTGGCAACATTTGGGCGGCGTGCATTTCAAAAAAGGCTGTTACACCGGCCAGGAAGTGATCGCGCGGATGCACTTTCTCGGGCAGCTCAAAAAAAGCTTGTTCCGTTTCCGCATGGCAAAAGTTAACTCCTTGCCCACACCGGGAACGTCCATCATGGCGGGCGAACGCTCAATAGGTGAGGTGGTTAATTCCGTCGGTTTTAACAACGGTTCCTGCGAAGTACTTGTGGTTATCCGGCACGACGCCGCCGAGGGAAAGCTGGTTGCAGATGGTTTCCCAGAGGCCGTGCTACAGCCCCAACCTCTGCCTTACACCGTTACCGAACGAGAAGGCAGCGCACCAAAGGATACATAAGTTGACAGGCAAACCCGCCAGAGTTTGCTATAAAGAGAACTCACCATTCTGAACTTTGGGGCGCCCGCTCACTACCATAACGGGCACCCAAACTGACAAGCGGATCCTTACCAAACCATGTCGAATATTGCTGAAACCATTAAGGCGGACATTACAACCGCGATCGAAAACGACAAGCTGGTGCTCCCTACCCTGCCCGAAGCCGCGCTTCAGGTGCGCGACATCGCCGAGTCGGAAGACTCCGCCATCGGTGACTTGGTCAAGGTTATCAGCAACGACACAGCTCTCTCTGCCCGTATCATTCGCGTCTGCAACAGCCCGCTCTTCAGGGGCAACCGCGCGATAGAGAACCTGAATATGGCTGTAAGCCGGCTTGGCATGGCCTATACCAGCAGCCTAGCCATGGGCCTGGCCATGCAGCAGATGTTTCAGGCAACCTCAGACATGATCGACAAGCGCCTACGCGCAACATGGCAAGCCAGCACCGAAGTAGCTGGCGTTTGTCACGTCCTGGCTCAGCACTACACAAAATTAAAGCCAGATCAGGCCACGCTGGCTGGCTTGGTACACCTGATCGGCGTACTGCCCATTTTGCGCTATGTGGAAGACGAAGACGTACAGATTAGTGGCAATGAACTGGATAGCATCATAGAAGACCTGCACCCAAAAATTGGTGCAACCATTCTTAAAAAGTGGGACTTCCCGAACGACCTGCAAACGGTTCCGCTGGAATTCGCCAACTTCCACAGGGAAGTACCCGCAGCAGACTATGCAGACTTGGTGATGATCGCCAACCTTCAGCTGGTTGCCGGCTCTGAGCACCGTTGGACTGAGATGGACTGGTCTGGCATTTCAGCATTCGGTCGCCTCGGCATCGACCCAAATACTGACATGAGCGAAGAAGAAGATCTTAACGCCCAGATGGAAGCGGCGATGGCACTGCTTCAGTAATTAACGCTGAGATCTGTTTTGGAGGGCAGCTCCCAGTTTACGGGTGCCGGTCCTTGCTCCCGGAGCCATTCATTGGCTCGGGAGAAATGTTTGCAACCAAAGAACCCGCGATACGCACTGAGCGGTGACGGATGCGGCCCCTCCAGCACCAGGTGCCGGTCGCGATCGATGTGCCGCCCCTTCTTTTTGGCGTAATTTCCCCAAAACATAAACACCACACCTTCACACTCCCGATTCACGGTTTCAATGACCCTGTCCGTAAACGTTTCCCAACCCCTGCCTTGATGCGCACCTGCCCGGCCCTGAGCCACGGTAAGCACACTGTTTAGCAGCAGTACGCCCTGCTCAGCCCAAGGCTGCAAGCAGCCGTGATCAGGCGGCGCAATGCCCAGATCACTCTCGATTTCCTTGAATATATTAACGAGCGAAGGTGGCGGGGGAACATCTGGCCTGACTGAAAAGGACAGGCCGTGGGCCTGGCCGGGGCCGTGATAGGGGTCCTGCCCAAGAATCACAACCCGCACCCGGTCCAGGGGCGTGCTGTTAAGGGCATTGAAACAATGGGAGCTCGCTGGGAAGAGAGCCCTCCCAGCGTCTTCTTCAGCCTTTAGAAATTCCGCCAGCGCCAGCATATAAGGTTTGCGGAATTCATCGGCGAGGCGCTCTTTCCAGCCCTGGCCGGGTCTGAGATGACTCTCCAGTACCTCAACCGGGTGCATAGTTACCCTTTACCTTCTGCGCTTTCGCCTTTTGCACTCTCAGCTTTGTGCTCTGGCCGCATAGCGGGAAACAGAATCACATCACGGATCGACGGCGAATCAGTTAGCAGCATGGCCAAACGGTCAATACCAATACCCTCACCTGCCGTAGGCGGTAAGCCATACTCAAGCGCTGTCACATAGTCTTCGTCGTAGAACATAGCTTCGTCGTCGCCAGCGTCTTTCTCAGCAACTTGAGCCTGGAAACGCTCTGCTTGGTCTTCCGCGTCGTTAAGCTCGGAGAACCCATTAGCAATCTCACGGCCACCCACAAAGAACTCAAAGCGCTCGGTCACAAACGGATTGCTATCCTTGCAGCGCGCCAGCGGCGAGACCTCTTTCGGGTACTCGGTAATGAACGTTGGCTGCATCAAACGATGCTCGGCCGTCGCCTCAAAAATCTCGATCTGCACCCTGCCCAGACCCCAACCGTCTTTGACGTGAATGCCCAGGTCTTTTGCAACCTGCCGTGCTGATTCATCGTCGGCCAACTGCTCTGCAGTCACGTCCGGAGCGTGGCGCAGGATGGCCTCCACAACGGTCAGGCGTTCAAAGGACTTACCGAAGTCGTACTCGATGCGCTCTTCAGTGCCGTCGGCCAGGGCGCGCGTGTTCACGACCGTGGTGCTACCCAATACCCGCTCCGCGATAACGCGCAACATGTCCTCGGTAAGATCCATCAGGTCGTTGTAATCAGCATACGCCTGATAAAATTCCACCATGGTAAATTCCGGGTTATGACGGGTAGAAAGCCCCTCGTTCCGGAAGTTACGGTTAATCTCAAAAACCCGCTCAAAGCCACCCACAACCAACCGTTTCAGGAAAAGCTCCGGTGCAATACGCAGGTACATGTCCATGCCCAGCGCATTGTGATGGGTAACGAACGGCCGCGCCGTCGCGCCACCAGGAATCACCTGCAGCATGGGCGTTTCAACTTCAATAAATTCCCGATCTGCAAAAAACTGGCGCATGGTGGTAATGATTTTCGATCGGGCATGGAATACACGCCGGCTGTCTTCATTCACCATCAAATCCACGTACCGTTGGCGATAACGGGCTTCGGTATCCGTCAAGCCTTTGTGCTTCTCAGGCAGCGGACGCAGTGACTTGGTAAGCAACACATACTCATCCATGGTCACGTAAAGGTCGCCCTTGCCAGATTTGCACAAGGTACCCCGTACACCAACAATATCCCCCAGATCCCAATGCTTGGTGTCTTTCTGCACATCTTTGGTGGCGTAGATCTGAATGCGGCCCGTCATGTCCTGAACCACTTTGAATGCCTTACGGTCCAACATCATGCGGCCTGCAATGGCCGCCTTAATGCCCATAGACTCCAGCTCTTCCTTGCTATACTCACCGTATTTAGCCTGCAATTCAGCGGCGGTGGCATCGCGGCGAAAATCATTAGGGAAAGGATTGCCGTTCTCACGCAGTTCGGCCAGCTTGGCGCGACGCTCAGCAATCAGCTTGTTGTCCTCTGGCGGTGCATTCTTGGTGTGTTCAGTCATGTTGGCTCACTAGAAAATCGGGGGTGTTCGGATTGGCTTGGCAATGACGCTGACTACAGCGCCATTTTCAGGCTGGCTTCAATAAACTTGTCGATATCACCATCCAACACCGATTGGGTGCTACTGGTTTCAACTTTGGTACGCAAATCCTTAATACGGCCATCATCCAGTACGTAGGAGCGAATCTGGCTGCCCCAACCAATATCGGATTTTGCGTCTTCAGCTTTTTGTTTCTCAGCGTTGCGTTCTTGCATCTCACGCTCATACAGCTTGGCTTTTAACTGCTTCATAGCCTGATCTTTGTTCTGATGCTGGCTTCGGCCGGCCTGGCAAGCCACAACAATGCCTGTTGGGTTGTGGGTCAAACGCACCGCAGATTCTGTCCGGTTAACGTGCTGACCACCGGCGCCAGAGGCACGGTAAACATCCACCCGCAGGTCCGCCGGGTTAATCTCAATTACAAAACTGTCGTCCACTTCCGGCGAAACAAACACCGAAGAAAAAGACGTATGACGACGATTGCCAGAATCAAACGGCGACTTGCGAACCAGGCGATGAACACCTGTTTCTGTACGCGACCAACCGAACGCATACTCGCCCTGAATGTGGATGGTGGCACTCTTCACGCCAGCCACATCACCTTCTTGCAACTCCACAATTTCAGCCTTAAAACCACGACGCTCAGCCCAACGCAGATACATGCGCAACAGCATATTCGCCCAATCCTGAGCTTCGGTGCCACCCGAGCCGGCCTGAATTTCCAGGTAGGCGCTATTGGCGTCCATCTCACCGGAAAACATACGGCGGAACTCAAGCTTCTCAAGCTCTGCATCCAACGCCTCAAGATCCGACTCGATCTCGGTGGCTGTGTCTGGATCATCTTCCTCAACAGCCATTTCCAGCAGACCTTCTGCATCAGACAAGCCGGCTGTGAGGTTGTCGATGGTGCTAACAATCAAATCAAGATCCGCACGCTCTTTGCCTAGCGCCTGTGCGCGATCGGGATCATCCCACACCGTGGGCATCTCCATCTCACGCTCTACTTCTACCAGCCGTTCACTTCGCTGATCATAGTCAAAGATACCCCCTGAGCGTTTCTGTACGCTCACGAAGCTCTTTAATCTTCGTCACAATGGGATTAATTTCCATGGAAACCTTACTCGCGTTGAAAAATGGTGAGTAAATCTGTGGCGGGATTCTACCGGATTTTTGACTGCAAATCAGCCGTTGCTCTGGTGTAAGCACTGATCAGGACTGGCCCAGACTTTGGAGTAAGCCTGCCCTGCTGATTTATCTATGTGGTTCAATCGGTCACGGGGCGGGTGTTCTTTTCTGCCGGAAAAAGATGTCTGAGCGCAGCGAGTTATTTTTCCAGAAGAAAAGAACACCCGCTCCGGGACCAGCCTCCCAAGCCCAAACAGAGCCAACTAAGAAAGCGGCTCCAAATAATCCACCAAAAGCTGCAGATTAGTCCGCCCACGAAACGTATTCGCGTCCGGCTTATACACTACCCGAGCCCCAGTACGCGTGTAATCAGGAACCTCCGGCCCAGTATTAAACGCTATACCGTCGATAATGCCGCTGCCATCAACCGGCTGCAAAACCAACTTTAAATGGTTTTCGCCCACAATACGCTGACTAACCACCCGAAACTCGCCATCAAACAAAGGCTCCGGGAAATGCTGCCCCCAAGGACCAGCGCGCTTCAACAAAGCCGCCGTTTCCAGTGACAACTCATCAGAACTCAACGGCCCATCCGTGGTGATCGCAGCTTCGAGATCGGCAGCAGTCAAGGTATCCCTCACCGCTCGATCAAAAGCTTCAACAAAGGTATCAAAATCGCTATGAGCCAAAGACATGCCCGCCGCCATAGCGTGACCACCGAACTTCTTCATCACACCTGGGTTGCGAGCATCCACAACGGCCAGCACATCGCGAATATGAAGCCCGGGAATGGAGCGCGCGGAGCCTTTTACGTCCACACCATTTTCATCAGGGGCAAACGCAATGGTCGGCCTATTGGTCTGTTCCCGAATACGAGCCGCAAGAATGCCGATAACACCCTGATGCCAATCCTGATCGAACAGTGCCAGGCCCCATGGCAAACCTTCGAGATCCAGCGACATGGAAGCCAGAAGATCTTGGGCTTGGGCCTTCATGTCTTTCTCAATAGTGCGCCGTTCACGGTTAAAAGTGTCTAGTTCCCGGGCGAGCCGCCTTGCTTCATCAGGGCTATCTGCCAGCAGGCAGGCAATGCCGACGCTCATGTCATCCAGTCTGCCCGCTGCGTTAAGCCGTGGGCCGATTACAAATCCGAGATCGGTGGAGCTGATATTTGCGTGTTCTCGGCCGGCCACTTCCAGCAATGCGAGGATTCCTGGGCGGGCTTCGCCTTGGCGAATACGGCGCAGACCCTGCTCAACAAAAATGCGGTTGTTGTGATCCAGAGGTACGACATCTGCCACTGTGCCTAGCGCTACCAAATCCAATAGGTTACCCAGATTAGGTTCAGGCTGCGGCAGCCGGCCAGCCTCTCGGAGCTTCTTGCGCAGTGCTGTGAGCACGTAGAACATCACGCCCACGCCCGCGGCATTTTTACTGAGAAAAGCACAGCCGGGCTGGTTAGGGTTCACTATGGCCTCGGCATCTGGCAACACCTCGCCTGCCAAGTGGTGGTCAGTGACCACAACTTTGATACCCAGATCACGAGCCGCCTTAACGCCTTCAACGGCTGAGATTCCGTTGTCCACCGTCACCAAAAGATCCGGCAATTCGTTTTCTTGCTGCAAACGTTCGATGATGCCAGGGGTCAGCCCATAACCATCGGCAAAGCGGCTGGGTACTCGGAAATCGATGCTCTGCAAGCCAAGCATTGAAAGCCCGAGCATGGCGACAGCGGTACTGGTGGCACCGTCTGCATCGAAGTCCCCAAGCACCAGCACTCTTTGGTTCTGAGCGATAGCATCCGCGAGCAGTTCGACCGCACGGTCGATACCGCGCAATTCAAAAGGTGAGGCAAGGTGTCTGAGGGTATAACTCAGCTGTTCATCAGAGGTAACGCCGCGGGCGGCGTATAAACGATGGAGCAAGGGAGACAGGTCTTGCCCCCAAGCCGAAACACTGCCTGGCTGAGGGCGACGTAGGATCTTTTTGGGTGTCATACCGAGTCAGGTATTCTTCCAATGTTTTGCAATGAAGGCCTGAACGCCAGTGCGGTCGTTATCAAGCACGGTATAGCTTTCTTCACGCTCGAACAGATCCGCCATATGAGCGGGAAGTTCTGGCTTTACAGTCAGGCCGGATTCACCAATGGCATCCGGAAACTTGGCCGGGTGGGCCGTTCCAACAGTAATCATCGGCACTTGGGCATCTCTGCGACAGACCCGAGCCGCGTGAACGCCGATAGCCGTGTGCGGATCCAGCAGGTATTCATTCTGCTCGTATACTTCGCGAATGGTGTCACAGGTAGCCCTGTCGTCAACCGCCGCACTGTCGAACAGCTTGCGTGCCTGCTTCCAGCGGTAGTCTTCGATGCTTACGGGGCCTTTAGCTGCATTTTCCAGCAGCTGCTTGACCGCCACTCCATCACGTCCGTGAAGATCAAACAGCAAACGCTCAAAGTTGCTGGATACCATAATATCCATGCTCGGCGAGAGCGTGTGCTCAAGGGTGTGTTGCTCGTATTTGTTGCCACTCATGAAGCGATGAAGAATATCGTTCCGGTTGGTGGCGATAACCAGCTGAGATATCGGCAAACCCATTTTCTTCGCCAGGTAGCCAGCAAAGATATCCCCGAAGTTTCCGGTAGGCACAGAAAACGCCATACTGCGGTCTGGGCCACCAAGAGCCAAGGACGCATGAAAGTAATATACAATCTGGGCCATAATCCGGGCCCAGTTGATCGAGTTCACTGCAGCCAGTTTGGTTTTTCCACCCAGGAACGATTGATCACCAAAGCTCTCTTTCACCATGCGCTGGCAATCATCAAAATTACCACGAATGGCCAGGTTGTGGATGTTGTCACCCTTAACCGTAGTCATCTGGCGGCGCTGCACTTCTGAGACTCGCTCATACGGGTGCAGAATGAAGATATCCACATGCTCGCAACGGCGACAGCCTTCAATGGCCGCAGAACCCGTATCGCCGGAGGTTGCGCCCATAATAACGGCGTGCTCTTTGCGCTTTTCGAGCACGTAGTCTAGCAAGCGACCTAGCAACTGCAGCGCAAAATCCTTGAACGCCAACGTTGGCCCTCGGAACAGCTCCATCACCCATTCGTTGGTATCAAGCTGAACCAATGGCGCCACAGCCTTATGGGCAAACACACTGTAGGTGTCATCCAGCATCTGCCGGAAATCAGCCTCAGGAATGGCCTCTTCCACAAATGGGTACATGATATTGAAGGCCAGCTCGGTGTACGGTAGGCCACGCCAGCTTCGAATCTCTTCCAAGCTGAAATGCGGAAGCGATTCCGGCACATATAGACCACCATCAGGGGCCAGCCCTGTGAGCAGAACGTCTTCAAAACCCAGTGCAGGGGCTTCTCCCCGAGTACTGATATATCTCACGTGCGTACCTGTCTGTTATGGTTTTCTCAGTTAAAGTTTTCGGCGCGGATACGAATAACTTTGCCATCAATATCCGAGAGAGATTCCATCTCTTCGATAGCCCGATTGATCTGCCGCTCCTGTACGGTATGAGTCAAGATAATCACCGGAATACGGCCATCCTTCAGCTCGGATTCCTTCTGCATAATCGACTCAATATTGATACCGTGCTCACTCAGAATCGATGCAATTTTAGCCAGCACACCCGGGCGATCCAGCGCGGTAATGCGCAGGTAATAAGCAGACTGAACCTCTTCCATCGAAAGCACGCCCAGATCTTCCATGGCTTCTGGAGCAAACCCGAGATACGGCACCCGCAATGCACCTTCACTTGCCACAACGCGAGCCACATCAACAATATCTGCAATTACCGCAGAAGCTGTCGCTTCATCACCAGCGCCAGGGCCGTAATACATTGTTTGGCCGACTGCATCGCCTTCCATAAGAACAGCGTTAAGCACGCCATCAACCTGAGCAATCAGATGGCTTTTGGGGACGAGAGTTGGGTGCACCCGAAGCTCAATGCCCTCATCCCGACGACGGGCAATACCCAGATGCTTTATACGGTAACCAAGCTGCTCCGCATGGGCGATGTCGTAAGGAGTAATCGATGAAATCCCTTCGGTAAATGCTTTTTCAAACTGCAGCGGAACGCCGAAGCCGGCTGACGCCAGAATGGTCAGCTTGTGAGCCGCGTCGATACCCTCTACATCAAAGGTAGGGTCTGCTTCTGCGTAACCAAGATCCTGAGCTTCTTTAAGCACCTCAGCAAAGGCACGACCTGCGCGCATTTCCGTAAGAATATAGTTACCAGTGCCGTTGATGATGCCGGCAATCCAGTCGATGCGGTTTGCTGCCATGCCTTCACGAATGGCCTTCATAACGGGAATCCCGCCAGCCACGCCTGCTTCATAGGCAACCACAACGTTGGCTTTTTCAGCCGCTTCAAAAATCTCGTTGCCATGAACGGCGATCAGCGCTTTGTTGGCCGTGACTACGTGTTTGCCATTCTTGATGGCTGCCAGCACAAGCTCCCGCGCAGTGTCATAACCACCGATTAGCTCAACAACAACGTCGACAGCAGGATCATTAACCACGTCGAAAATCTCGGTGCTGAATGTCACATCGCCAAGATCCAGATCATCACGGTTGCGACGGCTGGCAACCCGAGTAATTCGAATATTACAGCCTGCACGGCCCGCAATAAGCGCGGCGTTGCGCGTCAATACATTGAATGTACCGCCGCCAACGGTTCCCAGTCCGCAGATTCCGACACTGACGTCTTTCAAGCTCTCACCTCTGATCCCGAAGGGGTGCTGATAAATTGTAGTTTTGCAGCATTGCGATGCTGCGACACTGAAAGGCCGCATAGTATACCGGTTCAGGGCCCGCTGAATAAGCCCTGAACCAAAAGCTTGTCACATATCCGAGCCACCCGGAGTGCGCCCAGGTTTATCCCCGATTCAAAGCAGGCCCAACCCTTCGGCCAAATTCTTCGCTGGCACATAACCACGCACAATGTTGCCGTCCTCCAAAACGATGGCAGGCGTACCCGTAACACCTACACGTGTACCTAACTGCGACTGCTTCAACACCGGGTTATCGCAAGTGGCAGCCTTAACCGTCTTACCGGCCTTAGCTGAATCCATCGCGGACTGCTGATCCTCGGCACACCAGACAGAAACATACTTCACAAAAGACGGCTGCCCGGGGTTGGAGCGCGGAAAAGCATAGTAATTCACGGTAATACCGTAATCGTTAAGTTGCGACACCTCATCATGGAGCTTGCGGCAATATGGGCAGTTGATATCGGTGAACACACTAATCACCGCCTTCTCATTGCTTGCTTTGTAGCTGATAACCCCCTCATCACCGTAGCTGTCCATAGTGCTTCGCCGCTCGCCAGCTTTGGCGGCTTCTGTCACGTTGGCGATGCCACTGGGGGTAATCTTCAACAAATCACCGGTTAGCAAATACTGACCATCCGAGGTGGTGTAGATAGTGTCACCGTTATTGCTCTGAACCTCATAAAGCCCCTTTGCCTGCGATTCACGCACAGACGTTATCTTCAACCCAGGCACAGAACTGGAAAGCCGCTCTGTAATGCTGTCTTCAACATCACCGGCAACGCTGAAGGGCGAGCCCAGAACACTTGCAGCCATTACGGCCACCATAAAAAAACGTTTTACATTCATTCTGGCAAACACACCTTTTCAGTTAGGTAGTTATTGGGCCCGCGAAGTCACTCACACCAGCCATGAAACGAGCTATTTCATCAAAACCATGCGACACCTGCTCGCCACAAAAGTTCAAAGCGACACCTTACCTAAAAATCTCGAACTCAACCACGGGGATGATGCGTTTGATGCAATGCCTGTAAGCGTTGTCGCGCAACATGGGTGTAGATCTGCGTAGTAGAAAGGTCCGAGTGGCCCAGCAACATCTGAACCACGCGCAGATCTGCACCATGGTTTAGCAGATGGGTTGCGAAGGCATGCCGCAGCGTATGAGGTGACAGGTGCTTGCGAATACCTATACGTGTAGCGTAATGACGAACACGGTACCAGAACGCCTGCCGCGTCATGGCTGCGGCCCGATTGCCAGGAAATAGTGCATCGCAGGCTTGCCCCTTAAGCAACTCAAGGCGCCCCTCTTTCATGTATTGGAGCAACCAATCTATCGCCTCTTCTCCTAAGGGAACCAGGCGCTCTTTATCGCCTTTACCCGTCACCCGTATAACACCCTGGCGCAGATTCACCTGATCAACACGCAAACCTGTAAGCTCAGACACCCTCAATCCACAGCCATAGAGAATCTCCAACATAGCCTTATCCCGCTGCTCAATCGGCAAACCGGGATCCGGCTCAGCCAGAAGCGCATCGACCTCATCTTCTGTTAACGAATCTGGCAGCCGCCTGGGTAACTTGGGGCTGTCTATCCGCAATGTAGGGTCTTCAGCGATCAACCTCTCCCGAAGCAAATACCGAAAGAAACGGCGGATACCCGAGAGGCGACGGGCCGCCGTAGAGGTTTTAATACCCTGTGCAAGCCCGCCGGCCATCCACGCCAGCAAATCTGCTCGCCGGGTTTCAATTAATAGCGGCTCCCCCGGCTGATTTTCCAGCCACACAGCCAATCGCTGCAAATCGCTGCTGTACGCTTGACGGGTTTTTTCACCCAAACCATCTTCAAGCCAGACCGCATCAACAAACCGGACGATTACTGCCTCATCCTCTGGTCTCACACCACTGCCCCCTGACAACCTTTATTAGCCATGCAGCATTCTGGCTCGCCAGTAACGAAAAAGGCAGCCCTAAGGCTGCCTTTTTCACTGCAAGGTTGCTCAGCAAATAGCTGATCAGCCCAGCTTTTCCTTGATACGTGCTGCCTTACCAGAAAGCTCGCGCAAGTAGTAAAGCTTGGCCTGACGTACATCACCACGACGCTTCACAGCAATGCTGTCGATCAGCTTGGAGAAAGTCTGGAAAGTACGCTCAACGCCTACGCCGTAGGATATTTTCCGTACGGTGAAAGACGAGTTCATGCCACGGTTACGCTTGCCAATGACAACGCCTTCAAACGCCTGCAAACGCTCACGAGTGCCTTCAGTTACACGAACCTGAATAACCACGGTGTCACCCGGCGCAAACGCGGGAATTTCCTTGGTCATCTGTTCTGTTTCAAGTTGACTGATGATGTTGTTCTTGCCGCTCATCGTAATGCTCCTGATACTCAATCTTTTAATGCCCTGATGATTCAGAGGCACACGGTTCGTTTAAAATCTCACCCAGCAGCTCACGCTCTTCGTCCGTAAGCACCCGCTTTTTCAGCAGGTCGGGGCGTCGCTCCTGGGTTCGCCTCAGCGACTGCTTTAGCCGCCAACGCCGGATCTGACCATGGTGACCGCCCAACAAAATATCCGGCACCGCCTGACCTTCGTAAACTTCGGGCCGAGTGTAGTGCGGACAATCCAGCAAACCGTCAGCAAAAGAATCTTGCTCTGCTGACTGCGCATGACCCAGCGCTCCGGGGATGAGGCGTGTAACCGCATCAATCACAGCCATAGCTGCCACTTCGCCACCAGAGAGAACAAAATCTCCCAGTGATATTTCCCGGTCGACTTCTGCCGCTATCAAGCGTTCATCAACGCCCTCATAACGACCCGCTATCAGAATCAAACGTTCTTCTGCAGCGAGCGACTCAACAACAGCCTGATTCAGTGTCTCACCCTGAGGTGAAAGATAAACCACGCAAGCTTTTCCTGGCGCCGCCTCCTGTGCTGCATGGATGGCGTCCCTAAGCGGCTGAATCTTCATCAGCATCCCGGGGCCACCCCCATAGGGACGGTCATCGACGGTACGGTGACGATCGTGGGTAAAGTCGCGAGGGTTCCAGCTATCGAAGGCCAGAAGACCATCGCGCACCGCCCTACTCGTTATCCCGTAATCTGTTACCGCCTGGAACATATCTGGAAACAGGCTGACCGCGCCAATCCACATCCGTCAGAACTCCGGATCCCAGTCTACGACCAGTTTGCGCTCCGCCAGATTAATCTCCCTAACAACTTGGTCAGGGCGATAAGGAATCAAGCGTTCACGCTGATCTATGGAGTCCGGCGTTGCATGCACCACCAGGACATCATTGGAACCGGTTTCTATCAGGTGGTCTACACGACCGAAGCACTCACCTTCAACCGTGAACACATCAAGTCCCTGCAACTGACGCCAGTAAAACTCCCCTTCAGGGAGCTCAGGCATCTCAGCCGTCGGAACCTTGACTTCAGCGCCACAATACGTGCGCGCCAGATCACGATCGCTAATACCTTTTAGCCTGACGACGATCGCCTGCCCTTGGCGGCGACCTTCCTCAAGCTTGACAGGAATACGCTTACCATCCAGATCTAAAACCCAGTTGGTATAGTCAAGTATCCCTTCTTTGGGGTCGGTGAAGGAAAAAACCTTTAGCCACCCTTTCACCCCAAATACCGAGGTAATCCGACCGATCACAGTTTCCTGCGAATTCTGCGTCATACAAAAACCCCGGTGGTCAGTAAAACTTACTCAGCTGTCTTGAGCAGCTGCGCAACGCGATCGCTCGCCTGCGCACCCTGGCCAACCCAGTAATTTACACGCTCGCGATCAACACGCAGGCGCTCTTCTTGACCCCGTGCAACCGGGTTAAAGAAGCCAACACGCTCGATGAAGCTGCCATCACGCGAGTTGCGGCTGTCAGTGACTGTTAGATGATAGAACGGGCGCTTCTTAGAGCCGCCGCGAGCCAAACGGATTGTTACCATTTAACCAATATCCTGTTCTGTTATACGAACTTTGTACGTTTCACGCCGACCACAATGGTAGTTAACGCGAAGACCCATACTCGAAAGGGGCGCTATTCTATGCTAAATACGCGCCAAAGAAAACAGGAAAACCCACTGATTCCAGGTTTTCCATGTAAGGCTTTTTACATACGGCCCATGGGCGGCATTCCGCCGCCACCGCCCGGCGGCATCATACCACCAAGACCGCGCATCATATTCGCCATTCCGCCCTTTTTGCCAAACTTTTTCATCATCTTCTGCATTTGCTTATGTTGTTTAAGCAGTCGATTCACATCTTGTATCTGGGTTCCGGAGCCGGTGGCAATGCGACGCTTGCGGGAGTTATTGATGACATCCGGGTGACGACGCTCTTTCGAGGTCATCGAACAGATGATCGCCTCCAGTTGGCCCATGGACTTATCGTTGACCTGCTGCTGCGCAACTTGCGCCATCTGCCCCATGCCCGGCAGCTTATCCATCAAACCACCGATACCGCCCATACTCTTCATCTGCTGAAGCTGGTCACGGAAATCTTCCAAATCAAAGCTTTTACCCTTTTTAATTTTCTTGGTGAGCTTCTGGGCCTTTTTCTGATCCAGCTTGCGCTCTGCATCCTCTATTAGGGAGAGCACATCGCCCATACCAAGAATCCGGGACGCAACCCTGTCCGGATGAAATGGTTCCAGGGCATCAGATTTCTCACCAACCCCCAAAAACTTTATAGGCTTGCCTGTAATGTGCCTTACGGACAGCGCGGCACCACCACGGGCATCACCGTCTGTCTTAGTCAGCACCACACCGGTCAACGGCAACGCGTCGTTAAACGCCTTGGCGGTATTCGCGGCGTCTTGCCCCGTCATGGCATCGACAACGAAGAGGGTTTCGACCGGGTTAACGGCCTTATGCAAACGGCCAATCTCGCCCATCATCTGCTCATCAACGTGCAGTCGACCGGCAGTATCGAGAATCACAACGTCTATGTGTTTCTTGCGGGCGGCAGCAAGAGCGCCTTCGGCAATGGCGACCGGGTCTTGATCAGCAGAGCTGGGGAAAAACTCAGCCCCTACTTCGCCGGCCAAGGTTTCCAACTGCTTGATGGCAGCTGGCCGGTAGATGTCGGCACTCACCACCATAACGGACTTTTTCTGACGCTCTTTTAGAAAGCGCGACAGTTTCGCAACTGTCGTAGTTTTACCGGCGCCCTGAAGGCCCGCCATCATAATGACTGCAGGAGGCTGAACGGCAAGATTAAGGGTTTCGTTCCCCTCACCCATCACCCGCTCAAGCTCCTGCTGAACGACCTTTACGAAAACCTGGCCGGGGGAAAGACTACGCTGGACTTCCTGCCCGATAGCCCGCTGACGAACACCTTCAACAAAGTCCTTTACTACCGGCAGGGCGACATCGGCCTCCAGCAGCGCCATGCGCACTTCGCGAAGCGTGTCCTTTATATTGTCGTCGGTAAGCCGCGCCTGACCGGAAATCTTGCGCAGGCTACCGGAAAGTCGGTCTTGGAGGTTCTCAAACATGTTGCTCTTCCGTACCCCGGATAAATTGAGTGCACAAACCTCAGAGCCAGCTTTGGCTCCTTGATTCCTGTTGCATAATCGCGACATTATAACCAGACTATCGTTCTGAAACGACCAACCCGGTCAAATCGACAGCCACGCCTGCCGATCTCCAGCCAGCACAGCGGTTAATAAGGAAGTCATGGGAACGCTGATTCTCGCGGTCACCTCTCTTTTTCTGTATAGCGTCGGTACCGCTCTGCAGGCGCTCCACTTTCGTGGGCGCGTACACAGCAACATTGCTATCACCACCCTTATTGGCATGCTGGCGCTTGCCGCTCACGGGCTTTTGATTACCCAAACCATACACCACGATGGCGGCGTCGACTTCGGATTCTTCAAAAGCTCAGTGCTAATTTCCTGGCTGATCGTATTTCTTTTGCTAGGATTGAACCTCAAAAAACCGGTTCAAAGCCTTTTTCTGGGTGTTTACCCACTGGCAGCTTTCACCATCGTCATGGCGCTGATCACACATACGCCGTCGCGCGTCGTCTCTGATGAAAGCTACGGCGTACTTTCTCATATCGCACTATCGATAACAGCCTACAGCCTGTTTTCCTTGGCGGCTATACAAGCGACACTGCTTTATTTCCAAAACCGCCAACTTAAACAAAACTACAACAGTGCTCTGGTACGCAACCTGCCACCACTTCAAACCATGGAATCCCTGCTTTTCGAAATGGTCTGGGCCGGCGTCGTTATGCTGATTCTCGCCATTGTGACCGGCGCGCTCTTCATAGAAAACCTGTTCGCCCAAAACCTGGCCCATAAAACCGTATTCTCCCTGCTTTCGTTGCTGGTATTCGTTGCGCTGCTTATAGGGCGCTACACGAAAGGCTGGCGCGGCATGACTGCAAGCCGCTGGACACTGGCCGGCTGCGCCCTTCTTATGGTGGCCTTTTACGGCAGCAAGTTCGCCCTTGAGCTTGTATTCCAAAAAGGCGGCTAATTCGACGCACACAACGTCTTGACACCAAGCACGATCACAACCTATTTTCGCTACTTGCCAGCAACATAAGGAAACTCTTAGTTTGGACGGTACATCGCTTACTGCGCTGTCGATTATTCTCGCTGGACTGATCATGCTATCGGCGTTTTTTTCCAGCTCTGAAACCGGGATGATGTCACTCAACCGGTATCGCCTCAAGCATATGGCGAAAACTGGCCACAAAGGCGCAAAACGCGCGCAGAGACTGCTGCAGCGCACCGACCAACTGATCGGCATCATTCTGATTGGCAACAACTTCGTCAACATTCTGGCGTCGTCTATTGCCACTGTCATCGCTATTCGCATATGGGGTGACGCAGGCATTGCCATTGCCACACTGCTGCTAACCATCGTTATCCTGATTTTTGCCGAAGTCACTCCTAAAACCTTGGCCGCCCTATTCCCGGAGAAAATCGCATTCCCGGCAAGCTACGTACTTGGGCCGTTACTGAAGATTCTCTACCCGATTGTGTGGGCGGTAAATCTATTTACCGGAGCCATTCTCAGGGTATTGAGAATTTCCGCGAACGATGCAGCCAGTGACCACCTCAGCCGGGAAGAACTCCGAACTCTAGTGAACGAAGCGGGCGCCCTGATCCCAGCAAAACACAAAGACATGCTCGTTAGCATTCTGGATCTGGAGAAGGTAACAGTAAATGACATTATGGTGCCGCGTAACGAAGTCTCCGGCATTGATCTCGAAGACGATATCGACACCATTTTACGGCAACTAAGAAACAGCCAGCACACACGGTTACCGGTATTCAAAGGAGATATCAACGATATTCAGGGCATTCTTCACCTTCGCAGCGCAACCAAGCTTCTGCAACAGGAAGAAATCAACAAAGCCATGATTATGCAACTTTGCCAGGAGCCATACTTTGTTCCCGAAAGCACACCCCTGAACACGCAGCTCATCAACTTCCAAAAGGAAAAGCGCCGGTTCGGCATTGTTGTAGACGAGTATGGAGACGTACTAGGGCTAGCGACCCTGGAGGACATTCTCGAAGAGATTGTTGGCGAGTTCACAACCGATTACGCGGCCACCAGCCCCGACATCATCCCCCAGGACAACGGCACGTTTATTGTTGATGGCACAGCGGCTGTACGCACCATCAACAAAACTCTGGGCTGGAACCTACCCACAGACGGCCCTAAAACCCTCAACGGCTTGATCACGGAAACCCTTGAGAACATCCCCGACACCAACGTTTGCCTGAAGGTAGACGGCCATAGAGTTGAAGTACTCCAGATCAAAGACAATGTTGTGAAGGCCGCAATTGTGCACCCCAAAAAGCGCAAGAAACGAACACTCTCCATCTCCTAACACCGCAATTTCTGCATTCCGCTATAGACGAATCAGTTATAGCGGCGGCCCTCCTTGGAAGATCAAATTTCAACCAGCACCTTGACGCATATCAATCCTCTGCCAACATTAAAGGTGAACCCGAAACAACAATAATAGGTAGGAGTTTGTCCATGAGTCTGACACATACCTTTGGCCTTCTGACCAATCCTGACCAAGCATGGGAAGCCATCCGAAGGGAATCCGAATCCGTTACCCGCCTCTACACAGGACACGTACTACTTCTGGCACTGATACCTGCTCTGGCAGGCTTTATCGGAACCTCACAGATTGGCTGGCAAATTGGCGATGGCCCGGTCACACGCTTGTCGGTTAGCAGCGCAATGAGCCTATCCGTGCTGTTTTACGCAGCCATGCTGGCCGGTATATTCATACTCGGTAAATTCATTGACTTCTTTGCTGCAACTTACGATGCGGTCGACCGGACGCCCCGGGGCGTTACCATGGCCGCCTACACTGCCACCCCAATTTTTCTTATCGGTGTTATCGCTGTATACCCCAACATCTGGGTGAATATGGCGGCCGGGTTAGTCGCCATCGCCTACGCGGTATACCTGCTTTATGAGGGGTTGCCCATTCTGATGAAGATTCCCGAAGATCGTGGATTCATGTTTGCCACTGCCGTACTTACGGTCGGGCTGGTCATGTTTGTTGCCCTACTTGCCATCAGCGTAGTGATATGGAGCATGGGCATAGGTCCGATATATGTTAGTTAAAGATTAGGATCGGGCCTTTGTGCCAAAAAACGGCAAAGGGTGTTCCAAAGGAACACCCTTTATTTTTGAGATTAGCACCCAGGTTAGGTTTTAGTCGTATTAACGAAGCCAAAAATGCGGTAAATTCGGTCTATAATCAAAAAACAGGCAGTTAATCTCGGTCATGTACCCGGTTGAGCCGTAAACAGGAGTCGGCCATGAATAAGCAGTCCGGCATACACTATCTCCGTGAGCATAGGGAAATGGGCAGCAGCCAACCGACTCCAGTGGAGGTGACCCGCATCCGTGACACAGTTGTCGCTGGACTGGGGGACCTGCTTCAAGGCGCTTTCGATGCCGTTGATGATTCACTATTCGAACTGGCCAACAACGCCCGCAGCAACAACGAACAGAATCGCTATTTTGAAGCCATGCGGGAAATCCGCATCAAGCGCAAAGGTGTAGAGCGCCATTTTCAAAATACGGTTGCGCAGTTTTTTGCCAACCCCCCCCATACAGGTCAGCAGCATGAAGATTCTCTGGGGCAACAAGCAAATGCAGACAATCTAGCGCTCGTTGGCAATGATGATCTGGAAGAGCAAGTTGCTCTGAACGCCATGATCACCAAAGCCAAGGCCCATTTCCAAGGGCCTCTTTTGCAGCTTCAGGCTCGCTTCAGCAAGGTCTATGACGGCGCTTCCGACGAAATGCCGGTTAACCCCATGGCGCCAGAACACCTTTGCAGCGCGTTCACCGGAGCTATTCAAGCACTGGAAATTCAGATTCGCGAACGATTGATTCTGCTCAAGCAGTTTGATCGCTACGTTGTATCTAATCTGGGCATGCTACTGGATGAAGCAAACAGAATCCTCATTCAGGCGGGCGTTATCCCCAACTTCCGTTATCACGGCAAAACTGGCCAGCAACACGATAGCCCGGAAGGTCAAGCAACCGGCGAAAGCTCGGAAGGCTCCGCTGCATCTGGTAAAAATCAACAGGATAGCGGCGGCAATGCCGTATTCGATCAGATTCATCAGCTACTGGCGCGCCAAAGGGCCAATGCAGGCATACCGTCACGGCCGCATGATCCAAACATTCGGGTCATTGGGGGCAATGAACTGGTAAGTTTGCTGACCTCACTATCCTTAAATGCTCAAATTGGTGCTGAACACAACCTCAGCGAAGGCGAACCGCTTACCATTGACCTTCGTGATGCCGTTCAACAGATTTTGGCTCAAGCCAATCCCCGCGACGGCAAAAAACCAGCACTCAAAGAAATGGACGAAGATTTAATCAATCTCGTCTCCATGCTGTTTGAGTTCATTCTTGATGACTACAACCTGTCTGCCCCGATACAAGTCTTGATCAGCCGGTTGCAGATACCGATTCTGAAAGTTGTCATCAAAGATAAAAGCTTTTTCAGCAAGACCACGCATCCCGCACGCAAACTGCTCAACGCCCTTGCTCGGGCTGGCATTGGCTGGAGCAACAGCGACGAGAAAGCCCGAGATAAGCTGTACGAGATGATTCACGGCATTGTGCAGAGAATCCTCGGCGAGTTCGACGGCGACGTCACCCTGTTTGAAACATTGAACGATGAGTTTGAAGAGTTTCTTGCCCGGGAGAACCGCAAAGCATCTCTGGTAGAACAGCGTACCCGTGAATCTGAACGTGGCCGCATAAAATCCCAAAAAGCTCAAGAACTGGTCGATAGAATCATACAGGAGCGAGTGGCCCGCTATCGGCTTCCAGAGCCCGCATATAACATTCTGGTCAATGGCTGGTGCCGGGTCATGTTTTTGGCTTATCTGCGGGACGATGTTGAGCATCGCTGGCAGGAAAGCGTAAAAGTTGTTGACGACCTAGTCTGGTGCCTTCACCCGCACCAGGAAGATTCCGAAAGGGATCAGTGGGTTCGCGTTGTGCCCGGTCTGCTCAAATCACTACGTGCAGGACTGGAAGAAGTTTCGTACAACGCCTCAAAGCTTGACGACACCATGAGCCAGCTTAAGCATGAGCTAGCCAATGCCTTCCGAGCCAGCTCCAGCATGGAGATGACGGCGGAACCACCAGCTCAGGATGAAGACCTGAATGAAGCCCGGAACCGAGCTGAGCTTCAACCTGAAGACGCTGCCATTGCCGAATTCATGGCGCAGATTGACAGCATTGAGATAGGTAACTGGGTTGAGTTCCGGCTGGTGAACGGCGCAAGCTTCCGATGCAAACTTTCCGCGATCATTGAAGAAGCAGACTGCTTTGTTTTTGTGAACCGCATGGGCCTGAAAGTCATCGAAAAGACCCGAGTAGATCTAGCCCACGAAATGCGACGCGGGCGAATGACACTGCTTGAGCAAGGGGCATTCATTGACCGGGCACTGGATGCCGTAGTCGGCTCCCTGCGCGGCAAAACGGCCTGAGCTGGTTTGGGCTCGCGGTTATTCTGCGAGCCCAAACCAGCACAACGATCATCCGGTAACAATGGAGCAATCTGAAATCAATGCTGGAGCATGGCAGCAACAACAGCCTTCCCGCGACGTACCGGATCGCCCTCGCCATATCAACTGCCTTCTTGATTCATATACTGCTGTTGTCTGGCATTCCTTCTACTGTTCAGCCCCCCCCCTGCCAAGCACCGCCAGCACTTAAACCTTGAGCTGACTGGTGCAAAGAGCAGCCCCAATACGCCAACTGGCCAAGCATCCAACCCGAACACAAAAAGCGCTAACCGCAATCAACCATTTAAAATAGCTCCAGCCAGCAAAAGCTCGCCAGCCCCGATAACCAAGAAAAAAGCGGATCAGAATAGCCCAACAATGCCTTCACGCCCTTCCAGCTCGCCGTCAAAATCAGGATCCCGTACGCAGGTTTCGGGAAAGGAAAACTCTGAAGAACTCACCAGAATTACCCAATCACCCACCGAACAGGACCCCTACCTGGTTAAACTGGCTATGCATCTGGCCACCCGGCTAGAAACACTGCGCATACCGGCCATCAAAGAACTTGCAGGTCCGAGCACCATGGGGTTGGAGCTTCAGTTACTGGAGAACGGCGCACTTACTAGGGCGAGAGTGATCACATCGACAGGTATTGAGCAGATAGATAGCGCCACCTACCGGACAGCACTCTCAGCCAGCCCCTACCCAAAGCCGCCTGATCAGGGCGGCAAAAACCGCTTCGAAGTACAACTGGTGTTTGCTCCGTCGCGGCTTTAACCGGCAGGGAAAGCAGAATCAAGCTTCAGCTTGCTTGGCCGCCTCTTTTACCAGCTTGGCCAACTCGCCGTTTTCGGACATTTCCATAATAATGTCACAACCACCGACCAGCTCACCGCTCACGTAAAGCTGCGGATACGTCGGCCAGCTTGAGTAAACCTTCAGACCTTCACGCAATTCCTGATTATCAAGAATGTTCACGAATGCAAAACGCTCACCACACGCCATTAAGGCCTGTGACGTTTTAGAGGAGAAGCCGCACTGAGGAGCCTGGGGCGATCCCTTCATATACAGGATAATAGGGTTTTCTGAGAGCTGGGTTTTAATGGTTTCGTTAATGTCCATGAACATTCACCTCTGGTTAAAAAGGAACAGCTTGCTTGCGCTGTTGTACCTATCTTTACTGACTCTCATTGTACACGCCGGGCGAGCTTCTCAACAAACCCCACAATTTGACCCAAGGCAAGCCCCGCGCCCGCAGCATTGTCTTCAACGGCGCGAAGGGCTAGACTTGACGCCCCCATTTTTTCACCAGTATTTATACTCATCCTGGGCTTCATTAAGGTAAGGGCCATCCCATGGCAGCAAGGCATTTTCTAACACTGAATGACATGACCACGACCGAGCTGGAAAATCTGGTGGATCATGGCACCAAGCTCCGGAACGAATGGCGCCAAGGTAAGGTTCGGGACTCATTGAAAAATCGTGTATTGGCGATGATTTTTGAAAAGTCCTCAACCCGCACCCGGGTCTCTTTCGAAGCCGGTATGACCCAGTTAGGCGGCTCTGCCATGTTCCTTTCCCCACGGGACACGCAGCTTGGCCGCGGGGAGCCAATAGAAGATTCCGCCATTGTGATCTCCAGTATGGTAGATGCAGTAATGATCCGTACCTTTGCCCATGAAACGGTTGAAACGTTTGCAAAGGCTTCACGGGCACCGGTTATCAACGCCCTGACGGATGAGTTCCACCCCTGCCAACTACTGGCCGATATGCAAACCTATCGTGAACATCGCGGTAGCATACGTGGTGCTACAGTGGCCTGGATCGGAGATGGCAACAACATGTGCCATTCTTATATCAATGCTGCCAAGCAGTTCGATTTTCACCTGAACATAGCAACGCCCGAGGGCTACGAGCCAGACCCAGAACTGGTAAAAGCTCATAGTTCCCGCGTAACCCTGACACAAGAGCCGGCAGAGGCTGCCCGCAATGCAAACTTGTTGGTAACCGACGTTTGGGCCTCTATGGGCCAGGAAGACGAGCAGAAAGCCCGGGAGAAGGCCTTCAGCAACTTTCAGATCAACCCTGCGCTAATGGATATTGCAGCTAAAGATGCACTACTCATGCATTGCCTGCCCGCTCACCGGGGCGAGGAAATCTCAGCAAACATGATAGAACACCCAAGCTCCGTAATTTGGGACGAGGCTGAAAACCGACTCCATGCCCAAAAAGCTCTGCTGGAATTCCTGATTCTGAACCGCTTGGACTAAGCTTTATGAGCTCCCCTGAAACGACCACTGACAACTGGCTGCTTGAAGTAAATAACCTGACCTGTGGCTATGGCGGAGTTGACGTTGTAAAAGATGTCAGCTTCGCACTCAGCCACGGGGATATTGGCTGCCTGCTGGGGCCTAGTGGTTGCGGGAAGAGCACAATTTTGAGGGCGTTGGCGGGGTTTCTTCCCCTGACCGGAGGTCAGATCAGCCTCCAGTCCCAGCAGATCAGCCTACCTGGCCGCACACTCTCCCCTGAAAAGCGGCGCATAGGCATGGTTTTTCAAGACTACGCCCTGTTTCCCCATCTGAGCATTGCAGACAACGTTGGCTTTGGATTACGCGGGCTGAACAAAACCGAGAAGCGCAGCAAAGTCATGGAACTTCTGCACGTGGTTCACCTGCAGGATCTGGCGGACAACTACCCGCACGAACTCTCGGGTGGCCAACAACAGCGAGTTGCACTGGCGAGAGCCCTGGCCCCAGAGCCAACGCTAATTCTGCTCGATGAGCCTTTTTCCAACCTGGATGCCGATCTGCGCCGCCGGCTCAGCCTAGACGTTCGCGACATTCTGAAAACTCTCGGCATCAGCGCCATTCTGGTGACTCACGATCAGCAAGAAGCCTTTGCCATGTGCGATCAGGTGGCGGTGCTTCAGAGCGGAAAAATCCAGCAGTGGGATGTGCCTTACAACCTGTACCACGAACCTGCGAACCGCTTTGTGGCGAGTTTTGTTGGGCAAGGGGGGTTTGTGCCGGGTCAGGCAAAAGGGCCAGATATTATCGAATCCGAACTGGGCGTCATTCACGGAAACCGGGCTTATAACTGGGCCCCCGGCACCCTGGTAGACGTACTCATACGCCCGGACGATATTGTCTATGATGCAGATTCAGACCTGCGCCCGAAGGTCGTTGAGAAAACCTTTGCAGGTACCTCCACGCTTTACCGCTTCCGCTGTTCTGAAGATACAGAATTTGAGGCGCTATTTCGCAGCCATCTGGATTTCCACTTAGGTGAGACGGTTCCCGTAAGGGTCGAAGCCGACCACCTTATTGCCTTTGAGCGTAACAACTGAAAAGCCAATGCAAAGGCTCATCAGTTGTTACAGACTCGTTCAATAGCGTCCAGCCACCCTGCATAAAGCGACTCACGCAGCGCTGGGCGCATGCCCGCGTGAAACTGCCGCTCGCACTCCCAAAGCCCTGAAATCTGTTCCAAGCTGTCGTAAACACCGGTTTGTAAGCCGGCAAGATAAGCTGCGCCCAGGGCCGTGGTTTCGGTAATCCGGGGGCGATCAACGGTCACGTTCAGAATGTCTGCCAAAAACTGCATTAGCCAGTCGTTGACCACCATGCCGCCGTCTACGCGAAGTGACGCCAGAGCCGCCCCATCATTCTGGATTGCCCGCACCAAATCCTTGGTCTGATAACACACCGACTGCAGCCCGGCAGTCACAATCTCGCCGATCCCCGTGTCCCGCGTTAACCCCATAATGGCGCCACGGGCATGGGGATCCCAGTGAGGCGCGCCCAGCCCAGTAAACGCCGGCACCAGATACACCGGGTTATCCACGCCAACGGTTTCGGCATGGGCGGCAGACTCGTTGGCATGCTCAATTAGCTTCAAACCGTCACGTAACCACTGCATGGCCGCGCCTGCGACAAAAATACTGCCTTCCACGGCATAACAGGGTTTGCCATTAAGGCGGTACGCCACGGTCGTAAGCAGGCGATTCTCTGATCGCACGGCTTTGTCGCCGGTATTAACCATCAAAAAACAGCCAGTACCGTAGGTGCTCTTGGCCATACCTGGATCAAAGCACGCCTGGCCAATAAGGGCCGCCTGTTGGTCACCTGCAATACCTGCCACCATAACCGGCGTACCAAGCCAACAAGGCTCAGTTAAGCCGTAGTCAGCGGCACTGTCGAGAACATCGGGCAACAAAGACTTTGGAACACGGAACAGCGACAACAACTCATCGTCCCAATCCTGCTGGTGAATATTGAACAGCGCGGTTCTGGAGGCATTGGTGGCATCGGTAAAATGTGAACGGCCGCCAGTCAGGTTCCACAGAAGCCAGCTATCTACCGTACCAAACGCTAGCTCACCTGATTCTGCCCGGGCTCGGGCGCCCTCTACGTTATCGAGTATCCAGGCGATCTTGGTGGCGGAGAAGTAAGGATCAATCAGCAGGCCCGTACGCTCGACAACAATACCTTCATGACCATCGGTTTTCAGCTTGGTGCACAGGGAGGCTGTGCGCCTGTCTTGCCAAACAATTGCGCGATGGATTGGCTTGCCCGAGGCTCGCTCCCAGATAACTGTGGTTTCACGCTGATTAGTAATGCCGATCCCTGCCAGCTCTGAAGCCTCAATGGCGGCTTTCTCAAGAGCACTGCGGCAAACCGCCAAGGTGCTCTCCCAGATTTCAATGGCATCATGTTCAACCCAACCATCACTAGGAAAGTACTGACGAAACTCCCGCTGATCTGTGGCAACGCTGGCGCCGCCCTGGTCGAAAACAATGGCTCGGGAACTGGTGGTTCCCTGGTCAATGGCAAGCAGATATCGGGTCATCATGAATCCTGGAGTCCGGTCGTTTACCGGATTCTACCAGCAGGTTCTCCGGAAGAAGAACATTGGGACAGGCGAGGACGAAAATACGGAGGAAAAATGCAGAAATATTCAAAAAATAAAGAAAAAAAAGGGCCGGAAACCCGACCCTCAAATGACGAATGAAACAAGGAAAGTTCGTAAGAACCACAACCTAAAAAGTCATCCTTACGTGTTTAATTATCGGCGCCGACAGCGAGATGTTCAGTAGTGCTTGTGTAGTCGCTTTGTTACATCAGGTGAGGAGCTGAGAGTTGCTTCACACCCTCTCAAAAATCCGGCTCGAGCGGTTTCTTGCGTGGCCAGACCAAGCTGAAGCGTGCGCCACCAAGGCTATCACTACGACTCACAAACGCCTGCCCGTTATGCCAATACAGAATGCGTCGTACGATAGACAGGCCAAGCCCATAGCCCCCCGAGGTGCGAGTGCGGCTGTCGTCAAGCCGGGAAAACGCAGTGAACACCTTTTCCCATTCGTCTTCCGGAATGCCTGGGCCATCGTCCTCTACATCAACACGGCAATGGTCTTCATCAATTTGACAACGAACAAGCACCTGGCCGGCCGCATAGCGACCCGCATTCCCTACAAGATTCTGGATAGCCCGGTGAATATAACGTGGCTCCACATCGGCCAGTGCCAATCGCTCAGTGGCCTCGTCGATTTTACCCTCAATACTCAGCGCCGGCCGAACAAGCTGCTGCTCGCCAACAACCTGTCTCACTATGTCGGTGACAGATGCTTCCTCAAGGGAAAAGACGGGGCCACCCTGCTCTAGGCGCGCATAGGTAAGGATCTCGTCAATCAGCTCGTCCAACTCCTGAATATCACCATCAATACCATCAAGCTGTCTCTGCAGGGCTTCCTGGCCCTGGCAGTCCTCAATCATCTGGACACCAAAGCGAATACGGGCAACCGGCGTTCTCAATTCGTGGGAAACGGCATGAATCATTTCACGCTGAACGTTCACCAGACGCTGTATGTGTTCGGCCATTCCATTAAACGCTGCTGCCAACCGAGAAACAATGGTGCCTTCACCAGCCTCTACACGGGCGCTCATTTCCCCCCGGGCAATACGCACAGCAACGGACTCCACGGTACGCAGATTGCTATCCAACCCACGAAGCACAAGAATCAACGATAGAGCCAAAATACTCCCAGACACCAGCAGCAACAACAGAATGACCGGCCATGCCCAGGGAGTAAACGGCGCGGGTAGAACCACTTGAACCAGCTCACCGGCTGACAACTGAACAAGTACGCGTCCTTCCCCGTTGTCGAGATAAAAAGCAGAGCCACGACTGTAAACCCGCTCCAAAACCTCATCATTCGGCAGCGTAGCAAGGTCCTGAACCCTCAGAAAACCGACATTCAAGCCGCGGGTCAGCTGCTCAATCGCTTGCTCTCGCCCTTCCAAACTGGCAGCGTCTAGATGCTCGCGCAGAATCTGTGCGGAAACAACGGCAATATCCCGGTAGGGTTGAGATAGCCTCAGCTGTATAGCTTCGCCGTGAAAACCGGTGACCAGAAACCGGTAGCCCAGACTGCCCTCATCCGCCACCACTTGACCATAGCCCAAGCGCTCCTGAATGACTGGGGAAAGCGACAGCTCGCCGGCACTTGCAACGTTGAAATCGTACTGGGGGGACAGCCAATGATACCGCTGTTGCGGTGAAGGCGTGTGTTCAAGCCAACGCATCAACGGCTCAGAGAAGCGCTCATGCCAAAATTGTAAGCGTACAGAATTGATACCAACAAACAGAACAACACAAAGCAGAATCACCAGCCCTGTGAGGCCGGCGAGGCGGGCGTATAGCTTGAGGAAAAACTTCAGGGGCATGTCGACGAACCCGGGCAGGGAAACGCCGGCCAAAAAATCTGTGCCGGCGCCAAAGACTGAATTGTCAGGCTTCCTTCACAAACAGATAGCCTTTACTTCGAACTGTCTTGATCCTGCGGGGATGAACCGGATCGTCGCCGATTTTAGGGCGAATCCGAGAGACCCGAACATCAATGGATCTATCCTGACCGTCGTACTCTATGCCCCGCAAAGCGGTAAAAATCTCTTCCCGGCTTAGCACCCGACCGGCATTGCTTGCCAAAAGCCAAAGCAAGTCAAATTCAGCGCTGGTCAGGTCGATACTTTGCTCGCTCAACCAGGCTTCACGCATAGAGCGATCTACCACCAGGTCATTGAACTGCAGGCGCGTTGGTTCTTCGCCGCTTGCTTCATCCGCACCATTTTGCGCACTTTCCGTGACGCGCCTCAGCATGGCGCGAATACGGGCCAAGAGCACACGGGGCTTAACGGGCTTGCTGATGTAATCATCCGCTCCCATTTCAAGACCAAGCACCTGATCCAGATCATCAGTGCGTGCAGTAAGCATAATGATGGGGCCGGAATAAAATGGTCGTACACGGCGACAAATGGAAAGACCATCCTCCCCGGGCAACATCAAGTCTAATACGACAAGATCCGGCTGCTCGTTGCGGATTCGATCTACGGCTGGGCTTCCATGGGTTTCGATAGACACGGCTAAGCCGTTGCTCTCGAGGTATTCACGGGTCAGCTCGGCCAGCCGCTCATCATCTTCGACAATAAGAATTCGCCAACTTTCGTTTGTCTGTTCCACGCGGTCCATCTCTGATTTTATTTTTCCGGATTCAGTTTTCGCCTGTATCCGACGATACAGACAACGTAATGTAACAGCAATTATACATGTTATTCAGAAATGTACATGGAACTGCCAAGCCGTTACACCTAGTCACAAACACTGAACTCTAGTACCTAGACCTCCACAACGCCAACTCACTTAAGATAGCGGCTGGCCCTGATCGAGCTCTTCAGCTGTTGCTTCACGGCGTTCAATGATTTCCAGATCAAAATACAGAGTAAAGCCCGCCAACGGGTGGTTAGCATCTATTCTGATCAGATTTCCATCAATACCCATCACCTGAACAATCTGGGCGTTGTCGCCATTATTAGTCTGAAACTTCATGCCAACCTGCAGGTTTTCCACGCCTTCGAACATTGAGCGGGGAACCTTTCGAACCAGATCTGCCCTGTGTTCGCCGTAGGCCATGGTGGGTGGCACGGTCACTTCCAGGCAATCGCCGGCATTGCGATCTTTTACCGCTTCTTGAATGCCTTTGATGACTTCAGAGCTGCCATATAAAAAGTGTAGAGGTTCACTGCCCTCTGAAGTATCAACCAACTCGCCGATTTTGTTCTTCAGCACGTAGTGAACCGTAAAAACGTCAGGTCTTTCTTGGGAAGCTTCCATCAGGTTTTCGAGTTTCCTGTATCTGGTGGATTTTCTGTCAATTGCAGGCCATGAATCACGAGGCGCTGATCCAATTTTTCTCGCAGCCCTGAAGGCTGACTCAGGCCCATTCGTTGCAACAACTCTGTATACCGCCCCTGTTCATCTTTAGCCCGAATAGCCTGCAAAAGGATCGACACCTTACCACGGAGGGTCGCGGTTTCTGTCTTGAGCTTGTTCAAGGCCTTGCCCAGCACCAGCTCCTGATCTGTAAAATCTCGCCCAAAGGGAAATGCCGGGAACCAGTCTTCACCGCCCGCCTCTGAAAATGCCTTGGCAATATTCGCTGGCGTGTTGTTCAGCCAACTGGCTGGCAACCGGAACGCCGTATCTACCTTGCCCGCTTTCTGTGCCTGGCTTAGAAGCCCCTGCTGAAAACGCGAGTCTGCGATACGGATCAGGCGCAGGTATACCTGCTCATCTGGCTGGCCGCGTAGATCGGCAATTCCGTACTCGGTAATCACCACGTCCCGCAGGTGACGGGGTATGGTGCAATGGCCGTAATTGAACACAATGTTCGACACCACAGTGCCTTGGGTTTCCCGGGCGCTGCGCAAGGCAATAATGGATCGGGCATCAGGCAGCTCATGGGCCATGGAAACGAAATTGTACTGACCACCCACACCACTAATTACCCGGCCATCCTCTAGCCCATCAGACACAGCTTCGCCACTGAGGGTGTGCATCATCGCGGTATTAATAAACCGGCTGTGTATCCGCTGGGCCGCCTTAAGCCGCTGATTGCCAAAGCGATGGTCATAAAGATGGTTAATGAAGCTGACACTGGTCATGCAGATGCGATCACGATCTGCATCAGACAGCTCCCGCAGTGACTGGTAGAACTTCTGGGGGCCCAGATAAAAGCCACCATGCATGGCCACACCACCGGCAAGACGATCTCCCAGCACGAAGGTTGTCATCGCATCCCTCGCCTCTGGATCATCCAGATCGGCAGTTAGTGAATGCTCTCCGACCAGCAGCCGGCCACCCTTGAACTCCACTATATCCCGCAGAATTCCATGCTGCTGCAGCCAAACAACATCCCGAGCCCGCATGGGGGATTCAACAAGCCCTTCCCGGCGCAGTACATCCAGCGTAGCCAACGAAACTTGCTCATCAATTTCGCCATTATTGATCAGTGTTTGAAGGTCGGCATGATCATGCACCTCGCGCCGAAGAATACCGGCTTCCATGAGGTACAGAAAGCCGTCGACCATCATTTCACTGCAACCGTACAGGCCTTTCTCAAACGGCCCAGTCCCACCTTCTGTTCCCGCTAAGGGAAAGCGCTCTGCAACCTGCAAGTGATCAAACACTGCCTGCCAAGCGTCGTTATTTTTATGGCGAAAAATAGCGCTATGCACAAGCGCAGCACCAAGGGAACCTATGCCCACCTGCAGCGTACCGCCGTCTTTCAGTAAGGTACTGGCAAAAAAACCAATCAGGTGATCTGCAGGGCTGATAGCCATCTGGGGGGCAGAAAACAACGGGTATTCGGAGCCCTGATGCTCAAATACCATATCAAAATCGTCTTCAGCCACCGCAGCATCGCGACCAAACCAAGGCAACTGGCGATTGATTTCGCCCACGATGGCTACTGGTGTTCCTGCCGCCTCCCGCTCTCGCAACAGCGGCAATAGATCAAGGCTCAAATCCGGGTTACAGCTAAGACTTACCATGCCCGGCGAACCGTGCAGTTCCCCCGGAGAGACCATCTGCGCCACCACATTAACCCCTAAGCTCATCAGATCACGAACGGCATGGGTATAATTGGTAGATACATAATTCTGCTGCTGGCCGCGATTGCTGAGGTAGCTGCCAGCCTTGAAAAAGAACTCCGACACTTGAACATTCGGGGGCAGCCGGTGCTTCGCGACATCACGGGCATATTGCAGATCTGGAATATCACCATATAAACGCTCCGCAAACGGCTCCATAAAGCGCCGCTCCAAAGAAGATCCCCCTGTTGGGGCCAGCAGTGAAAGCGCCGTAAAGATATGCAGATTTATTTCTGGGTCGTCCTTTGCTCGCTGATACAAAGCGTTTACCAAGCGAACTGGCTTACCCAACCCCAAAGGCAAACCCAGTGTGATCGTCTTACCAACCCGGCGGATTACTTCATCCACGCAACGCTCTGTGTCACTTAAACGCTGCCTTCCATTTACCGCCATATAAGGATCCTCATTGATCAATCAGCATGTAACACCCATGGGGGGGATCATCACACGGCGCATGCACACAGACAATGCACCAGATCATGAATCCGACGTTAAACAGCGGTAGCCAGAGAATAGGGAGAGAAGAAGGGGGGGCGTCAGGTAATATTCAAGTAAAACGGGATAAAGGCCAAAAGGCGAACTGAGTTTTGCAAGCTAGACGATCAGAAGTTCCACTTCAAGTTTAAGCAGGCACCCTCATTCAACAACGCAATGCCATGGTCTGCCTGAGCAGGCTGAGAAGCGTAATGCTTGCCGGTGTTACCTGTGCGCACCAGAGACAGGCTCAACAACCGCGAACCGATTTCGGTAACGGCATAGGTGTTGTCTTCATCAAAATCGCCAGATCTTTGCTGCTGCAGCTGATAAACATCTTCGGTGGTCGTGATTTCGCTCTGCCCATCAAACGCGCGCTCAGACGCTTCAGCGCGAACCACAAACGCAGCAACGTTGAGAACAAGTAGAGCGACAAAGATGCGAATAATCATGATACTTACGAAGACCTTCTTAACCGGAAGTGAAGTTTACTTATACCCTAGGCTAAAGTCTAACCCCTGACTGGCAAAAAGATGTGAATTTGCACACGATTGCTCCGTTTTTTTGTCACGGAATGGCTCGTTTTTTGTCAAGGAATGATCCTCAATATTGCAGAATGTAACCGCCACCCTCGTCAGAATTAGCCAATTCCCTTTGGCTCAATATCTTAGGTCAACTGTGGCTAGCGCACTCCGTTAAGGACAGGGGTAGGTAAATTCCTGGTGAATCGCCTCAATGGCTTCCAGAACATCCGAGCTAAGATTCACCCGGAGCGACCCCAGATTTTCCCGGAGCTGTTCCATAGTGGTGGCACCAACAATATTGCTAGTCACAAAGCTACGGGTATTCACATAAGCCAGAGCCATCTCAACCGGAGACAAACCGTTTTGCCGGGCAAGCTCCACGTATGCTCGAGTCGCATCCATGCCTCTCTCACTGGTATAGCGGCTAAACCGCTCATACAACGTTAAGCGTGCCTTTTCGGGCCATTTACCGTCCAGGTACTTGCCCGACAGCATGCCGAAGGCCAGAGGCGAATAGGCCAGCAAGCCCACTTGTTCCCGATGAGCTATTTCTGCCATGCCCACCTCAAAAGACCGGTTTAGCAAACTGTATGGATTCTGAATACTGGCAATCCGCGGCCAGCCATTATTTCCGGCCAAGCGCAGGTATTCCATCGTGCCCCAGGGGGTCTCATTGGAAATCCCTACATGGCGAATTTTTCCAACTTTAACCAACTCATTCAGTGCGTCTAGTGTTTCCTCAATCGGCGTGTACTGCTCTTTTGGATCCGGCTGATAACCAAGCGCACCGAAAAAGTTGGTGCTACGGTCCGGCCAATGCACTTGGTACAGATCGATATAATCGGTCTGCAGGCGTTTCAAGCTGGCATCACAGGCTTCAATAATATGATCGCGGGTCAGGCGTGGGCCATTGCGCAAATAGCTCAACCCATTTCCCGGCCCCGCGACTTTTGAGGTAATCACTAGATCGTCACGGCGGCCGCATTTCGCCAACCAGTTGCCCAGATATGTCTCGGTTAGGCCCTGAGTTTCCGCCCGCGGTGGCACCGGGTACATTTCTGCCGCATCAATAAAATTCACACCTTCAGAGGTGGCGTAATCCAGCTGTTCAAAAGCTTCCTGCTCGGTGTTCTGCTCACCCCAGGTCATGGTTCCCAGGCATATCAAGCTGACATCAATGTCTGTATTGCCGAGCTTTCGGGTTTGCATAGTGTCTCCGCTTCAAGTTGTTGAACAAGTAAAGAGAATGTCATTGGAATGTCGCATCACTGTCACTCTTAGTTTCCATAGTAAAGGCATGTTAAAAAAAGCATGGGAAACATCGTGATCGAAACCAGCCAGGCCAGCCCGCGAAAGCAACACATTACCATCGTTTCCGAAACGTTTCCGCCGGAGATCAATGGGGTTGCCAACACATTGAAGCACCTTTGCCAGGGGCTAATGCAGCGCGGACACCACGTGACTGTTGTACGCCCAACGCAACGTCACGAGCAAAAAGGTTTGATGCCGAGCGTAGGCGATGCGCTGTTTGCCAGCGAGTATGTTGCAACAGGCCTACCCCTGCCCGGATATGCGGATCTGCGTTTTGGCATAGCCCGCAGCAGCGAACTCCGGCGACTCTGGCAAACGAACCGTCCGGATGCAATCTATGTAGCCACCCAAGGGCCTTTAGGCATAGCCGCTGTCTCTGCAGCACGAAAGATGAGGCTTCCTGTTTGCTCCGGTTTTCACACCAACTTTCACCAATACAGCCGGTACTACGGCGTTGGGGCTTTGGAAAAGCTGCTTCGCGCTTATGGCCGCTGGTTCCACAACCGCACAGCAATCACACTGGTCCCCACAAAAAAAATGCAGGAAATCACCGCGGACATGGGCATAACGCCAACCGGTCTTTGGAGTCGCGGGGTAGATTGCAGCCGCTTTTCACCACGCCAGCGGGATGAGTCTCTGCGTGCGCGCTGGGGACTCAAAGAAAACGATCGTGCGGTCGTTTATGTGGGGCGGCTAGCAGCAGAAAAGAACCTTCGAATGGCAGTGGCATGTTACGAGCGCATCCGCACACTGCACCCCAAGGCTAAATTTGTGCTGGTGGGGGATGGCCCCCTGCGAAAACAGTTAGCTGAAAAACATCCGGACTATATTCTTTGCGGTACCCAAAGCGGCCCTGATCTCGCCCGCCATTATGCATCCGGCGACCTATTCCTGTTCCCCAGTAAAACCGACACATTTGGGAACGTTGTGCTTGAAGCAATGGCCAGCGGCCTCGCAGTCGTTGCTTACGACGATGCCGCCGCCCGCGAACATATTCGCCATGAGGAAAACGGCATAAAGGCTCCACTGACGCAGGATGATCGGTTTATAAGCGGGGCTCTCCGATTGGCAAATCAACCAACCCTGCTCAACCGTATTCGCACACAAGCCCGGCTGGATGCGCTCAAACTGAGCTGGGATTCGCGGATCGAACAATTCGAAAAACTCGTATTAAACCAAAACCCAAAGGCTCGATACTATGCCAGACACAAGCAAAGCATCCCGCTTCTTTGAGCTGGCGGATCAGCGTGAATACGCCTTCTGCCAGTGCATTAACCAAATCGTTAGATTCCGGCTAGCGATGCGTTATTTTCAGCTGGTTAGCCGGCTGGGCGATGGATGGTTCTGGTACGCTTTGATCTTGGCGATCCCCGTCATCGAGCCCAAGACTGGTGCAGGTTTGGCGCTGCTAATGGCTCTAACAGGGCTGACCTGCACCCTGACCTACAAGCTTCTTAAACGCTGGCTGATACGCGAGCGACCGTTTATATCGTTTCCATCAATCAATTGCGGCACGCCACCGTTAGACCGTTACAGCTTCCCATCGGGACACACCCTTCACGCCGCCTGCTTTCAGGCTATGCTGTTCATGACGACACCTAAACTGGCACTGGCCGCTGCTCCATTTACCTTGAGCGTGGCTGCCTCCCGAATAGTACTGGGCCTGCACTACCCCTCCGACGTTGTAGCTGGCGCCTTCATAGGAGGGCTGATGGGTTACCTGTCAGCACTGTGCTTTTTCAACGACTTTCTCCCCTTGTTTCCTGGCTGATCTCAGTCGAACAACCGTAGCTGGGTAACGGGCGCATCATCACTACGAAAACGTACACCCAGGCCCAGCAGGCGAACAGGCCGCTCGCGATTGGTTACCAGCTCCGTAAGCAATGGCAGGAAATCAACAAACCCCGGCTCTTTTATATTTTCCCGCACACGCTCCAGTGTATGGGTAGAAAAATCGCTATAGCGTATTTTGATAAACAGTTTGTGGATGGGCTTCTCTCGCGCCTTGCGAGTTAGCCGTAGGTTGAGATCCGCCGCCAGCGATGCCAGCACGGTTTCGCAAGCGGCTGTATCTGGCAAGTCCTGAGAGAAGGTGCGCTCTACACTCACAGATTTAGCAATTCTAGACACCACTACCGACCGTTCATCCCGGCCATGGGCCATCTCGTACAATCGATAACCCTGCTTACCAAAACGCTCGATCAGCACATCAACGCCCAGCGCCTGTATGTCTCCGCATGTTTGAACGCCAAGCGCATGTAGTTTTCCGGCAGTTACCTGCCCTACTCCAAACAGTTTCTCCACTTTAAGCTCGCGAACAAAGTCATCCACATCGTCGGGCTTTACCACAAACAATCCGTCGGGCTTTTTCCAATCACTGGCAATTTTGGCAAGAAATTTATTGGGGGCGACGCCAGCAGAAATGGTAATGCCCACCTCTTTTTCTACCCGCTCTCGCAGGTAGCGGGCCATTAGAGTGGCACTACCCCGATGGTCGGTAATCTCAGATACATCCAGAAAGGCTTCATCCAGAGACAGAGGTTCAACCAGATCAGTCAATTCCCTGAGGATGCTCATTACCTTTTGTGAGGCCACTCGGTAACGGGCCATATCCGGCGGCACGGTAACCAGGCCGGGGCATAGGCGTCGGGCTTCGCCCCCTGGCATAGCTGAGCGCACACCAAAAGCCCGGGCTTTATAGTTGCAGGTTGTCACCACACCACGGCCGCCCTCACCGCCTACCGCCAATGGAACATCACGCAATGTTGGGTCATCACGCATCTCAACGGCCGCATAAAAGCAGTCACAATCCACGTGGATGATCTTGCGTTGAGGCATAATCATTGAGCTCGCGTCGGGTTTCTGTACATTTATACAGCCTTGTATCTTAAAGTAAGATGCTGAGAATGTCAGGAATCTCCATGACAACCACCGAACACCATGATGAGGTCCCATGTCGAACCCCATTCCAGTCTCTGAACGCACTGAAATCGAAGCCGCGGCTTTTCGTCGCCTGGTTAAGCATTTGGGTGACAACCCCGACGTTCAGAACATAGATCTGATGAATCTTGCCGGGTTCTGCCGAAACTGTCTTTCCAAATGGTATCGGGCGGAAGCCATCGAGCGGGGCCACGAACTCTCAGACCCTGCGGCCCGGGAAGAAATTTACGGCATGCCATACGAAGAATGGAAAGCCCTACACCAGACAGGTCCGAAACAGGATCACAAGTAATGAACGTAAACGAAGCAGTACGCATCCACTTAGCTTCGCTGGATGGTGGCCATGCAGATTTTGACGACACCATGGCGTTGATCAAACGGCACTTTGACTACAACCCCGCCGGCTTTCACAACGGGCCGGTATTCAATGCCGCCGAGGAAAACGCCGGATCATGCCGAATATTCGGCCTAGGCCTTTACTGCAGCCTAAATGAGGCCGACACGCTGAAACTGTTTGCCCAACATTACCAGCAGGTGCTGAACGATCCCGCCGGGGAAAATCACAGCAATATTCGCCAGTTCATCAGCACAGGCTGGTCTGGCATACGTTTTGAAGACACGCCGTTGCGCCCGCGCCGCACCCCATTCGAGCCAGACACCAGGGAAGAGACCCACTCATGAGCGACACCGCCACTTCCGGGGTACAACAAGTGTTTCAGCTAAAAAGTGCCAGCGTATCCATGACCGCGCTGGAACTCTACTATTTCGATAGCGACGAATTTGAAGAAACACTGAAAGACAAAATAAGCCAGGCACCTGGCTTTTTTCGCGACATCCCCCTCATTATCAGCCTGGAAAAGTACGAAGGCCTCAACAGTGAACTGGATTTCTTCAAAATTATCGGCACTTGTCGGCACAATAAAATTCACGTTGTCGGCGTTCGCGGCGGCAATGACGACCAGCGACGCCTCGCCCGGGGCGCTGCCTTGGCTCTGATGCCTGGAGGCGGTCAACGAGATCGGGCTCACGAAGCCCAGGCCACCGTCGAAAAAACAGAATCGCCTGCTGCACCGGCACCACAAGCAGCTCCGGAGGCGGCCCCGGCCAAAATCATCAATCAGCCAGTAAGGTCAGGCCAACAAATCCATGCTCCAGAGGGCGACCTGATTATTCTGGCACCGGTTCAGGCAGGTGCGGAAGTACTGGCTGCAGGCAACATTCATGTTTACGGCCCACTGCGCGGCCGAGCGCTTGCGGGCATTCATGGGGCCGAATCTGCAAGAATTTTCTGCCAATCCCTTGAGGCAGAGCTTGTGTCCATCGCTGGACACTATAAAATCTCCGAAGATCTTCAGGACAATGGCTGGAAAAGCGCTGTGCAGATTCAGCTCAGGGACGAACTGTTGGTGGTAGCGCCACTGGACAAGGCCTGACACTGGAATCGAACAAAATAATTTGACCGGGCTATATCCGGCAGACACGACGAATCCATCGAGACACAGGAAATAGACCTTGGCTAGAATTATTGTCATTACCTCAGGAAAGGGCGGCGTTGGCAAAACAACCACCAGCGCCTCTATCAGCACCGGGCTTGCCAAACGCGGCTATAAAACCGTGGTGGTAGATTTTGACGTGGGCCTGCGCAACCTCGATCTGATCATGAACTGCGAACGCCGTGTGGTGTATGACTTTGTAAACGTCATACAGGGCGAGGCATCGCTGAATCAGGCTCTGATCCGTGACAAGCGGGTTGATACGCTTTATATCCTCCCGGCCTCCCAAACCCGAGAAAAAGAAGCCCTCACCAAAGAAGGCGTTGAGAAAGTTATCAACGAGCTGTCTGAAACCTTCGACTACATCATCTGTGACTCCCCCGCTGGTATCGAGCATGGTGCGCAGATGGCGCTGCATTACGCAGATGAAGCCATTGTGGTGACCAACCCAGAGGTTTCCTCCGTACGGGATTCCGATCGAATTCTCGGCATACTGCAAAGTAAATCTCGCCGCGCAGAAATGGGCCAGGATCCAGTTAAGGAACACCTGCTGGTGACTCGGTACAACCCGGAGCGGGTTGAGCGTGGCGAAATGCTTTCGGTAGCGGATGTCGAAGAAATTCTTGCTGTTCCACTGCTGGGCATTATTCCGGAAAGCCAGATTGTGCTCAACGCGTCGAACCAGGGTTTGCCCGTTATTCTCGAAGCAGAAAGCGATGCAGGCCAGGCTTACGACGACGCAGTTGCGCGCCTTCTTGGCGAGGAGCGGGAACACCGCTTCATGGCGGCCCAGAAGAAGGGCTTTTTCTCACGGATGTTTAAGGGAGGCTGACGGATGAGTTTCCTCGATTATTTCAAAAGCAAGAAACCAGGTTCTTCCGCCAACGTGGCGAAAGAGCGTCTGCAAATTATCGTGGCCCACGAGCGCGGCCAGCGTGATCAGCCAGATTATCTGCCGCAAATGCAGCAGGAGCTATTGGCGGTTATCCGCAAATACGTGCAAATCAGTGACGACATGGTTCAGGTAGAGGTGGACCGCAACGACAGTTGCTCCGTTCTGGAACTGAACGTCACCCTGCCCGAACGCTAGAACCAGCTCTGGCTAACAAAATGCCTGCCCGTGTATGCGAGCAGGCATTTTTCATTACCATCTCGCGAAATGATCCTCCACCAACCCCTGCAAACCCTGAATGGCAATTTTTGCGCCGCTTTCATCCGTTATGGTTCCGTTGTATGTGCCTACGTACTGCCTGAAGTTGGACGCCAGTATCCCCGCATTGAGTTTTTCTTTACGCGCCGCGGCCGGCACAAAGTGCAGATCAACCCGGCCATCTTCCGTGGTTACGTGCCAGTCACTGCCAGCAAGGTATCGATCAAAACGAAAGCGAGCCGCTCCAAGCTTCTGACACCGACCATCCAGCCACAGAGCGTTTTCTGTCATCCCTGTTTCATTAACGCCCGCCGCTAGGTTAAGCCCAATCGGCCGGCCATCCTGCAGTTGCCCGGCTATGCTTGCCCAGTTCCAGGCGGTTTCACGGCGCATAAAACCGCAACTCCAATCGACGGCGCCGCGGGTGGCTTCATCACAGCGCCAGATGCGATGATCCCAGAGAATCTCACCCTCCACAGCCAATCCTGCGGACTTCCGAGTGAATACCCAGCCGCTATAGCCTGCAGGGCAAACCAGCCGTAGAGGATCATTATCTTCTTTCAGTGTCAGTTTTATGCGAATACCTCCAGGTGCAGATACAGAGACTGTTCTACCGCCATCAAAAGGCAAGATGCGCATAGAAACATCCCCCTTATTGAACGAGGCCGAGCCGTGTTCTGGGTATGGCTCAATCCGGGTACCCAAAGCCAGAGGGCTCATAAAGCTGTGCTCAAACATTTGCCCAGATGCGAAGTCGTAGAGGTAGAAAAAACCACTTCCGAGTAACTTTAAATCCACCAAGGCCATGCCGAATACCCACCCAGGGCCGGTGACGCTCACAAACTGGAACTGGTTAAACCGCCAGCGCCTGGCCAGTTTGGAGCGCGGCCGGTCCATCACCGTTCGCAGGTCGTAATCCAGGTAGTTTATTTCATCTACTGGCTGGTTCAGCACTCCGGGCGTGATGTGCCCCTTTGCATTAATCAGTTTTTTTATGGTCATGGTCTTCGTCAAATCAGGCCAATTTAACGAACTGCTCCACCGGGCGGCTACCTGGTTCACAATCCCCTGTTTCTGGAGCCAAAATGCCCAACATCTCATGTTAGACTCAGCCCACTATCACCAAGGAAGTGTAGCTTATGAGAAAGCCCGGAGCCCATGGTTTTAAAGGCTGGGCCTCAGTCATCAGCGGTGTAATTTGCGCTTTGCTGGTTTCTGTAATGGCGGCAGCCACCGCCCGTGCTGCGTTGCCCGCTGAAGACAGCGAGGCATGGATCCTACGGGAAGAATCAGGCGAAATCCGCATTTATACAATGGATCAGAACGACTCCAGCTTTCAGGTGTTCAAAGCGGAAGCTCTGCTTGATGCCCCCATCGAAGCGGTTATGGCAGTTATGGTGAACCCAACTTCCTGTATGGAGTGGGTGCTCAATTGCTCCGAATCCTACGGAGTGGGGAAAGGCAACTTTAATGACCGCCACGCCTACTCCGTAAACGACATGCCTTGGCCGGTAACAGATCGAGATTATGTTCTGCACATCCGAACACAAGGCGATGAGGCTTCCGAACAGATCACCATGAAAATGAGCGCCATCTCGGGCAAGCGAGCAGAAAACAGCAACCGCGTTAGAGTTGATCGCTCAGACACCCTGTACCGCTTTATTCCCGAAGACAACAAAACCCGAATGATATGGCTACAACACACAGACCCCAATGGCTCCCTGCCCGGCTGGCTGGTTAATACACTTCTGGTTGATATACCAATGAGCTCCATAGAGGAGCTGGAGAGGGTATCGGGCATGGAGCGTTATCAAGGCTTTCGCCTGTTATACAACCAAGATGGTCAACTGATTGACGTCATAAAACCGACCGACACCTGAGAGTGAAAGGTGACTGGCAGAGCGTGAAACGCTAAGCTCTGGAGAAAGGACTCCACAAGGTAGAAAACACCTAATGACCGTGTGCGCATACGAGATAATGACGCCTAGCATCAAGGCGGTACCGCAATCCTGGACGATGGATCGTCTGGCCAGGTTTCTAACCGACAACGAAATTACCGGCAGTCCTGTGACCGACGAATCCGGCGAGATTGTCGGCATTGCTACCCTCAAAGACATCACCGAATTTCGCTGGAACGCCAACCGCTCCAATACCACCAGACAACTCACAGCAGATGAGCAGCAGGAAGCCCGGCGTTTGCGCATGGTGATGTTTGAAGAAATGGGAAAAGTGCCGGTAGAGGTTCGGGATATTATGACACCCATCGTATTATCGGTTGACGAAACCACACCGGTGCGCGACATTGCCAATATAATGATGAGCGAACACCTACACCGAATTTTTGTCACTCGGGAGTCAAAGATTACCGGTATTGTAACCACTTACGACATGCTAAAAATCATCTCGGATGAGGAGCTTACGAAACGCTGCGCCCGTAACAACTGATCCATCACAAAGGTAGCGCCTCTTATGCCCAGAACATCAGAAAGAGCAGCGGAAATAGCACCGCACGCTCGAAGAAAAATGTACGTCCTCGATACCAACGTCCTGATTCACGACCCCAATGCCCTGCTCAACTTTGAAGAACACGATGTCATCATTCCAATGACCGTGCTTGAAGAGCTCGACGGCCTAAAATCCGGCAAACAAAGTGTGGCGGCAGATTGTCGCCAGGCGATCCGCACCATTGATAGGCTGCTTGGCGATGCCAGCCCGAAGGACATAGAAAAAGGCGTACCCATCGTACGAGCCACGATGGCAAAGCCTCTGGGCACCCTTTCTATTTTAATGAGCGCCGAGCACACCGGCAATCATTCGTTGCCGGAGCACCTGAACGACAATAAGATCATTAATTCCCTGGCCGCACTGCAGGAACGGGACACTTCACGGAATATCATTCTGGTAAGCAAAGACATCAACATGCGGCTTAAAGCCCGTGGTTTTGGTGTTGAGGCCCAGGACTACCACAACGACCAACTGCTTGACGACATTGATCTGCTGCCCAAGGGCTATCACGAATTCCCAAATTCTTTCTGGGATACCATTGCCAAAGTGGAAACTGTGCAGCGAGAAGGGGCAACTGAGCATATTCTTAAGCGCGAAGGCGCGCTCAAAAAGCTTCATATCAACGAGTTTGTGCTTGATGAGCAGGGATTTGTAGGCAGGGCCACCGACATCACCGATACCCAAGTGGTTATCAGGGATCTGAGCCAGCACGATCTGATGAACGAGGAGGTCTGGGGGCTAGTACCTCGAGATATCTACCAGGCCATGGCTATGAACCTACTGCTTGATCCAGACGTGCATCTGGTTAACCTCACCGGGTCGGCGGGTTCTGGTAAAACCATTCTGGCACTGGCGGCCTGCATAGAGATGACCGTTGCCAGCAAGCTCTACAAGCGGATTATTGCAACCCGCTCAACCCAAGGGTTGGACGAAGACATCGGCTTTTTGCCTGGCACTGAGGCGGAGAAAATGGAGCCCTGGCTGGGCGCCATCGTGGACAACCTGGAAGCACTGCACGAAGATGACGAAAACATGACCGCCAGTGTGGATTACATTCTCAGCAAGGTGCCACTGCACTTCAAATCCATGAACTACATTCGGGGTCGTAGCTTTCAGCATAGCCTGATTATTATTGATGAAACCCAGAACCTAACCCCGCACCAAATTAAAACCATCATCACCCGTGCCGGCAATGGCTCCAAGGTGATCTGTCTGGGCAACCTGGCACAGATTGACACCCCCTACCTGAGCGCTCTCAGTTCCGGCCTGACCTACATGACAGAACGCTTCAAAAGCTTCAGCCACGGTGGCCACATCCACTTACAAGGTGTACCGCGTTCACTGTTAGCGGAGTTTGCAGAAGCCAATCTCTGATACAGACCTACAAAAAACCGAGCGGAGGCTCGGTTTTTTGTAGGTTCTATAAGTTAGACACGATAGCGACTAACTTGGTCTGACATGTCTTTCGCCAGCCCTTTAAGGCGCTGCGTTGCAGCTCCTGCACGGCGCGTTCCCTGAGCAGTCTGCTCTGTGATCGCAACAATCTCATGAACATTCTGGTTAATGGTTTCAGAGACGCTAGTCTGCTCTTCCGCCGCGCTGGCAATCTGGGTATTCATATCATTTATGGTGCCAACCGCTTGGTTAATCCGCTGCAAGGCTTTGTCCACCTGACGGGTTTCTGCAATGGTAGCCTCACTGCGCTCACTGATCGAGCCAATTAGCTTCACCGCGTTGTCGGCCCCCGTTTGCAATCGCTCTATGGTTTCCTGTATTTCCTGAGTGCTCTTTTGAGTTCGGCTGGCCAGCGTGCGAACCTCATCCGCGACCACCGCAAATCCTCGGCCAGCCTCCCCAGCACGAGCTGCTTCAATGGCCGCATTGAGTGCCAGCAGGTTGGTCTGATCGGCAATCTCGCGTATTACTTCTAAGACTGTGTCGATCTGACGGGAGTCTGCACCCAGTTTTTCAATTACCTTAACGCCTTGCTCAACCTGCTCAGACAGACCACCGATCACTTCGATAGTCTGGTGCACCAAGCCCTGCGCATCGCACACCTGAACATTGGCGTGATCGGCCGCATCAGAGGCCTCACTGGCGTTATTGGCCACTTCTTGCGCTGCAGCCGTCATCTCGTTCATGGCGGTCGCCACTTGGTCACTTTCAGATTTCTGTCGCTCTACGCCTTGCTCTGTCTCTCCCATCACCTGATTCAGCTCCTCAGACGCTTCGTTCAGCGTGCGGGTGGATGAGAGAACCTGCTCCACCAATCCGTGTACCTGATCAGCGAAGCTGTTGAAGGCCGTCGCTAGTTGGCCCAGCTCGTCCTTGCCGCTTATCTCTAATCGACGGGTCAGGTCTCCATCGCCACTGGCGATATCGTTCATGGCAGACACGGCTGATTTTAGCGGCCGGATTATGCTGCGTACGACAATCAGGGCTAAAAACACGATGATAGCCAACGCGATCAGTGAGGTGGTTATTGAACCAATGACGGCACTACCTAAAGAGTCGCCCACTTTCTTGTCCATGGCAGCGACTTGCTTATCCAGGCCATCCACCCAGAACCCCGTACCTATCATGATGTCCCAATTCGGAATCATCACTGCATAGCCAAGTTTCGGCGCGACGTCACCTGTGTTCTCGTTCCTCCACTCATAGGAAACATAGCCACCGCCGCCACGAGCCACCTTTACCAGTTCGCGGATCAGGTAAGTTCCATTGGGGTCTTTAGTGTCCCAGAGGGTCTGGCCTTCCAGCGCCGGATTTGCGCCATGCATAACGGTAAGGCCACGGGTGTCAGTGGCGAAGATATAACCCAGACTGCCGGAATCGTCGAAGCGCAATTGCCGCAGAATTTCCCATGCCTGCTCACGAACCTGAGGGTCGTTTGCTGAGCCTGGCTGGTTGTACAGGTGGGTAATCGAGGAGAGTGCCAACTCAATATAGTTTCTCAGCTCCTGGCGCTTACTCGACTCCATATCCGAGTAAAACCCTGCCAGCGCTTCGTCGCCCATGCCTTTGGCTTGGTTAAGATTATAGGTAGTTAGAAACACGGTAAGCAGGATCACAGGCACAAGTGCCAGCAACAGCACTCTTGTCTGAATGGTCAGGTTTTTCATATCAGGTAGGTCTTCTATCTATTACAGAGGATGGACGGAAGCATTCGCCCGCAGCAAAGAAACGCGATAATACAGAGTAACCCCGTGAATTATCATTAAGGGTCATGCGTATTTTGTATACAGAATGTAACCGAGCTCAGTCCTTAAACTGAGCCTTATCCAGACCGTGCTTTTTCATCTTGTCGTAGAGGGTTTTTCGGGCAACACCCAACTGCACCATGGTGTCCTTGATGCTGCCTTGACAAGCATTGAGAGCACTGGTCAGCACCGAATGCTCAAAGCTGTCCATCATTTCCGTGAGGGTTCGCCGGCCACTCACATCAGCCTTGGCCGCCGGTTCACTTTCATTCAGCGCAGCCGGACCAAGCAGCACATAGCGCTCAGCAAGGTTACGCAATTCACGAACATTTCCGGGCCAGCTGTGATGCATCAACCGTGCAGCTTGGCTGGCATCCAGTGGAATGCTCTCCCTGTCGTAACGTGCAGCGGCAATCAGTACAAAGTGGTGAAACAGCATGGGTATATCTTCTTTGCGCTCGCGCAAGGGCGGAATATCCACTTTCACCACGTTCAGCCGGTAATACAGATCAGCGCGAAAACTGCCTTCATTGCTGAGCGCTTTGAGATCCGATTTGGTGGCCGCAATAATGCGCACATCCACATCCTGCACATGATTACTGCCCAGGCGCTCCACTTTTTGCTCTTCAAGTACCCGAAGCAGCTTGATCTGCAACGGCATGGGCATGCTTTCCACTTCATCCAGAAACAAAGTGCCACGGTGAGCATGCTCAATTTTACCGATGCGGCGCTTGTCTGCCCCGGTAAACGCCCCCGCCTCGTGGCCAAAAAGCTCGCTCTCAATGAGGTTTTCCGGCACGGCGCCGCAATTGATCGCCACAAAGTTGTGGGCACCCCGTGGACTGTTCTCGTGGATATAACGGGCCAGCGCATCCTTGCCAGAACCCGTCTCGCCGAATAACAACGTATTGGCAGATATATCCAAAATCGGCGTGATGGTATCCATCACTTTCTGCATGCTTGGGGTGTCGCCAAGAATCCTTGGGCCAGGCCGCGCTAAATGGCGCAGTTGGGCCTTAAGTCGACGGTTTTCCAAGGCAAGATGCCGTTTCTCCAGCGCGTGCCGAAGCAGCTCAATCAACTCATCGTGATTGAAAGGTTTTTCAATAAAGTCGTAAGCGCCCTGCTGCATAGCAGACACCGCCGTGCTGATGTCGCCTTGACCGGTCAGGATGATAACGGGGATGGTTTTATCCATAGCCTGAATTGCACTCAGCATCTCAAGCCCATCCATTCCCGGCATGTTGTAATCACACAGCACCACGCCGTTGTATTCTGGCGTAATGGCACAAAGGCCCGATTCTGCATCAGAAAAACAACTCACAGGCAGGTCTTCAAGGGTGAGCGCTTGAGCAATGGCCTGGCGAATGTGGGGCTCGTCATCTACAAAGATTACCGAGGGTTCTGTCATTCCGTGGCCTCCCGTTTTGTTAGGGTAAATTCAAATTCCGCACCCGGCACATCCATACGATTGCGCCCGGTAAGCCGGCCACCCAGGGCATCGGCAATCTGCCTTGAGATAGACAACCCTAACCCAAGCCCTTGTTTAACGGATTTGGTGGTAAAAAAAGGTTCAAAAATCTGTTCTGAATTTGCCGGAAGCCCAGAGCCATTATCTCGCACAAAACAGCGCCAAATCTCGCCCTGCTCTTCCACATCTATGGTGATTTTTGGCTGCTCTTGGTTTTCCACAGCCTGCACGGCGTTAGCAAGCAGATTTACCATCACCTGCTCAATGCGGATCAGGTCGCCGTGGCACCAAACCGGCTGTTCAGGACGTCTCCATCGGATATCGATATCCGCACTGCTTTTTTGTGCCGCAATGATTTTCAGGGATGCATCCACTGACAGGCGAAAATCTACGATGGTTGGGGGGCCTTCGGACTTTCGGGCAAACACCTTAAATTGGCGAGTAAGCTCCGCCATTTTGTCGCACAAAAGCACTATTTCGCTAAGGTTTGCGTCCACCATATCGGCGGCGCCCTTTTCCAGGAAACGGCGGCTGTTTCTGGCGTAGGTCTGAATGGCTGTAAGGGGTTGGCTCATTTCATGGTTAAGGCCCGCAGACATCTGCCCCAACACCGCCAGCTTAGCCGCCTGAATCAGCTCTTGTTGAGTCTCGCGCAATTCGACCTGAGTACGCTCACGCTCTCGTATTTCGTCCAGCAATTTGCGATTGGAGCGCTCCAGGTCTGCCGTTCGTTCGGTAACGCTGAGCTCTAGTTGCTCCCCTCTCAGAGCCAATTCCGCTTCGCGACGGTAGCGCTCCCGCAAGTAGAGCCAGGCCAGCAGAGCGCCAAAGAATATCGCAATACCGCCTGCCACAAATCCAAGCCGTGTCCAGACCACCGAGCGGGTGCTCACCATAACTTGTAGCGTCCAATCCAGCCTAGGTAAGGGTGTGCGAACACTCAAATACTCACGGCCTCCACCATTCTCCCGTATGCGCAAGGTTCCAGATGAGCCCGACAAACCTGGCGGCTTACCAAGGTATTTTAGAGACACGGGCTTTAAATTCCTATCGGGATAACGTTGTCGCGATGCCTCACCCGGCGCTTTTTCGGCATCGCCGGTGAAATCCCGATACAGCCAATCTGGCTTACTGGCCAAAAAGCTCACACCAGCTTCATCCAGCACCACCATTTCAGCCTCACGAACAGAGGCTGGCCTGTGCCACTGGGATTCCAGCTCGTGCACCAGCACTTTCACCGCCACCACACCCAGCAACTGCCCTTGCCCATCACGCACCGGGTGAGAAAAGTACAACCCGCGCACCCGGGAGGTAGAACCCAAAGCAAAATAAATGGCGGAGCCGCCCTTATCCATGGCGTTATAGAAGTAAGGCCGAAAACTGAAATTTCGCCCCACAAAACTACCCGTCTGCTGGTAGTTGTTGGCGGCAATAGTCAGGCCGGTTGTGTCCATCAGATAAACATCAGAGCTGCCAACAATGGTGGCCATGCGCTGCATTTTTTCATTGGCCTGATGAATGATTGCGGGGTTATCTGGAGAGCTCAGAGCGGCCGCAAGCAAAGGATGCTCCGCCATCAGTTCGGGAATAGGCAGATACCGGTTTAGCTCGTTGCCCACAAGCTGCCGATAACGGAAAGATTCCTCAAGGCTGTCCTGTTCAACCTGCCGGTAGCCAACCCAGCCACCCAGCATCCAGGACACCGTGAGGGTGAACAAAAATACAACAAAAGCGCCTATCCGGTAGGACATATCCCGGTTCTCGCAACACCGTTAAAGGACGCCAGAGTATCCCCCGGCCCCTTGAAGGACAAGGGCCGGGGGACAAAGGCCGGCAATTGCCGGAAAGCTCAGGCAGCAGCCAGGCGGCTCTTACGCTGGCGCTGCATCAGGAATACAATTACCGCAAGCGCGATACCTGCCAGGTCGGATACAAAGCCGCCTTCAATCATCAACAACGCTGCGCCAATCAGCAGCAAACGAGCCAGCCAAGAGGCTGTCACATTGCCAAACCAGCCCAACACACCGCCAGAGAGCATGTACACACCAAACAGTGCGGTAACCAATGCCCGGGCAATATCAAACCACCCTGCTTCCATCAACAGCGCACCGTTGTAGAAGAACATGAAGGGTACGATGAACGCCGCAATACCAATCCGGAACGAAGCTACCGAGGTTTCCATCGCGTTGGCACCGGAAATACCGGCGGCCGCATAGGAAGCCAGCGCGACCGGCGGCGTAATAGCAGACACCACCGCAAAATAGAACACAAAGAAGTGGGCCGTCAGCGGCTCAATTCCGAGCTGTACCAGGCCAGGCGCAACCACTGAGGCGGCAACCGCATAAGCAGCCGTTGTTGGCATGCCCATACCCAGAAGGATAGAGATAAACATAGCGAAGATCAGCGCGAGCAGCTGGCTGGTTGCAGCCACATCGAGTAGCAGTACCGAGAAGCGGGCACCCACACCAGTCAGGGAGATAACACCCACGATAACGCCCGCAGCCGCACACACCACAATAATCTGTATGGCCATGTATGAGGCAATTTCCAGCGCCTTCAAAACCTCGCGAATGCCCATCTTGTTTGGCGAAAACCAACTGACAACTGCTGCAGAAATCATGGCCAAAGTACCGGCGCGTATAACTGAATAGCCCATAAACAACGCCACAATCAAAATAATGATCGGTATAAACAGATAGCACTGCTTCACCATGGTACGTAGCTTTGGCAGCTCGTCTTCGCGCATGCCGCGCATGCCGGTTTTTGCCGCTTCAAAATCGACCATAAAGTACACAGAGGCAAAATACAGTATCGCAGGGATAATGGCGGCAATGGCGATTTCGGTATAAGGAATACCGGTAATCTCAGCCATGATGAAGGCACCGGCCCCCATAATCGGAGGCATAATCTGGCCACCGGTAGACGCGGCCGCTTCCACCGCACCAGCAGATTTTTTGCTGTAACCCACTTTTTTCATCAGCGGGATAGTCAGCGAACCGGTAGATACCACGTTACCGGCACTGGTGCCGTTGATCATACCCATTAGGCCTGAGGCGAAAATGGAGACCTTGGCCGGGCCACCACGCGAGCGCCCAGCAGCGGCAAACGCGAAGTTTACAAAGTAGTCGCCCACTTTGGATAACTGCAAAAACGCCGCAAAAATAATGAACAGGATAATGTATGTGGACGACACCGCGGTGGTGGGCCCAAGAATGCCCGCGTCGGTATATACCTGGCTAAAAAAGCGTTTTACCGACAGCCCAGGGTAACCAAGGAAGCCCGGCAAATAGGGGCCAGCAAACACATACACCAGAAAGATCAGCCCAATAACCACCAGAGCCAAACCGGCCACCCGGCGAGTAAGCTCCATAATCAACGCGGTGCCCGCAACCGCAGCAAACGAAATACCGACCGGTGCAAACGAGGTGCCCGTAGACATGCGCATGGAGGTGTTATAAGCCACAAGAAAATACGCGGCAACGGCAATTGAACACACAATCAGAACCAGATCCGGCACACTGAAGCGCGAGCGTTCGCGCTGGTGGAACCAGCTCACCACAATACCCACACCCGTTGCCGCCAGCAGCGGCCAACCAAAGTGCCAGGTTTCCAGCTCTACAGGAATCCGCATGGCGCCGTTCTGAACCAACTGCCAGAACGAAAATGTTTGATACAGCGTGTAAAAGGCCGGAATGAGCGCCGCCGCCCCAATCCAGGTTGTCCATCTATGGCGCGCCGAGCCTTCTTCAGTAGACACAAACCGTGCACCCGCAAACAGAACAAACCCCAGAACCAATGCCCCGGCAATGTGCACAATTCGGAACGACCAGGTTTCCATCGGCGCGATGTTCAGGGAGTAGAGGTGAAACGCGGAGTAAGCAATCGCCAGCAACGTCACAAACTTCAACATGCTGCCTTCAAAAAGCCTGCGATTTGCCTCTACGGGCTCTTCGTCCACGTTATGGGCAAGCACGTGATCTTCGCCCACCTCCACATCGGAAAAGTCTTTTGGGTGTCGTTCGAGTGTCATTGGGTGTCCTGCCAGCAAATCGGAGCCGGCAAGGTGCCAGCGATTGTACAGGGGGCCTTGCGGCCCCCTTCTTTGCGCCGTTCAGATCAACAGCTTATTTGATCTTACTTTCTTCGATGGTATAGCCGTTTTCATTGAACCAGCGAGCTGCACCTGGGTGCCAAGGCAGAACCTTGTTCTTGCTGTAGTTCTCTGGAACAGAGTTACGGGCTGCCTTGTGGATAGACACCATTCTGTCGTTCTGTTCCATAGTCAGCTTGGTGATTTCATACACAAAGCTTTCGGGCATGTCGCAGTTCACCATGGCAAAGTTCCACATGGACACTACACGCGAAGGCTCATTCAACGACTGATAAGTAGCAGCCGGAATGGTGAATTCAGATACCGGGAAGCTATCCGTTACCTTTTTTGCTTCCGCATCGGTCATGCCAATGATGTTTACATCGGTTTGAACTTCGAGCTGGCTTACCGCCGGAATAGGAATGCCTGCGGCAAAGGCCACAACATCAATCAAACCATCCTGAAGCTGGCCGCCCAGGTCAGACCAGCTGCCGTTACGGCGCTCAAAGTCCACACCCAGGGTTTCCATCATGCGCGGGAAATAAGTATCAGAAGTTGAGCCAGCTGGGCCGAAACCGATGGTGGCGCCATCTGGAATATCAGAAATAGACTTGATGCCAGAACTGCTCAGCGCCGTCACCGAAAAAGGCGTCTCGTACATGGGGAACATGGCGCACACGTTGTCCATCTTCATGCCTGGGGCTATCGGGCTGTTGCCATCCATAGATTCCTGAGCTGGGCCCATGGTGGTTAAACCGAACTTAAGGTCACCGGTGTGTACCAGTGCCATGTTCTGCATGGGGCCGCCCGTAATTTCAGCACCGCCAGAAACACCCAGGCTTTCTGCAACAAAGTTAGCCCAACCAGAACCATAGGCGAAGTATGTACCGCCCTGACTGGCCGTTCCAACAGTAAAGTTATCCGGCCATCCCGCCTTATCTTGGGCAACAACTGGATTGGCAACAGCAAAAGTAGAGGCGAATGCCACCGCCATAATGGCTTGGGTCTTCATAGAGAATGCTCCCTGATTCATTTTGTTTATTGGGTGCTCGACGGAGCCCGGAGGGGCTTCGATGGAAAAGGAAAAGCAAGGAATAGGCCACTTCAAAAAAGAGCCTACAAAACAGTAAGTTTCAGGAAATTAAAAAAATTACGCTGAAATTTGGGTACGTTCTCACCCATTAATGGTGGATTATGGGTTAAATCCCACCACAACTTCTTCCTGCCATTTATCCTTGGCCCCAACGGGCCTGCTCCCCGCGCTATAGCCCGTTTTAGAGCGACCGCTCTTTCGTATTCTAAATACTTTCCTTCACCACTTGGCCCGCTTTTAATCGTCCTTAGCGATAAAGCCTGGCTATTCGGGCTTTTATTACCGGTTTGATATTTAGTCTTCAAACCATTAACCTGCGCTCATTGAACACTCATTCAATAAATTGAACATTCATTCAAATCTGAGCGTGACTCGAGGACGGCATGGCAAGACTAGGGGTGGAGTCAATTCGGCGTCAGCAGCTGATCGACGCAACACTGGAGGTGATCGAAGCACATGGTTTTCAGGGCGCCACGATTGGCAAAATCGCAGGCGCCTCGGAGCTGTCGGTTGGCATTGTCAGCCACTACTTCGGCGGTAAGCAGGGCTTACTCGAGGCAACCATGCGGTATCTGTTGTCATCCCTTCAGAAAGACGTGACAACGCTGATGGCAGGGCGCCCCAATGCCCCCCGTGAGCGCCTGATGGCCATTGTGGATGCCAATTTTTCTGGCGCTCAAATCAATGCCCAGTCGGCCAAAACCTGGTTGGCATTCTGGACCCAAGCCATGCACAGCCCAGATCTGATGCGGCTGCAGCGAGTTAATGAGCGTCGTTTACTGTCCAATTTGGTGTTCTATCTGCGTCAACTGATGCCAGTCGAACAGTCACGTGCAACGGCGCAAACCATCGCCGCCCTGATCGACGGTTTCTGGCTGCGTGCAGCTATGAGTGAAGGCCGTATTGAACCAGACCAAGCGATTGCCTTGTGCAAAACCTACATCGACCAAGCCATTCACGCGAATAACGGAGCCCATTAATGACGCTGCCCATCTACCAATCGTTCATCAACGGCCAACCTCTGGCAAACCAGAGCGGTGAGCGGTTCGACGTTGTGAATCCGGCCACCGGCCAGGTGATCTATCAAGTTGAACAGGCCGATGAATCGATTATGCAGGCAGCCGTTGCCAGCGCCCAAGAAGGCTTTAAGGCGTGGTCGGCCATGACGGGCCTGGAGCGCGGCCGCATCCTCAACCGCGCCGCCGCCATGCTGCGAGAGCAAAACGATGCACTGGCTGAGATTGAGGTGCTGGATACCGGTAAACCCTGGCAGGAAGCCAGCGTGGTAGATGTTGTGACCGGTGCCGATGCGGTTGAGTATTGTGGCGGCCAGGCGTCCAGTATTGTGGGCGAAAGCCAGCAAATCGGGCCGGATTTTTTCTATACCCGCAGGGAACCCCTGGGTGTGTGTGCCGGCATCGGCGCCTGGAACTACCCACTGCAAATTGCCTGCTGGAAATCAGCACCGGCCTTAGCATGCGGCAATAGCATGATATTCAAGCCGTCTGAAGAAACCCCGCTGGGCGCCGTCAAACTTGCAGAAATCTACCTCGCCGCAGGCGTGCCCGCAGGCGTGTTTAACGTGGTTCAGGGTGACTACCGGGTGGGCCAAATGCTGACCTCAGACCCCGCCATCGCCAAGGTGTCTTTTACCGGCGAAGCAAAAACCGGCCGCACCGTAATGGCCGACTCTGCACGCACACTCAAGTCCGTCACCATGGAGCTCGGGGGTAAGTCGCCACTAATTATCTTTGATGATACCAACCTGGAACAGGCTGTATCGGCCGCGATGCTGGGCAACTTCTACACCCAGGGAGAGATCTGCACCAATGGCACCCGAGTGTTTGTTCAACGCAAGATTTATGACGCCTTTTTGGCCGAGTTAGTAGAGCGCACCGAGAACAACATCATCGCGGGTGATCCGGAAAACCCAAACACCAACTTCGGTGCCCTGATCAGCGCTGGTCACCGAGACCTGGTTATGAAGTATATCAACAGTGCTAAAACCGACGGCGCGCGCTTGCTGACCGGCGGCGCCGAATTGCAGCCCGCAGGTTTTGAGAACGGCTACTTTGTGGCGCCCACCGTGTTCGCCGATTGCACCGACGACATGACCATTGTGCGTGAAGAAATCTTTGGCCCAGTGATGGCAGTACTGCCTTTCGATACCGAAGACGAAGTCGTCCAGCGCGCCAACAACACAGAGTACGGCCTGGCCGCAGGCATATTCACCGCAGACATCACCCGTGCTCACCGCGTGATTCACTATCTGCAAGCGGGCATCTGCTGGATCAACAGCTTTGGTGCCTCACCCGCCGAAATGCCGGTGGGCGGCTATAAGCTCTCGGGACTTGGCCGCGAGAACGGCCGCGAAGGACTCGCACAATATACCCAAACCAAATCGGTTTATGTGGGCATGGCTCCGATTGAGGCGCCGTTCTGATAACGCCATTCAACCCATCGCCGCTGCGGATTGTTCGCTTGCGTCCGTGTGAAGGAGACAGTTTTGCAGTTTGATCATGAATTTGACTATGTAATTGTAGGTACCGGCTCAGCAGGCTGCGTATTGGCGAATCGTTTGAGCGAAAGCGAGCAAGACCAGGTGCTGGTACTGGAAGCGGGGCGCCGGGATGACACCTGGAAAATCCACATGCCAGCGGCGCTGATGTTCAACCTGATGGACGACAAGTACAACTGGTATTACCACACTGAGCCGCAGTCGTTTTTGAATAACCGAAAACTGTACTGGCCTCGCGGCAAGGTTTGGGGCGGTGGTTCCACCCTGAACGCCATGGTTTATATTCGTGGCCACGCCTACGACTATGATCGCTGGCACGACGAGGGCGCGACTGGCTGGCGCTACCAGGATGTACTGCCCTACTTTCAAAAAGCAGAGAGCCGGGAGCAAGGCGCAGACGACTATCGCGGCGGCGATGGCCCACTCAATGTGCACACCGGCGACGAGCCGAATCCCTTGTTTGGTGCCTTTCTGGAGGCAAGCCAGCAAGTGGGATACCCCTACACCAAAGATATGAATGGCTTTCAGCAGGAAGGCGTTGGTGAGATGGACATGACCATCCGCAACGGCAAACGCTGGAGTGCGGCCCAGGCCTATCTTCGGCCAGTACTGAAACGCCCCAACCTGACCACTGAAACCGGCGCCATGACCACGCGCATCTTGTTTGATGGCAACACGGCCGTCGGCGTTGAGTATATTCAGAATGGCAAAACCGTTCGGGTCGCGGCCCGCAAAGAAGTCATTGTCAGCGGCGGTGCCATCAACTCACCGCAACTATTAATGCTGTCTGGCATTGGCGCTGCGGCCGAACTTGCCGAACACAATATTCCCGTAGTGGCGGACCGCCCTGGGGTTGGCAAGAACCTGCAGGATCACCTGGAAATATACGTTCAGCACAAATCCACCCAACCGGTCACCCTCTACAAATACACCACCCAACCCGGCAAGACGCTCGCGGGCATGAAATGGTTTTTGAATAATAACTGGGGCGCCTGTCGCACCGCGCACTTGGAAGCCGGCGGTTTTATCCGCTCAGAGGCAGGTGTGCAGCACCCGGATATTCAGTTTCATTTCCTGCCATCCCAAGTGCTGGATCACGGCCGTAAAGACGCTGAGTGCCATGGTTTTCAGGTTCACGTTGGCCCCATGCGACCCACCAGTCGCGGCTACCTGAAGCTGAAGTCTGCCAAACCGGGCGACCACCCAATCATTCAGCCCAACCTGCTCAGCACCGAACGGGACCGCTGGGAAATGCGGGAAAGCATCAAATTAACCCGGGAAATATTCGCCCAATCAGCGTTCGATCCGTTCCGGGGCGAAGAACTACGCCCAGGCACCAAAGCCACCTCCGACGAAGATATTGATGCCTTCGTTCGTGAATACGCAGACAGCGCCTACCACCCTTCTTGCACCTGCAAGATGGGTGCAACGGATGACCCCATGGCCGTGGTAGACGAACAGGCCCGGGTTTACGGCGTTCAGAATTTACGCGTGGTGGATGCTTCCATCATGCCAAGCCTGGTGAGCGGAAACCTGAACGCGCCCACCATTATGCTGGCTGAAAAATGCGCAGACCACATCCGTGGTCTTGCTCCGCTGCCACCTTCATCTGCCCCCGTGTGGGAGCACCCTGACTGGAAGAACGCACAACGCTAACGCTGTGACCGATAACCGAGAAAGGAGAACAACGAATGAAAAAGCTTATTCTGGCCTGTGCTGGCCTTGCGATCAGTGGCGCCGCAGTGGCTGCCCCGAACACCGAATGTAAAACCGTTCGTTTTGCCGATGTTGGCTGGACCGACATCACCGCCACCACTGCGCTGGCCTTCGAAGTACTGGAAGGCATGGGCTACAAGCCAAAAGCGAAAGTACTGTCGGTGCCCGTTACCTATCGGTCGCTCCAAAACAAAGACATCGACGTATTCCTGGGCAACTGGATGCCAACCATGGAAGGCGACGTGCGCCCATACTTGGAAAGCGGCGATGTTGAAACCGTGATCACCAACCTGGAAGGCGCCAAATACACCCTGGCAGTACCTCAGTATGTTTACGACGCAGGTGTAACCAGTTTTGCCGACATTGCCAAGCACGCCGACAAATTTGATGGTCGGATTTATGGCATCGAGCCAGGCAACGATGGCAACCGCTTGATTCATGACATGGTCGATCAAAACGCGTTTGGCCTTGGCGATTTCCGAGTTGTAGAGTCCAGCGAAGCTGGCATGCTTTCTCAGGTTGGCCGCGCGACTCGTCGTAATGAGTGGGTAGTCTTCCTAGCGTGGGAACCACACCCAATGAACGCCAACCACGATTTGGCGTATCTCGACGGCGGCGATGATTTCTTTGGCCCCAACTACGGTGGCGCAACCGTGCACACCAACGTGCGCAAAAACTACCTGAGCGAATGCCCGAACGTAGGCACGCTGCTTACCAACATGACGTTCTCGCTAACCATGGAAAACGAAGTGATGGGCGCCATCCTGAACGACGGCGAAGAGCCACGAGACGCTGCCCACACCTGGCTGGCCAATAATCCATCGGTACTGGATAGCTGGCTTGAGGGTGTCCTAACACTGAACGGCGATGCAGCCCTGCCTGCGGTTAAGGCATCCCTGAAGTAATACCAAAACAGTGCTGAAAGTCGTACCGAAAACAGCACCTTGCAAGCGCTCTGAGCTGATCAGTTCAGAGCGCTTGTTTATGGATACGAACACCTCCCATTTTCAGTGCCGGCCGAGGCTGGCACCCAAAAAGACTGAACGCCATGAGCTGGATAACTGAGCATCAACTGCCTTTCGGCGACTTCATGGAAGACGTTGTTGATTTTCTAGTCATCAATTTCAGCGGCTTTTTTGACGCCGTTTCCGAAACCCTGAAAAGCATGATCCACGGCCTGACCGATGGCCTGTTATGGGTACCGCCCGGCATCCTGGTATTGGTTTTAACTGTGGCGGCACATCTTCGTCATCGCCGTTGGGGATTGACCGCCTTTACCGCCTTCAGCTTTCTGCTGATCTGGAACATTGGTTACTGGGAAGACACCATGGCGACACTGTCGCTGGTGTTGTACGCCACCATGCTGTGTGTGGCGATTGGCATTCCCCTGGGCATTTATTCTGCCCATAGCAGCTGGCTATACAAGTTTCTGCAGCCGGTGCTGGACCTCATGCAAACCATCCCACCCTTTGTTTATCTGATCCCAACACTGACACTGTTCGGCCTGGGCGTGGTTCCCGGCGTGATCTCCACCGTGATCTTCGCCATCGCAGCCCCTGTGCGGCTGACTCACCTGGGCATTTCCCAAGTACCAAAAGAACTGGTTGAGGCGGGCAAGTCCTTTGGCTGCACCAATCGGCAGCTGCTGTTCAAAGTTGAGCTGCCCGCCGCCATGAGCTCCATCGGGGCCGGCATTACCCAGTGCATCATGCTATCCCTCTCGATGGTTGTTATCGCCGCCTTGGTGGGCGCCGATGGCCTAGGTGTGCCTGTGGTCAGGGCCTTGAATACTGTCGATATCGGCAAAGGCTTTGAGGCCGGTTTGGCGATTGTATTGTTGGCTATCTGGATGGATCGATTCTTCCGCCAAAGTGATGCTAAGGAGACGTCATCATGATCGAATTTGAGAATGTTAACGTCGTATTTGGCAAACAACCCAAGCGCGCACTACCCCTGATTGAACAGGGCCTGGACCGGGCCGAGATCCGTGACCAGACCGGATTAGTGGTTGGTGTTCAGGACGCCAGCCTGAGTGTTAAGAAGGGCGAAATCTGCGTGCTAATGGGGCTGTCTGGCTCCGGCAAATCAAGCCTGCTGCGTTGTGTTAACGGCTTGAACGATGTCACCAGTGGCTCCATTCGCATCCAGCACGACGGCGAAATGGTGGATTTCACCCAAGCCGGCGAAAAAGTGCAGCGAGATATCCGCACTCGGCGCATCTCCATGGTGTTCCAGAACTTCGCCTTGATGCCTTGGCTAACGGTGGAAGACAACGTCGCTTTTGGTTTGGAACTGCAAGGCCTAGGCAAAGCCGAGCGCCGCAAAAAGGTTGCGCGTCAGCTAGAGCTGGTTGGCCTCGACGGTTGGGCCAAATCCCGGCCCGGCGAGCTATCTGGCGGCATGCGCCAGCGGGTAGGCTTGGCCCGGGCATTGGCAACCGAATCAGAAATCCTGCTGATGGATGAGCCCTTCTCTGCCCTTGATCCGCTGATTCGTCACCAACTGCAAGACGAACTGCTAACCCTGCAGGAAGAACTTCAGAAAACCATTGTGTTCGTTAGCCACGATCTGGACGAAGCACTGAAACTGGGTTCGCACATCGCGATCATGAAAGACGGCCAAATCGTTCAGCATGGCAAGCCAGAAGCCATCGTGCTGGAACCGGCAAACGATTACGTTAAAAGCTTTGTTGCCAGCACCAATCCGCTCAACGTACTGGCTGCGCGCTCCCTGGCTCTCCCCATCGGGCAAATACAGGAGGATGCCAGCGGTAATCGTTGCATCAACAAACGCTACGACACCTGGCTACACACACCCGATGTGGCAGAAAAAGCCGTGGTTACCAGCGGTGGCCAAACCTTCCAGACCCAACCCTGGGAAGAAGGCCAAGACATCGAAAGCCTGGCCAAGCAGCCCACCCGCATCGCACCAGAAACCCCATTGCGGGATGCCGTGGAGATTCGGTATTTCACCGGCCATAGCCTGCTGGTGGTAGAGAACGGCCAAATCACCGGCGCCATCGGCGACCGGGAGCTATACCACGCCATGCTAGGCAAACATTTGGACGACAGCTAAGGCGGCAACAACGGCACGCCAATAGCCACAAAAACACTAATCGTAAAAGGATTTGAGTATGAACATCCGTAAAGCCACAGCCGTAGCAGGGTTGGTAACGTCCTCCCTCGTGTTGGCCGCGTGTGCACCCATGCAGTCCGCACCGCAAGCACCGGAAAAAGCCAAAAACGTCATCATGATCATCGGCGATGGCATGGGGCCACAACAAATTGGCCTGCTATTAGCGTACGCCAAGCAGGCGCCAAACTCGGTGATCACCGACGGCAATACCGCCTTTGATCGGATCGCCGCCAACGGCCGCATGGGCCTTTCCATGACCCACGCCAACAACAATCTGGTGGTAGATTCCGCCGCCTCCGCTACGCAACTGGCAACCGGCCAGTCCGCCGGCGCCGAGATGATTGGCGCGGATAAAGACGGCAACAGCGCCGAAAGCATTCTGGAAAAAGCCAAAAAAATGGGCAAGTCTACCGGCCTTGTTTCCGACACCCGCATTACCCACGCAACCCCGGCAGGCTTTGCGGCACACCAGAGCCACCGAAGCCTGGAAAATGAAATTGCTATAGATCTGCTGAACAACGATGTGGACGTAATGTTGTCGGGCGGCTTGCGCTACTGGATTCCCGAATCCGCAAACAACGAGCAATCAGCGGCGCGCCAGGAACTGGAAGCCCTGTCTGAAGGTAGCGTACGCATCAAATCCAAGCGTAAAGACAACCGCAATCTGATCACCGAAGCGCAGCAGAAGAACTACGATCTGGCGTTCAACCGCTCGCAGATGGCAAAAGCCGACGGCAAAATTCTCGGCTTGTTTGCTTACTCGGCGTTGCCAAACGGCATCACCGAAACCCAAACCAAGAACGACCCTGCCCGCACCATACCAACACTGAAAGAAATGTCGGAAAAAGCCATTGGCTCGCTGTCAAAAAACGACGAAGGCTTCTTCCTGATGATCGAAGCCGGGCAAATCGACTGGGCCGGGCATTACAACGACACCGGCACCATGCTGCACGAAATGCTGCGCATGAACGAAACGCTCAATTACGTGCTGGATTGGGCCGAAGGCCGTGACGACACCTTAATTGTAGTGACCGCCGATCACGAAACCGGTGGTTTTGGCTTCAGCTACTCCGCCAACGACCTGCCCCACGGGCGCGATCTACCGGGCGATGTGTTCAAAGAGCAACAATTCCAACCCGGCTTTAACTTCGGCGACGTTGCGACCCTAGACACACTGTACGAGCAGAAGTCTTCCTACGGCGATATCTTCTACAGCCAGTTCGACGCATTGGAAGCAGACCAGCAAACACCTGCCAACCTGGCGCGCATCGTGAACGCCGAAACCGGCTTTGACATCACCGAAGCCCAAGCCGCGCGCGTGCTTGCAACCGAAGACAACCCCTTTTACACCGAAGGCCATGCATACTTGAGCACCAAAACCGTTCCGAAAATGGACGTTAACGGCGCTTTCTTCGCCTACCAAACTGACGACAACCGCCAGAACCTACTAGCCCGCGAAGTGGCCGAACAGCAAAACGTGGTTTGGGCCACCGGCACCCACACCAATACCCCGGTACTGGTATTTACCCAAGGCCCGGGAGAAACCACCGCACCCTTCAGTAAAGTGCTGCACCACACAGAAGTAGGTCAGCAAGCTATTGAAGCACTAGCAGACTAATTCCCGCCTGATGACCACACCGGCCCCGACCCGTATCGGGGGCCGGCCTACCTTTCTTACCTCCCCTTCGATTTCCATAACGATATTTCTACACAGTACGATTGACTGCACAGAATAGAGAGGTCACGCGATTACATGGTGAGGGCTGGGAAAGTGGGCTAAGCTGTTGTTTAATTTAAATCTAGGCGGGACTCCACTACGCTGTGAAGGTGATGTTATCGAGAACGCACTTTTTGCCAATGTCGCGGAACGCGGTCTAGTTACTGTTAGCTGGTGTGGCTTTGCACCTTTCGGGTGGTCTGGTGCTGGTGGCCTTGGCC